>JAYTTN010000420.1:0-5514 GCA_043745295.1 Fimbriiglobus sp. | reverse complement strand
AGACACGCCGGCGGGTCGGACGCGCCATCGGCCCCGGCCGGCCCCGCGAGGGCCACCTTCGCCACCAGGTCGAGGACGTGCTTGGGGCCGTCGGGCGGAGTGGCGAAGAACTCGGTGCGCGGCCATTCCGCCGGCCGCGTCAGGTCGAGCCGCCGCGCCCAGCGGTCGAAGAACAGCGTCAGGAAGTCCGCGAAGAACTCGCGGAGCGTCTCCTTCAGCAACTGGTCGTGGTCGAATGGCTCGGCGGCCATGATCGGTCCTCGCGGCGCGGCTACTCGCCCTTTTCCCCGCCGCCGGTCAGGTACCGCAGTTGGGCGGCGATCAGGTCGGCCGTCGGGTCCAGACGGGGGCAGCCGTCGGACGGCCCACCGCACGCGCCGCCGACCAGCACCTGGGCGGCGTACACCTTGTCGAACTGGCGGGTGCCCTCGGTCGTCAGTTGCAAGCTGCGGCCGAACTTCAGCGCCTCCCGCGTGACCGTCCGGTACTTGGCGAACCGGGTAGCGTCCGGCACCTGGGCGGCCAGGTGCAGCGCCGCCGCCGCCGCGTGGGCGCACGGTAGGCCGCTCGCGGTCGGCTCGCCGACGGTCAGCTTGAACCCGCCGATCCAGCCCCGGTTGCGGGCGTCGCCGGCGGTGTACTGCGAGTCGCACAACCGATCCGCCATCTCGAACGCGAACCCGCACCCGCCCTCGGATTTCACCCGCAGGCAGAAGTCGGCCACCGCCGGCAGCAGCGTGCCGGCCAGCTCCGCGCTCGGCGTCTGCTTGAACGCCGGCCGGTAGTATGCCACGGCGTTCGCCACCGCGTCCCGCTTCCACTGCGCCGGGGTCCACTTGTCCGACGCCATCAGCGCCTGGAACACCAGCCCCGGCACGGCCGCCGTCGGCCGGTCGTCGCCGACTGCCACCGACCCGTCCGGCTTCAACTGCTTCCGCAGGAACGCGCACAGCTCGTCGGCCTTCGCCAGCAGTTTCGCGTCCGGGGCGGGCAGCTCGCACGCGGCCAGCACGGTGAGGGCGGCGAAGGCGACTTTGTTCCCCCGGTCGGCGGCGACCGTCGGCACCCGCACCGAGGCGTCCGCCGGATCGACCTTCGTCACGGCGAGCAGCGCGAGGACGGCTTGCGCGGCGGCGGCGGTCAGCCGGTCGTCGCCGGTGAAGGCGGCCGTGCGAGACAGGGCCACGGCGGCGGTCGCCTGCCGGGTGTCGCTGTCGTCGTCCAGCCACAGCCGCAGGCTGGGGTTGAAGCCGGCGTGGAAGCGGCCGTCCGACTGGTGCATCTTGGCCAGCCAGTCGCCGCCGGCCCGCACCGAATAAACCGCCTGCCCGGTCGCCTCCGGGTACGCCCGCGGGTCGCTCAGGAAGCGGTCGATGGGCGCGGCCGGCTTGGCGGCCGGCACCACGTTCACCGCCGGAGTGATCGGCGGCATGGGCAACGGCTGTCGCGCGACCGCGACCCCGGCCAGCACCGCCACCCCGATCACCGGGTTCAGTAACCGTCGCATCGCACGCCCTCCTGGAGTAGGTCGAGAACCCGCCGTGAGCGGAAGTTGACCCGAACCGGCCGGACGGGTCAAGGCGAGGTGCCGCCGGCGGGTCGCCCCGACCGCCGCGCAACTTGGCGGCAGTCCTCGCGCCGCCAAGGAGGTTTCGCCCCTTCAAAACGCGATGTAGATGAACCCCTTCGTCGCGCCGGGGCCTAGCGTGACCAGCAGCACTACCGCCGCCGCGTACCCCAGCCCGCGCAGCGACGGCAGCGACCATCGGGAGGGCGAGGCTCTTGCCGAGCCGTGTTCGAGGTGCCCCGCCAGTCCCATTGCCAGCAGCGCGGCCACGGCGACGAGTGGCAACGCGGCGGATGCGGCCGTCGGACTCCAGCCGAAACCGAGCAGCGATTGCAGGATCAGCAACCCGCCGTCCCAGTCCGCCATGCGGATCAGAACCAAGCCGAGGACGAGCTGGTAACTGGTCGCGGTCCACGCGCCCCACGTCCACCACGTTGTCTTCCGCCAGCCCGCGTCCGGGGTCGCGCGGTCGAATGCCCGGTGCAGGCACATCAGCACGCCGTTGTACAAACCGTACGCGAACCAGTGCCACGCGGCCCCGTGCCACAGCCCGCACAGCACGAACACCGCCAGCAAGTTCGCGTAGGTCCGCGCCGCGCCGCCGCGGCTGCCGCCCAGTGGAAAGTAGAGATAGTCCCGCAGCCAACTGCTCAAGCTAATGTGCCACCGCCGCCAGAAGTCGGTGATGCTAGTGGCGAGGTACGGCAGGTGAAAGTTCGGCGGGAGGTCGAACCCGAACCACTTGGCGATGCCGACGGCCATGTCGGTGTAGCCGCTGAAGTCGCAGTAGATTTGCACCGCCCACGCCGCCGCCGCCCACCGGTGCGCCGCGGAATCGCAGGCCGCCGGGTTCGAGAACACCGGGTCCACGATCAGGACGTGCAGGTAATCCGCGATGAACAGCTTCTTGAACAGCCCGATGACGAACAGGCGTAGCCCGTCCTCGACGTGCGCGGCCGTCACTGTCGGCACCGTCACCAGTTGCGGCAGGAATTCGACCGCCCGGACGATGGGGCCGGCGGCGAGCTGCGGGAAGAAGGCGACGAACAGGGCGTAGTCGCGGAAGCTCGTCACCGCGCGAATCTGCCGCCGGTACACGTCTACCGTGTAGCTGATGCCCTGGAACGTGTGGAAGCTGATGCCGAGCGGCAGCAGAATGTCCCAGTGGCGGTCGGTCACGTCCGCGCCGCACAGTTTCGCCAAACTCATCCCGGTGTCGAAGGCGAAGACGGTGTACTTGAACGCCGCCAGCAGGCCGAGGTTCGAGACGACGCTGACCGCCAGCCACCGTCTCCGTAGTCGCGGGTCGTCGGTCGCCTCGATCCGCAGGGCCACCCAGTAATCGATGACGGTGAGCGCCAGAATCACCCACAGGTAGCCGGGGCTGGCCCAGGCGTAGAAGACCCAACTGGCCGCCAGCAGGAACGTGAACTTGGTCGCGCGCGCCCGCAGCAGGTGGTACCCGAGCAGCACCAGCGGCAGGAAGACGAAGAACGGCCTGTCGGCGAACAGCACGCTTGAATTCTCCAGGGTAGTCCGCACTCTCCGAGTGCGGTCCCGAAGCCCCATTCGGAGAGTGCGGACTACTTTGGTGCCGCCGCCCGCACCACCACTTTGTCCGACGGCTCGCTGCCGAGCCGCGTCAACTCCGCCCGCAGCCAGTCCGAGAACCACTCGGCTCCCAGGTGGTTCATGTGGATCAGGTCGGCGAAGTGCGAGTCGTCCATGCCCGTGGCGGTGCGGCTGGCGCGGACCACCGTTACCCGCCGCGCGCGTTCCACCTCGGCCAGCCGGTCGCGGAATTCGGCGAACTCGGCCGGGTGTCGCCGTTCCAGTTCCGCCGTCGTCGGCATGTCGATCAGCACCACTTCGCAGCCGCCGGCCTCGGCCCAGTCGAGCAGCCGGTGCAGGTATTTCAAATGCGACCCGGTGCGGTAGCGGGCGAGGTACTCGAACGGCGGGGCCACCCACCCGCTCGCCCGCATCTGCGTGATCTGCCGGTTGGCGAACCACGGCGTCGGCACGAACCCGTTGCCGCTTCGCAAGTCGTCGCCGAGTTTGCGCTGTCGATTTGCCTCCGCCGCCGTCTCCGGGAACTGGCCGGGCACGACCTGTTCCGCTTGTGCCGCCGCCCACATCCGCATCCCGTGGCGGTGCTTGGCGATGCCGGACAGGTCGGCCGCACGGCCGCGGAGGAAGTGCCGCGTCACCCAATCGGCCGCTTCGGGCCGGGTCCGCCGCCAGTCGGCGAGGTCGTCCCAGGTCATGAGCGAATGCGGGCCGTGCGGTTCGTGCCGGCTGTCGTTCAGGTCGCTGGCGGTGATGCCGTACACCAGCAGCTTCGGCGGCGTCGGGCAGGCGTGAACGGTGCCGAAGTAGACATCCGACGTGGTGCCGCCGGACAGTCCCACGGCGTACCCCGGTGCCAGCGCCGTGCCGTGCCACGGCAGCGCACCGACACGGGCCGGGTCGATCCCTTCCGCCACAGGCGACCCGCCGACGAACACGATGTCGCGCGGCAGTTTCGCGCAGCCGGCCACGCGCTCGGCGTACTCGTCCGGGGAGTACCGTTCCCAGGTGCCGGCAAAGGCGTGGATGAGCAGGTCGCACCCGGCCAGGGCGACGACGAAGGCGAGAACGGTGCGGAGCTTGCGCGCGGGTGGTGCTGCGGTCATGTCCGTTGACCCCGAATGCCGGCGACCGTGCCGGCGCGGGAGCATACACCGAAACGCGCATTCGAGAAAAGGCGGGTTCCGGCGAGCCGGAGGAAGAACCTCCCCCGACGCAGTGGCTCGACTCGTGCCTCACACCGATTCGGTCACACCACCTGGAACAGTCCGACTTTCCCCGACCCGCTGCCGACGGCCAGCCGCCTGTCGTCCGGCGACCACGCCAGCGACGAGATGTCGGTGCCGGCGAACGTCGCGCCGCCGACCAGTGGCGTGCGGTTGGCCGGCTGATACAGGCATACGCGGCCGGCGTCGTCCCCGCTGGCGACGAGGAACCCCCGCCGCTGCCACGCCACGCAGGTGAGGGTGCCGGCCTGCCCTTCCAGCATCTTCGGGGTGGTGCCTTCCGGCCCGTTGCCGGCGCAGTCCCACACGCACATGCCCGGCCCGCCGCCGGTGGCCAGGAACCGCCCGGTGAAGTCCCAACTCAGTTCCCGCACCTTGGTCGGGTAGCCGGACATGTGCAGGTCGCGGCCGGTGTCGGCGTACCAGAAGTGGACGGTCGCGTCCTGGTTGCCGTGGGCCAGCATCTTGCCGTTCGGTGCCCAGGCCAGTTTCAGCGGCGCGCCCTTCCACGCGAAGGTGTCCACCGGCTCGGCGGCGTTCGGGTCATAAATCGACACCCCGCCATAAGCCGCCACCGCCAGCCGGCCCGTGCCCGGCTGCCATTCCAAGTCGGCCACCGTGCCGCCGTGCTTGTCGTACTCGCGGACGAGTTCGCCAGTGGTAAAGTCCCAGAGCCGAACATTCTTCCCGCCGGCGGTGGCCAGGAGTTTGCCGTCCGGCGACCACGCCAGGCGCTCCACCCACTTGGCCCCGCCGTCGAGGGCGACGCGCTCGGTCCCGAACGTGGCATCCCACAAGCGGACCTTGCCGTCTTGCCCGACCGAGGCCAGCACCTGTTCGCGCGGGTGGAAGGCGACGGCGGCCGTGCCGAACCCGTGGCCGGCGAGGGTCCGCGTGGTCGTCCCGGTGCCGACGTGCAGGAGCAGGATCGGCCCGGACACGGCGGCCGCCGCGACCAGCGCGCCGTCGGCGGACCAGTTGATGGCGATGACGTGATCGGGCACGTCGGCCGACCAGACGGCGGCGATGCGGTTGGCCTGTTTCTTGTCGCGCTTGCCCGGCAGCATAGGAAAATCCGTGTAGTGTGCTTGCGAGCCGCGACCGCCAGGGAGTGGCATCTTCGCCACCGATGCCACTCCCTGGCGGTCGCGG
>JAYTTN010000419.1:0-21054 GCA_043745295.1 Fimbriiglobus sp. | reverse complement strand
CGACGGACTCGAACCGTCCGTCGCTCACGCTTCCGGCTCCGTTTCGCCCTTCACCCCTTACAATACCCCAGCGGCATCGCCCCTCCACCGCCGTCCGGGAGTCGCGGTCATGTTGATCGGCCAGCAGATCGGCCCCTTTTTCATCGAGCGGGAACTCGGCAGCGGGGCCATGGGCAGCGTCTACCTGGCGCGGTTCGACCGCAAGGGGTCCGTCATCCCGGCCGCCCTCAAGGTCATCTCCCTCGGCCTCCTCGGCAACGACTCGGCGATGGCCCGGTTCACCCGCGAGGCCGCTATCCTGAAGCAGCTCCGGCACCCGCACATCGTCCGCCTGCTGGCCACCGGCAAGTACCGCCAGACGCCGTTCATCGCCATGGAGTACGTGGCCGGCGAGAGCATGGACAAGGCGCTGCTCCGCCGCGTCCGCCTCAGTTGGGAGGAGTCGTTCGAGTACGGCATTCAGCTGTGCGACGCCCTCCAGCACGCGCACGAGAAGGGCATCATCCACCGGGATCTCAAGCCGTCCAACCTGATGATCACCCGCGAGGGGGTGCTGAAGCTGACCGACTTCGGCATCGCCAAGGACACCGACGTGACCGCCCTGACCGGGGCGAACAGCACCATCGGCACGGCCGCGTACATGAGTCCGGAGCAGTGCAAGGGGGTCCGCGACCTGACCCCGCGGTCCGACCTGTACTCGCTCGGCGTCGTCTTCTTCGAGCTGATCACCGGGCGGAAGCCGTTCACCGGCGAAAGCACTGTGGACATGTTCATGAAGCAGGTGACGGAGAAGCCGCCCCGCCCCAGCCGGCTGGTGGCCGACCTGCCGCCCCAGGTGGAAAGCCTGATCCTGCACCTGATGGAGAAGAAGCCGGAGGACCGCCCGCTGGACGCCCTCCGGGTGAAGCAGACCATCCGGGACATCTTCGCCAAGATGGAGGCGCAGGCCAGCCTCGGCGCGGCCGCCGCCGCCGCGCGGCGGATCGACCGGCCGCTCGGCGACCAGCCGGTCAGCGAGGAGGACCGCGAGGCCGCCCGCGCCCTGACCGGGCGGAAGAAGCGGAAGAAGAAAGTGGTGTACGTGCCGTTCCTGCAGCGGACGTGGGTGAAGGGGGTGATCTTCGGCACCGTCTTCCTCGGCGTGCTGGCGACGGCCGCGTACCTGTTCTGGCCGCAGGGGTTGGACGGCGCGTTCAAGGAGTACGAGGCCGCGACGGACAAGCTGGGCGCGGCCAAGCGGTTCCTGGCCGCGCACGGCACGAGCGGCGACGAGCGGGTGGAGAAGGTGCGGGCCACGTTCCGCGACGAGCGGGCGAAGCTGGGGGAGACCCAACTGGCGAAGCGGTTCAACAGTAGCATGAAGAAGGCACAGGCGGACACCGAGGACCAGGCCGCGCTGGACAACGTCTGGGCGGCGCTGGAGGCCGAGAAGGCCGGCCACTTGGTTCGCGCGAAGGAGGCGTGGACGGCCGCCCGCGACAAGTTCCCCGACGCGCCGCCGGCCAAGTACGGCGACGACGACGAGACGAACAAGGCCGCCTTCCGCTGGGCCGCCGACCGCCGGCTGACCGAGTTGGCCGCCGTGCCCGCCGAACTGGCTCGCCTGCGAAAGCAGGTCCGCGCCGAGGCCGACATCGAGGAGCGCAAGAAGTACGAGCCGACCGACCCGGAGTGGCTGGCCGTGAAGGCGGTGCGGCTGGCCGAGTCGAAAGACCCGATCAAGGCCCGGCAGGTGTGGGACCAACTGGCGAAGGAGGCCGAGGGCAAGCCGGAGCGGAGCCGCTGGTTCCTGCTGGCGAGCGAGCAGCGGTTCGCCATCCCGACCGACGCCGCGAAGGAGGAGAAGGCCGCCCTCGACCGGCAGTTGAACCACGCCAGCCAGCTCGACGTGCTCTCGAAGGAGATGGACACCGCGAAGGCGTCGAGGGACGACGCGCACATGAACGTGGCCGGCCGGCAACTCCGCCTCGCCTGCCGGAACGTGACCGAACTGTTCGCCGACGACCCCACCCCCGAAATGAAGGCCCTCGTCGCTCGCGCCGAGAAGCTGCTGGCCGAAAACCCTCGCTAACCAGGAGTCAGGAAGCAGGGGACAGGAAGCAAGAGTCGGGAGACAGAACACGGCTTTGCTCTTTGCTTGACCGCCTCTGCCTGCTGACTCTTGATTCCTGACTGCTTCCTGACTGCCTCCTGTCCCCTGCTTCTTGACTGCCTCCTGTCCCCTGCTTCCTGACTCCTCAATATTCCCCATGACATCACTCTCCGTCATATCCCGTCCGAAGTCCGAGGCCGCGTTCGCGCGGGCGAAGGCGCTCATCCCCGGCGGGGTGAACAGCCCGGCCCGCGCCTTCGGTGGCGTCGGCGGCACGCCGCTGTTCATCGACAAGGCCGTCGGGCCGCACTTGTACGACCTCGACGGTCACAAGTACCTCGACTTCATCGGCTCGTGGGGGCCGATGATCCTCGGCCACTGCCACCCGAAGGTGGTGGCGGCGACCACCGCCGCGCTGCACCGCGGCACCAGCTACGGCGCGCCGTGCGAGGCCGAGAGCCGACTGGCCGAACTCGTCATCGACGCCGTGCCCAGCATCGAGATGGTGCGGTTCGTGTCCAGTGGCACCGAGGCGGCGATGAGCGCGATCCGCCTCGCGCGCGGGTTCACCGGCCGCGACCTGATCGTGAAGTTCGCCGGCTGCTACCACGGCCACGTCGATGCCCTGCTGGTGTCGGCCGGGAGCAGCGCCCTGACGCTCGGCGTGCCGAACAGCCCCGGCGTTCCGGCCGGCTGCACGAAGGACACCGTCGTCCTGCGGTACAACGACCCGCAGCAACTCGCGGAGTTGTTCGCCGCGAAGGGGGACCAGATCGCCGGCGTCATGCTCGAACCGGTCGTCGGCAACATGGGCCTGGTGGTGCCGAGCGCGGAGTTCCGCAGCGAGCTTCGCCGACTGACGCACAAGCACGGGGCGCTACTCATCTACGACGAGGTGATGACCGGCTTCCGCCTCGGCTACGGCGGCGCGCAGCAGCTCCTCGGTGACATGCCCGACATGACGGCGCTGGGCAAGATCATTGGCGGCGGCTACCCGGTGGGGGCCTACGGCGGCCGGGCGGATGTGATGAAGCACGTCATGCCCGCCGGCCCGGTGTTCCAGGCCGGCACGCTCTCCGGCAACCCGGTGGCAATGGCCGCCGGCATCGCCACGCTGACCGAGTTGAAGACGAATCCGCCCTACGAACGGCTGGAGGCGATGAGCGCGGCCATCGGCGTCGGGCTGACGGCCGCCGCGACGAAGCACGGCATTCCGCACCAGTTCAACCGCGTCGGCAGCATGTGGACGCTGTTCTTCACCGGCACCCCCGTGACGGACTTGGACACCGCCAAGACCGCCGACACGGGGCGGTTCGCGCGGTTCTTCTGGGCCATGATGGACCGCGGCGTGTACCTGCCGTGCAGCCAGTACGAGGCCGCCTTCACCTGCGCCGCCATGACCGATGCGGATATCTCCGCCACCTTGCGAGCGGCGGAAGAGAGTCTGGCGGTGATCGGGTGACTGGTGGGGGCTGATGAAGAAAAAGCCCCCTCACCCGAACGGGTGCTCCGCACCGCGTTCGACCTCTCCCCCACTGCGTGGGGCGAAAGGTGGGGCGTGGTTCGTTCCGTGTCCTTGGCAGAGAGTCCAACCACCCAACACCTCTCGCCCCACGAAGTGGGGGAGAGGTCGGCGAGACGGAGTCGAGCCGGGTGAGGGGGGCTTACTGTTTCACCTTCTTTCTTCTTTGCGTCTTCGCGGCTTTGCTTGAGATGTTCGATTTCACTCCGGAATTGGTTTCGTCATGGCCCGCAAGTTCCACCGCAAGCGCCGTCCGCCCCGCAAGGACCGCAGCACCCCCGACGGCGAACACCGCGCCGTGCTGATGGACGAGTGCCTCCGCGTGCTGGACCCGCAGCCGGGCCAGACGCTCGTCGATTGCACGTTGGGCTTCGCCGGGCATGCGGCCGAACTGCTCGCGCGGCTCGGCCCGACCGGGCTGCTGATCGCCACCGACCTCGACCCGCTGAACCTGCCCAGCGCCACCGAACGTCTGCAAGCCGTCGGCTTCCCGTTCGTCGCGCACCAAGGCAACTTCGCCGGGCTGCCGGCCGTGCTGGCGACGGCGGGTGTGGCCCAGATCGATGGCCTCCTCGCCGACCTCGGCATGTCGTCCATGCAGGTCGATGACCCCGAACGCGGCTTCTCGTACATGCGGGACGGCCCGCTCGACATGCGGATGGACCGGTCGCGCGGGCGGACGGCGGCGGAGCTGCTGAACACGCTGCCGGAGAGCGAACTGGCGACCGCGTTCACCGAACTCGGCGACGAGCCGGAGGCCGAGAAGATTGCCGCCGCCATCGCCGACCACCGCAGCGCGAAGCCGTTCGAGCGCACCACCGAGTTGCGGGCGGTCATCGAGGCCGCCGCGCCGGTCACGCCCATGCTCGGGCCGGGCTTCGGCCCGGTGCGAAAGCAGGTGATGCTGCCGACGACGCGGGTGTTCCAGGCGTTGCGGATCCTCGTGAACCGCGAGTTGGCGAACCTGTCGCAACTGCTCCGCGTGCTGCCGGATGTCCTCAAGCCCGGCGGGGTCGCGGCGATCATCAGCTTCCACAGCGGAGAGGACAGATTGGTCAAAACCACCTTCCGCGACGGCGTGCGGTCGGGCCTTTACACCGCCGCGTCCGACGACCCGATCCGACCGTCCGAGGAGGAGAAGCTGGCCAACCCCCGCTCCCGGTCGGCGAAGTTACGGTGGGTAACAAGGGCGTAATTTCCGACGCCGGGCGGCCCATCGCCGTCGTATTATCGGTGGCTGCTCCCCCCCGTCTTCGGAGTGTCTCTCATGCCCCGGTTCCTCGTCCTCGTCGCGCTCCTCGCGGCCGTCGGTCCCGTACTCGCCGCCGACCCGCCCAAGAAGGGCGACCCGACCGGCTACGAAGCCAAGTTCGCCGACGGCAGCGTCATCCAACTGAGCATGCTGGAAACGACGGTCGTCGTCGCGTCCAAGTACGGCAAGCTGACTATTCCCCTGGCGGACGTGCGGCGGATCGAGTTCGGCTTCCGCTTCCCCGAAGGGATGGAGGCGAAGGTGAACGCCGTCGCCGACGACCTCGGCTCGGCGGAGTTCAAGGCCCGCGACAAGGCGTCCAAGGACATCCTGACGTTCGGCGAGTTCGCCCTGCCGGCGGTCAAGCGGGCGATGAAGAGCGACAGCCCGGAGGTGTCCAAGCGCGGGCAGGACGCCATGCGGAAGCTGGAGGAGACGCTGTCCAAGGAGCTGCTCGAACTCCGCGACTACGACGTGCTGCACACCGCCGACGGCCCCATCCGCGGCACCATCGAGACGGCCGGCTTCAAGGCCAAGACCAAGTACTTCGGCGACACCACCCTGAAGCTGTCCGACCTCCGCGACCTGCGGCCGGTGGGCATGGTGGCGAACGAGCAGTTCAACCTGGAAGCCGCCAAGCACGCCAAACTGCGGTGGGCGGCGTGGCATGACACCGGCGTCGAAGTGACCGCCGACACGACGCTGGACATCGCCGCGAGCGGCAAGATCGACCAGTGGCCGCAGTCGCCGGGGCAGTACCCGGCCGGGCCGAACGGCAGCACCGGGTTCGTCATGGGGCCGGACGCCGGTGGCGGGCCTGGGGGACAACAGTTCCCCGGCGCGCCGTTCCCCGGCGGACAGCAGCAGTACAAGTCCGGCGCGGTGTACGGCAAGATCGGCGAGAAGGGGACGCCGTTCCTGATCGGCGAGGCGTACAAGGGCAAGCCGACCGAGCGGGGCAAGCTGTACATCATCATCGCGCCCAGCCACTGGGGCAACGAGAACTGCACGGGCGAGTACGCGGTCAAGCTGAAGACGACCGGCGGCTGAGTGCGAATGGTGGCGGCTCGCCCTGGGGCACGGGGCGAGCGGGCCAGCTTACTTCCCGATCTGCTCCTTCAGCTTCACCAGCGCGATCTCGGCGTCCAGTCGGGCGGCCGACGCCTGGGGCAGCAGGTACGGCGCGTCGATGCCCCGATTCTCGGGCGGCGCGTCAGGGCCACGGGCAGTTGAACGGGCGAGGTAATATTCCTCGCTCATCTTCATCAGCAGCAGGCGGTGTTCGTACCACGCCAGTCGATCCGCCGGCTTCTCGAAGGCGAGGTCGGCGGCGGCCGTCAGGCTCTCGGACAGAACGCAGTAGTTGGCAAAATCGCCTGAGATGTTGATCCCGCCGTCGATCCGCACGAGCATCTGTCGCAGCGCCTCGGCGACGGCTTTGAGCTTCGCCTTCGCCAGCTTCACCACCGGCTTGTCGGCCGGGAGCGCTTTTGGCATCTCCGGCGGCGCGAACTGCTTCAGATACTCGTCGCGTTCTTCCGGCGTCCGTTCCTCCTCCCCCGCCAGTTTCTTCGGCGGCTTGACCCGGATGTCCGGGAATTCGGTCGGGGGGAGTCCGCGGTCGGCGGCCGGCGGTTGCTTGGCGACCGGCTTGCCGCCTTTCTGCGGCTCGTTCGGGCCGCCGACCAGCGCGGGCGTTCCGGCCACGGCCAGCATCAGCCCGGCGGCCCACAGCAGTTTCGTCGTTCGGCTCATCATGGCAGCGAGTACCTCGCGTGTGAGTTCGGCGACCGCCGGCGACACCGCCGACGGGGTCGTGGTCGTTTCCACCGCCGCGCGGACGGCACCGATTGGAATGGCGGCGGTCGCAGCCGCCGGCAGCGCGAACCCGCGTCGGGTCAACCGCTCCCGGAGCCGGTCCTTCGCCCGCGACAGCCGGCTGGCCACCGTGCCGACCGACCAGCCCAACCGGGCGGCGGCTTCGGTGTGGGTGCAGCCGTCGAAGAAGCAGAGCAGTACCGGCAAGCGGAATTTCTCCGCCAACAGGGCCACTTCCTCGGCCACGGCGACGGCCTGTTCGGTCTGCACGAGCGGATCGGCGGTCGGGGGCGCGGGCCGCTCGTCGGGCATCGCGGCGGAGGTCGGCGCGCGCTTCCTCACCCGGCGGGCGGCGTTGAAGGCGACGCGGTAGAGGAAGCCGGCGACCGTCTCGGCCCGCATCGCCCCGGCCTTCCGCGCCAGCACGAGGAACGTCGCTTGGAAGGCGTCCTCGGCCGCGTGCCGGTCGGTCGGCAGTACGGCCCGGCACGCCGCCCACACCGCGCCGGCGTGCCGGCGGACCAGGAGCTCGAAGGCCGCGCCGTCGCCGTCGTCGGCGAACCGCCGGAGCAGGTCCGCGTCGGGAACGGTGTCCGCGAGCGCGGTCGTGAGCGACGTGAGGAACGAGCCATGTTGCACAGAAATCCCCCGCGCGGCCGTGGGACGACAAAGAGGAATAGCCTGCGGGAAGCGAAACGCATCCGGGAATCGCGCGAAAAGTGCCGAGCCGGTCGGCGGCCGCGGGGTTCGTAAACTGATCGGACCCGGAGGGAACGGCGATGAACGTGGAAGTCGAGTACGAACCGCCGGCTCGCGCGGATTTGATCCGCTTGTTGACGCCGCGAGTCACGTCCGACTTGGATGCCGTGCTATTCGCCGGTGTCTACCTGGAAGACCTGACCCGTTTGTTCGTCTCTCACCAGGGTGACATGCCGGACGCCATCAATTTGCGACGAGCCGACGGCTCCCGCTGGTGGTGGCGGTACGTTCGCGGACTGTGGGTCGCCTACGTCCTGACCGACCAGAGGTCGTGGGCCTTTGGCGCTACGACGCGCACAGTACGGGTTCTCGGCTTTTCAGCCGTTCCGCCTCGGCCCTGAGTTCCGCGATCATCTGCGCGGCGGGGATGGCCGTCCCGACGCTCGCCGCCCGCCGGTCCAACTCCGCCCACCGTTCCTCGGACAGCTTCGGCCCTCGCTCGGCGAAGATGGCTTCAGCCGCCAGCGGCGGGACGTGGTAGCCGAGCCACTCGCCGTCGGGAGCGGTGATCGAAATCTGTCCCTTCCCGCCGCCGCGAAACGCGATCAGCTCCTTCAGCAGCGCGCAGAACACCCGCGACTTGTCCTCGACGGACAGCGCCAGCGCGTACTCGACGGGTGTGGGTGAGTTCGTCATCGCTTCCCCTCCGGTGGCCTCCGCAATTGTACCACGACCTCACCGCCCGGCGAGAGGGTTTGCCTCCGGCGGCGGTTTCGGACACAATCACCCTCGCGGTCCCTTTCCCCCGTTCGAAGGATGATGTCATGAGTTCGCGTCGGAAGCTGTTCGCGGCGGTCGCCCTGGCCGTGGTGGGCGTCGGCGTCGGGTCGGTGCTGGCCCAGCGGGAGTACAAGAGCGGCATCGTGTGGCCGGAGCCGGCCCTCGTCACCCCCGCCCCGGCGGACCAGCCGGGCGCGCCGCCGAGCGACGCCGTCGTCCTGTTCGACGGCAAGACCCTGGACAAGTGGAACAACGGCGACAAGTGGGTGATCGCCGACGGGGCGGCCACGGTGAAGGGCGGCGACATCACCACCAAGGACAAGTTCGGCGACTGCCAGTTGCACGTCGAGTTCGCCACCCCCGCCGTGGTGAAGGGCAACGGTCAGGGGCGGGGCAACAGCGGCGTGTTCCTGATGGGCCGGTACGAGGTGCAGGTGCTGGACTCGGTGGACAACAAGACGTACTTCGACGGCCAGTGCGGCAGCCTGTACAAGCAGACGCCGCCGATGGTGAACGTGTGCCGCAAGCCGGGCGAGTGGCAGACCTACGACATCCTGTTCACCGCGCCGGTGTTCGGCGACGGCGACAAGGTGACCAAGCCGGGGTACGTCACCGTCCTCCACAACGGGGTGTGCGTGCAGAATCACTTCGAGTTGCAGGGCAGCACCAACTTCGACAAGCCGGCCGCCTACGTGAAGCACGGCGACCGCGAGTCGATCCGCCTTCAGAACCACGGCGACCTGGTGAAGTACCGCAACATCTGGATTCGGGAGATCAAGCCGCTGGTGGGCAAGCCGCCGGAGCCGAAGAAGGAAACCGAGCCGAAGAAAAACAAGGAGTGATCACCCCGTCGGGGCCGCCGGTCACCACAGGCCGGTGGTTTCGACGAAGCCGAACATCGCGTTGAAGTTCTGCACCGCCACCCCGCTCGCGCCGCGGATCAGGTTGTCCTCGCACGCCAGCACGATCACCCGCCCCTTCACCACCTTCACGCACACGTCCAGGAAGTTGGTGTGCGCCGTGTCCTTCGTGCCCGGCAGCGTGTCCCGCACCCGCACGAACGGCTTGCCGGCGTAGTGTTGCTTGTAAAGGGCCGTCAGCTCCGCTTCCGTCACCGGCGTCGTCGGCGTCGCGTAGATGGTGCTGAAGATGCCCCGGTCCATCGGCACCAGGTGCGGGGTGAAGATCACGCTCACCGGTGACGCGGCGATGTCACTCAACACCTGCTCGATCTCCGGCGTGTGCCGGTGCTTGCCGACGCTGTACGCCGCGAAGTTCTCGTTGCATTCCGGGAAGTGCGTGGCCAGCTTCGGCGTCCGCCCCGCCCCGCTCACGCCGCTCTTGCTGTCGATCACGATGTCGTCGAGGCGGATCAGCTTGTTCACCACCAGTGGGGCCAGCCCCAGGATGGCCGTCTGCGGGTAGCAGCCGGGGTTGGCGACGAGCGTCGCGCCGGGGATGCGGTCGCCGTAGACTTCCGGCAGTCCGTACACGGCGTGCGCCAGGTTTTTCGCGTCGTGGTGTGCGGCCCCGTACCACTCGGCGTACACGGCCGCGTCCTTCAGCCGGTAGTCGGCGCTCAGGTCGATCACCTTGATGCCGCGATCCAGCAGCGGGCCGACGACCTCGGCGCTGACGCCGTGCGGCAGGCAGCCGAACGCGCACTGGACGCCCTTCGCCAGCAGCTTGTCGGCGTCGAACTCCTCGCACGCCACTTCCAGGCGGTGCGCCAGCACCGGATGCACCCGACTGACCGGCTGCCCGGCCTCGGTGCGCGACGTGACCGCCACCACCTCGGCGTGCGGGTGCCGCACCAGCAGCTTCATCAGCTCGACGGCGGTGTACCCCGACCCGCCGAGAATCGCCACGCGAACCATGTTTGAAATCCGGAGGATTCACCGCAGAGGGCACGCGAGGGCACGGAGAAAGAACCAATTCGATACTCTTTATGTCTTCGTCTCCTCCTCGCCCTCGCATGCCCTCCGCGGTGAAACTGTCTTTGTTTGTCCTACTCGGTATTCTATCGTCATGACCGAGCCGCTGACCATCACTGCCGCCGCGCCGCTGATCCGCTCCGGCGAACTGACGCCGTCCGCGTTGCTGGAGCAATGCCTCCGCCGCATCGACGTGTACGAACCGGCGGTGCAGGCGTGGGTCCACCTCGACCGCGAGCGCGCCCGCCAGGAGGCCGAAGAACTCACGGAGGACATCCGCGCCGGCCACTATCGCGGCGAGTTGCACGGCATCCCGGTCGGCATCAAGGACATCATCGACGTGTCCGACATGCCGACCGGGTGCGGGTCGAAGTTGTGGGCGAACAGCTACGCCCGGCAGGACGCGGAGTGCGTGAGGCGGCTGCGGCAGGCCGGCGCGCTGATCCTCGGCAAGACGGTGACGACGGCGTATGCGTTCACCGACCCGCCGGTCACGCGGAACCCGTGGAACCTGGACCGCACGCCCGGCGGCAGCAGCTCCGGCAGCGCGGCGGCGGTCGCCTGCGGCATGTGCCTGGCCGCGCTCGGCACGCAAACCGGCGGCAGCCTGACCCGCCCGGCGAGCTATTGCGGCGTGTGCAGCCTGAAGCCGACGCACGGCCGAGTGAGCGTGAACGGCGTGCTGCCGCTCGCGCCGAGTCTGGATCACGTCGGCGTCATGGCCGGCTGCGTGCGGGATTTGGCGGTGGTGTTCGAGGCGCTGGCCGGAGCTGACCCGCACGATTTCGCAACTGTCACGCGCCCGGTCCCTGCCTGCGTGAGGCGGATCGAGCAGTCACTGGAATCGCGGCAACTTCATCGGCCTGGTGTCAATGTACCGTCGGACTTTTTCCAACCCGCCGTCACCGCCGAGATTTCGGCGTTCATCGAGCAACGGCTCCGTGGTATCGACTCGCACGCCCAGCTTGACGGGTTTCATCGCAGCATCGCCTTACCCACCGGATTCGGACAGGTCCACCGAGTGCATCGCCTGTTGATGGCCGTCGAAGCGGCCCATGTCCACTCGCGCCGCATGACGCGCCACGGAGACGACTATCCGATCCGTATCCGTGGTCTGATCGAGGAAGGCCAACGGGTGACGGCGGTCGAATACCGAACCGCTCGGCTCTTCCGCGACGAACTGGAATCTGCTTGCGAAGAGCTGTTCTGGCCCGAACCGCTCCTGATGCCCGCCACGCTCGACACACCCCCGTCGCCGGAAACGACGGGCGATCCGTGGTGCAACAGCCCGTGGAGTTTCCTCGGCGTCCCGACCGTCTCCCTGCCACTCGGGTGGTCGAGTGAAGGCCTCCCGATGGCTGTGCAACTGGTGGGCGCAAACTGGCACGAGGATGGACTCTTGGCCATTGCTGCTAGGATCGAGCGTGCCTTTCGGGATGAAGCGAAACTGCCCCGCCGCCTGCCGCCGGTGCCGGACCTCGCGCTCGGCTCCTGAAGTCGCCGCGAAGAGTCTTCGCGCCGCGCCCGGTCACTTGATCCGCAGCGCCCGCAGGGTTTGCTCGTACAGCGGCTCCAACTCCAACTTGATCGCCAGCCGGTCGGTGATCCACAGCGGCAGCGTCGGCAGCGGTTGGCCAATGGCGAGCGGGTGATACCACGATTGCAACTTCTGCTTCCGCTTGATCCGCCGCCGCCGGCAGGCGACGGCGTAGATGCCCGGCGGCGGGTCCGACACAGCCGGGTCGGTCGCGCCCAGCACGCCGAGCATCTCCGCGTACAGGTTGCTCTCCCGCTCCGTGACGAAATCCAGGACGACGACCGACACGTCGTTCGCCAGGAGCGCGGCGCACTTGGCGGCGAACGTAGTCCGGTGCGCGGGCCGGTCCTTGTTCGACGGGCTGACGATCTCGATGGACGCCACCAGCTCCCGCGAGCGGGTCACGTCGTACACCTTCACCTCGTAGTCGTCCACGCCCCGCCAGTCGGCCTCCGCTTCGAGAGTCGCCGCCGCCGGTGCCCACACCGCTTCCGCCACGGCGACTCCGCCGCCGTCGCCGGTGTCCGCGCCGCCCGGCTCCCACTCCGGCGGCGGTTCCTGCATGGTGCCGATGTCCACCTCCCCGAAGCTGCCGATGTGGACGCCCGGCCCCGCCATGTACCCGTCCGGCAGTAACGTGTTCAGGTGGGTCGTGATGACGGCCGGCAGTTGGGCGTGAACCACATCCCAACTGTAGCGGGTGGTGAACGGCGGGTGGAAGTGGTCGCGGAGCGGCATCGGGTGGCCCTCGTGGTGGGTGCCGCCATTGTACTCGCCGCGAAGTGTGGCATCATGACGGCATCCCATCCCACCCCGGTGCCGGCATGAGTTCCTTCGAAGACCTGCTCGACATCCTGCACGAGGACAACCACCTGCTCGCGCTGAACAAGCCGGCCGGCTGGCCCACCACCCACTTCGACGGCACCGACGAGACCATTGATCGCCTCGCCAAAGCATACCTGAAAGAGAAGTACGGTAAGCCCGGCAACGTGTTCCTCGGCGTCGTGCAAAGGCTCGACAAGCCGACCAGCGGCGCGCTCGTGTTCGCCCGCACGAGCAAGGCAGCCGCCCGACTCAGCGAGCAGTTCCGCGAGGGGGCCGTGGAGAAGACGTATTGGGCGGTCGTGGAGTTGAGCGCCGCCAGCGAGGAGTTGCCGCAGTGGGGCACGTTCGACGACTGGCTGTACCACGACGAGGTGAACAAGAACGTGGTCGTCGTCCCGCCCGACACGCCGACGGCGAAGGCGGCCCGCACGCACTTCCAGGTGAAGGCCACGCACAACGGGTTGATGCTGCTGGAACTCCGCCCGCAGACCGGCCGCAAGCACCAGCTCCGCGTGCAACTGGCCAGCCGCGGTTGCCCCATTTACGCCGACACCAAGTACGGCGGCCGGTTCCGGTTCGGCCCGGCCATCGGGCTGCACGCCCGCGCCCTCGGCTTTCTGCACCCGACCAAGAATGAACCCATTTCGTTGACCGCCGAAATCCCCAAGGCGTGGCGGGGGCGGTTCGCGTATTTGCTGGCGTAATCCGCCGGGACGGTGTCATCGGCGGGCCGGGCGTTCGGATGTGAGTCGGGGATGGCCCCGCCGCTCCGACCCGCACCCCACGAGTGTCCCCATGCTCATTGCTCCGCCCAGCGGCAAGCGCGGCCAGTTGGCCGTGTTCTTCGGCCTCCTCTGGATTGGCCTCGGCGTGACCGCACTCCTCACCGGTCTCCACACCTACTCGCACTTCGACGCGAAGGAGAACGAGGCGAAGCGGTTCGACAGCGTCTACAAGACGCTGCAACTCTTTTACCTGAAGGGGGATCCGCCGAAGAACCCGGACGCCCTTCCCGAGGCGCACGCCTGGTACAACGTCGCCCGCCTGACGGCCAGCAGCCTGCTGTTCTTCGCGGTCATCGCGGTCGCCTTCGGGATGATCGTCAGCGCCTGGCACGCCTTCTGCTTGCACTGGTGGGTCGGCCTGTGGAAGCTCCGCCAACTGTTCGCCGACCGGCACATCGTGATCATCGGGGCGGGCGACCACGGCATCCGGTTCGTCGAGATGTACCGCACCGCCGACCCGACTTCGTCGGACCCCTCCGCCGCAAGAAGCGGACGGTGGTCGTGCTGGAATTGGACCCGGAGAACCCGCACATCCTCGCCGCCCGCGACGCCGGCGCGTACATCGTGATCGGCGACGCCGCCCGCCGCCCGCCGCCCGCCGCTGCCGGTGGTGGTGATCGACCGGCCCGACCCGACCGCGGCCAAGAAGGCCGACGTGACCCGCGACCTGATGAACCTGCCCTACTTGGGGTCGGACGGCGGGCTGCTCGCCGTGCGGGCCGTCAATTCGGACCTCCGCACGCTGCTACGGCTGGACGAGGACGACCCGGCGACGGCCGCCGAGTTCGCCGCCGTCCGCGAGGCCGACATCGCCGTCCTGACGGAGGAGTCGCCGGACGAGGCGCTGCGGCTGGGCATCCACGCCACCGAACTGCGGCACAAGTTCGACACCCAGTACACGATGATCTGCCTGCTCAACCAGGATCTGGCCGGGGAGCTGCACCGCAACAGCCGGGACGGGGCCGAGTTGATCCTGCCGTTCGACATCGAACACGAGGTGCTGAACCGGGCGAACCTGGAGTCGGGCCAGATGATCGAGCAGATCGCCGAGAAAATGGCCGCCAACTACGCCGGCGCGTACGCGCCGGCGGTGGCCCCCCGGCGGCGGTGGGTCGCCCGTCAGTTCCGCAGTTCCCCGACGCCGCTGCCGTCCCCGTTCCCGGTCGGCGCGTGGGCGACCCTGACCGACATCGACCGCGCCTTCTGGCGGCGGCGGGCCGAGGTGTTCGTCCAGGCGCCGGCGGGGTGAAGCTCCGCGTCCAGCGGCGGCAGTCGATTCGCACGCTCACGGCCTTCGGTGCGACCGACGCGGCGCGCCTGGCGGAAGAGGTCTCGCGACCGGCCGGCGCGCCGCTCCCCACGGGCTGGCAAGCGGCGCACGGCGGGTCGGCCATTCTCGCCGCCGTCGGCAAGTGGCCGGCCATCCTGCTGGACTACGGGTTCGAGGTCATCCTCCTGCGGCCGGCCGCCGGCAAGACCACCTACACCCTGTACCCGAGTGCGGCCGATGCGGCCAAATAGAACCGGCGGATCAGCGGGGGACCAGGAAGGTTCCCACGAGGCGGTCGTGCGGGCCGCGCACCGGGTCGCGGACGGCGACGGCCACCGACAGCGGCAGCAGCACCACCGCCAGCAGCCACAGGAACGTCCGCGCGAACACGAACTGCGGGACGGAGTACTGGATCCACGCCGTCGCCAGTAACACGGCCAAGAGCGGCATCCAGCCGAGCGCCTCCCGCGCCGCGCACCGCCAGCGGGCGGCCGGGCGGCCGTCCGTGGTGACGACGGCGATGCCGGACACGAGCATCGACAGGCCGCCCCGGAAGACGGCCGCGAACAGCGGCCACACCAGCAGCGGGAAGGCGGCGATGAAGCCGAACACCACCCACACGTCGAGCGGCTCGAACATCGCGGTGATGTCGGGCGGCTGCGGCGACGCGACGACGGTCACCGCGTAGGCGATCACGCGGCGGTTCGGCAGTTCCTCGGCGTCCGGTTCCCCCTCGAATTGTTGCAGCAGCTTCCGCTCCGGATCGTTCAGGTACGGGTCGCGGATTGCTCGCCGCCGTTCGGCCGCTTCCGCCCAGTCGTCCAGCCGCTGTTGCGTCCGGTCGAGCAGGTCGGGGCCGACCGCCCGTTCGACCGCCGCCAGCACCTTCGGGTCGGTCGCGGGGTCGGAGCGGAGGCTTGCGAGGAAGGCCGCGCGCTTGGCGGGGTCGGCCACGACGGCCCGCGCCCGCTTGGGCATCTGCGACTCCTGGCCGGTCGCCAGGGCGTTGAGGAAGGAGTAGAAGCCGGCGAACAGGAACATCGTCAGCAGGCCGAGGCCGCACAGCAGGGCTTGCAGCGTGAGGTGGCCGGCGCGGAGGCCGGCCGACACCTGCGGCGGGTGCGCGTGGTTGTCGGCCAACTCCCGGCCGAGGCGGGCGAGCGACGAGTAGCCGGTGCGGTCGTCCGTCATCAGCCGGTCGGTGATGGCCGAGGCGTGCGGCGGCAGCGGGGCGGCGATCCGCCCGCCGGTCGTGCGCGGCACCCCTTCCAACAGAAGGGTGGCGACCGCGCGGACGCTGTCGAACGGGGCCACCACCCCGACCGGGTAGCGGGACTTGGTGCGGTCCTCGGACAGCTCGCGGCCGGTCGGCAGGGGGAAGTCCATCACCTGCACGCGGCCGTTCGGCTCCACCCAGATCTGCTCCGGGCTGAGCGGGCCGTCGTCGCCGTCCGCTTCGGCCGCGACCAACTCGGCGACGACTTGCTCCAGAACCGGCCGGCTTTCCGCCCATCCCAACGGAGCCGTTGGCGACACCACGTCCGGCAGCGGCGCGCCGGCCGGGGCGACGTAGGCGATCCACGGCCGCGCGTCCGGCCCCCACGCCGTCATGCCGTACCCGACCACCCGAAGGCGGTGCGCGCGCGGCTCCGGCAGGTCCTCGAACTCGTACTCCGCCGCGCCGGCCGGCTCGACCCGGATCAGCACCCGCCGGCCGAGCGAGCGGTCCTCGCCGATCCACAGCTCGCTGCCGTCGCCCACCAGACAAATCAGCCCGCCGACATTGAACCCGCCGACCGTCTCCGGCGCGGCGCGGTCCGCCGTCACCGGCCGGTCGAGGGGGTTGGGGAAGTGCGACACCAGCCGCAGGCGGGCCGGCGGGCGGGACAGTTGCACCGTGCGGGTGCCGGAGGCGAAGTCGTGGACGCCCCGGTAGCCGGCCTTCGACCGCCACAGTTGCCGGCACAGCACGGCCAGCCCGACGCCGAAGAAGGCGAGGCCGGAGACGCCGGCGAACCACCCCTCGCCCAGCCCGATGAGGACGCCCGGCAGGGCGGTCATGAACGCCCAGACGGCGGCGTACACGCCGGTGCGGACGGTCGCCGGCCACAACCCCGGCGGGCCGGTCTCGCCCAGTTTCACCACCCGTAGCCGCATCGACCGCTTGCCCAGCGTCGCCCCGTACCGCCCTTCCAGCACGATGTGGTACAGGGCGGTGACGAGCACGCCGACCCAGGACAAGTCGAACAGCGACACGCGGATCGAATCCGGATGCCGCCACGCCTGGTGCAGCAGTTCGGCCGGGATGACGGCCAGTTGCAGGAGCAGCGCGTCGATCAGGTACGCCAGGAACAGGGCGCGGGGGCGGGCCGGCACCTGGCGGGCGGGCAGCACCGCCACCAGCGCGTCCCGCAGCTCCTCCAGCACGGCGAACCGCCGGTTGCGGTCGCGGTCCAGGCCCTTCAGCACCGCCCGCTCCAGTTCCGCCGACACGTCCGGCCGCCGGGGCCGGAGCGGCGGCGGCGATTCGGAGATGGCCTTGGCCAGCGCCGCCGTCAGGCTGTCGTGCTGGTGCGGGGCGCGGCCGGCCAGCAGGTAGTACAGGGTGGCGGACACGGCGTACACGTCCGAGTCGTAGCCGACCGGCTCGCCGCGAATCTGCTCCGGCGAGGCGAACAGCACGGTGCCCAGGAACGCCCCGGAGCCGGTCAGTTGCTTCGGGTTGGCCGCGTCCGGGCCGAGCGACTTGGACAGCCCGAAGTCGCCCACCTTCACCCGCCCGTCTTCCGTCAGGAAGCAGTTCGACGGCTTCACGTCGCGGTGGATGACGCCCAGCCGGTGCGCCTCGATGAGGCCGTCGATCACGTCCAGGATGTGCCCGACGGCCTCCTCCACCGGCATCGGCCCGCGCTCGTCGATCACGTCCTTGAGCGTCTTCCCCGGCATCAGCTCCATGACGATGAACGGCCGCCCGGCGTCGGTGTCGGCCCGCAGCACGAACACGCACCGGGGGTGGCTGATCTGGCTGGCCAGCCGCCCCTCCTGGCGGAACCGCTCGACCGACGCCGGGTTCGACGCCAGCCGGCGGGCGAGCAGCTTCACCGCCACCTTCTGGCCGGTCCCGTCCGCCTCCGCCTCGTACACGGTGCCCATGCCGCCGGCCCCGATGAACCGCAGCAGGCGGAACCCGGCCACCCGCGACGGGGCGGATTCGGTCTCCACGGCCGTGGTCGAAGTCGGGGACGCCGCCGAGCGGGTGGCGACCGCGTCGTCCTCCATCTCCGACGGCGGGTCGGGCATGACGACCGGCGGCAGCGTCTGGTCCAGGTCGCCGCTCCGCAGCTTCTGCCCGCAGAACATGCAGAACAGGGGCTGCGCCGCCGGGTCGGCGGTGTCGGCCAGCTTCCGCTCGCAGCGAGGGCAGTGGAGAGCCATGAGAACGGTGGTCCGGTGGCGGCGGGCGGCCCTGCCTGGGGGTTCGCTCGGCGGGTGCGGATATTGTCGCAACCGGCGGGCGGGTCGGCGAGCGGCGGCGGGAAATCGGCCGGCATTCCCGCGACCGCACGACGGCGGCTCCCCGATTCCGGTCGCGTCTCAGTTTGTCGGCGGTCGTTCCGCGAACGCTGAAAACGGGCGAACGGAAACGCCACCCGCGAAACCAATCGCTTGACCCGCGTCGTCCGCTGGTTTAAAGTCTCTCATACCTGCCTGCCCCGCGAACGCCCGGCGTTCGTCCGCCCACCAGCTTTCCCGCTCGCGCCCGACTCTCCCGGAGGTTCCGCCATGCGACGCCTCGTCGCCCGTTGCGCCGTCCCGTGCGGACTGCTGCTCGTCACCGCCGCCACCGCCCAGCCGCCGGCGAACGTCATGCCGCAGCCGCGGATCAGCGTCGTCTTCCCCGCCGGCGCGAAGGCCGGCACCAGCGTCGAGGTGGCCGTCACCGGTACCGACATCGACGACCCGACCGCCCTGCTCTTCTCGTCGGCCGACATCAAGTCCGAACCGGTCGTGGCCCCGGAGCCGAAGCCGGACCCGAAGGTGAAGGAGCCGCCGAAGAAGGCCGGCCGCACCGGCCCGCAGACTTCGGCCAAGTTCAAGATCACCGTGCCCGCGTCGGTCGCCCCCGGCACCTACGACGTGCGCGTCGTCGGCAAGTACGGCGTCAGCAACCCCCGCGCGTTCGTCGTCGGCACCCTTCCGGAAGTGGACGAAAGCGCGAAGGCCCACAACGACGTGCCCGACGCGCAGAAGATCGAACTGAATTCGACCGTCAACGGCACCATCGCCAACACCGCCGACGTGGATTACTACGTGTTCGCCGGGAAGGCCGGGCAGCGGGTGTTGATGTCGTGCGTCACGTCCGGCATCGACAGCAAGGCCCGGCCGCTCGTGGAGCTGTTCGACAAGGACGGCAAGCGGCTCGCCGGCAGCCGCAACTACCGCGAGAGCGACGCGCTCGCCGACGCCACCCTGCCGGCCGACGGCGACTACTACGTCCGCGTGTGCGAGTTCGCCTACCAGAGCGGTAGCGCCGATCACTTCTACAGGCTGACGGTCGGCACCGGGCCGTGGATCGACGCCGCGTTCCCGCCGGCGGTTCAGCCGGGCAAGCCGGCGCAAGTCACTCTGTATGGACGGAACCTGCCCGGCGGCAAAGTGGTGGACGGCATGAAGATCGACGGGCGACCGGTCGAGAGCCTGACCGTCACCGTGAATCCGCCGGCCGAGCGGGGCAAGCTGGCCGTCCGCGGCAGCGTGGCCCCGCCGCAGGCGCTGAACGACGGCTTCGAGTTCCGCCTGCCGGGGTCGAACGCGGTGCCGATTTACCTGACCGACGTACCCGTCGCGCTGGAGAAGGGGTCGGACAACGACAAGCCGGAGACGGCCGAGGCGATCACCGTGCCGGGCGAGGTGGCCGGCCGCATCGAGAAGCGCGGCGACAAGGACTGGTACTCGTTCGCCGCCAAAAAAGGCGAGGGTTTGTACGTCGAACTGTTCGCCGACCGCATCGGGTCGGCGATGGACATGTACTTCAGCGTGAAGGCCGGCACGGACAAGTACCCGGACATCTCCGGCGAACAGGACGACGACCCGGAGGTGCTGCACCCGCAGTCGTTCTTCAACCGGAGTGGCGACCCGGCGGCGTACAAGTTCACCGCCCCGGCCGACGGCAAGTACCTCGTCCTCGTGGCCAGCCGCGAGGCGAACACCAACTTCGGCCCCCGCGCCGTCTACCGCCTGCGGGTGGCGAAGGCGGCCCCGGACTTCCGCGCCGTGGTCATGGCCAAGGACCGCAGCCTGCCCACCGCAGCCGTCGCCGGCCAGGGCGCGGACGTGGCGCTGGACGTGTTCGTGAACCGCATCGACGGCTTCACCGGCCCCGTCACGGCCACCGCCGAGGGGCTGCCGGCCGGCGTCACGGCCAAGCCCGCGCTGATCGGCACCAACCAGAAGTGGGGAACGCTGATCCTGAGCGCGGGCGACGCGGCCGCCGCGTTCACCGGTGCCATCACGGTCAAATGCGCGGCCGCCATCGACGGCAAGGCCGTCACGCGCGACGCCCGCCCCGCCACCATCACCTGGGGCGTGCAGCCGATGCAGAACATCCCGACCGTCGCCCGGCTGGACGAGCAACTCGTCCTCGCGGTGCGGCCGGAGAAGGCGTTCTTCAAGCTGGCCCTGGATCTGCCGAACGCCAAAGTGAAGACCAAGGACAAGGAAGGCAAGGACGCGGACGCGAAGCTGGAGTCGCCGCTGTACGTGAAGCCCGGCGACAAGATCACCCTGCCGGTGAAGGCGACGTGGCAGGGGGCGGAGCCGCGGGCGCAGCCGCTGAACGTGAGCGTCGAGGCGACGCAAGCGAACGTGCAGAGCGCCCCGCTCGGCACCGCGCAGGGCGGCAACAACGCGCCGGCGATGGTGATGGCCAAGGACAAGAACGACGGCGTGGTGACGATCGACGTGCGGCCGGCGGCGCTGCCGGGGACGTACCAACTGGTGCTGGCCGGGAACACCCAGGTGGCGTTCGTCCGCGACCCGGCCAAGAAGGACCAGAAGACGAACGCAATCGTGGTCGCCTACGCCCAGCCGCTGGAGGTGACGGTGCTGCCCGTCGCGCTCGGCAAGTTCACCGTCGTCCCGCCGGCCAACAACCAGCTGAAGGCCGGCACCACGGCGGAGCTGCTGGTGAAGGTCGAGCGCGCCGCCGACTTCAAGGGCGAGTACAAGGTGGCGCTCGTGCTGCCGAAGGACACCAAGGGGCTGACCGCGAAGGACGTGGTGATTCCCGCCGGCGCGGACGAGGTGAGGATTCCCGTCGAGGTGGCGAAGGACGTGAAGGCCGGCGGGCTGACCGGCGTCAGCGTGACGGCCGTCGGCACCGTCCACGGCAAGTTCCCGATCGCCCACGAGGTGAAGGTGAACGGCCTCCAGTTCGTCGCCCTGCCGCCGGAGCCGAAGAAGAAGTAATTTCCGGGCCGGGCGAGCGGGGGGCGTAAGCCCCCTGTTTGTCCTGGGCGAAACAGGGGGGCGTAAGCCCCC
>JAYTTN010000418.1:0-21056 GCA_043745295.1 Fimbriiglobus sp. | reverse complement strand
TCGGACGGTTCGCGCTTCGCGGAACCTGGGGAGAGGGGCCGGGGGTGAGGGCCTGAACCCGCCTGAGCCACCGGCTCAGGAACACGGGGAGAGGGTGGTTGCGCAGCAACCGGGTGCGGGCCGAACTCCGGCGGTGCCAGGACACTTTGCCGTACCCTAACTCGCGCGGCACAGCCGATCCGCCAACTGCTCAATCAGCAGCACCAGTTGCACCCGGCGTTCGACGTGCCGGTCGGCCTCGGTGCAGGCTTCCAGCATGTCGGCGATGGCGTCCGGGGCGCGGCCGGCCAACGCCCGCAGCTTCTCCGCCTCGGCGGCATCCAGGCTTTTCACCTCGGCCCCCAGCGACAGCCGCAGGGCGGTTTGCAAGAGGTCCGTGAGCAGCCGGATCACCAGCGACGCGCGGTCTCGCTTGGCGGCGCTCTCCTTCCCCGCTTCCTCGACGAACTTGTCGAACTTGCTCGCCAGCCCCACGGCATCGGGTCGGGTCGAGCCGAGTGCCGACACCAGCACCTGGCGGAACTCCCACAGCACCGGGTCGTTCAGCGCGATGGCCCGGCCGACGCTGCCGCCGGCGATGCGAGTCAGCCGGTCCACCGTGGTCGGGTCGGTGATGTCGTGGTCGGCCAGGGCCGCGCGGAGGTCGTTCGGCGTCAGCGGCCGGAAGCGGACGATCTGACAGCGGGACAGAATCGTCGGCAGTTGCCGCTCGGTAGCGGTGGCCAGCAGGATCAGTACCGCGCCGGGCGGCGGCTCTTCCAGCGTCTTCAGGAAACAGTTCGCCGACTCCTCGTTGAAGTCGTCCGCGTCCTCGACGATGGCCACCTTGCGCATCCCGCGCGCCGGCTTCAGGCCGAGCTGGTTGCACAAGTCCCGCATCGCGTCGATGACGAACTCCTGCTTGTCGTCTGGCTTGCGGGCGGCGTTCACGTCCGGGTGCGTGCCGGCCGTCACCTGGGCGCAGGCCGGGCAGTGGTCGCAGGCGGTCAGCTCGGCCGGCGGGCGGTCGCACAGCAGCGCCTTGGCCAGTTCCAGGGCGAACGCCTTCTTGCCGACGCCGTCCGGCCCGACGAAGAGATATGCGTGCGCCAGCCGCCCGCGCTGGAATGCGGCGAACAACTGCCGGCGGGCGTCGTCGTGCCCACGAATTCGAGACCAAGCCATGTGGGGAGTTTCAGGTTTCGAGTTCCAAGTTTCAAGTTGAAGGCAGGCAGAGTCTTCGCCGCGACCGAAGGGAGCGTGTCAGCCAGACGCCGACAGAAACCCGGTGACGGCAGCGAAAATCTGTTGATGCACCGTATCCGCTTCCGCCGTCGCATCGATCACGCGGTGCAGCTCCGGGCGGCGCTTCGCTTCCAGCAGGAAGCCGTCGCGGACCCGCTGGAAGTACCCGTCGTCGCGGCTCTCCATGCGGTCGCGGGTGGGCTGCTGACGACTCCGGGCAATACTCACGGGCAGGTCGAGGATCAGCGTCAAATCCGGCTGATGGCCGGCGGTGGAAAACGCGCCGAGTTGCCACAACTCGTCCGGGTCCAGCCCGCCGGCGTGCCCCTGGTAGACGACGTTCGCCAGCAGGTAGCGGTCGCTCAGTACGATGTCACAGCGAGCGAGTGCGGGGGCGATGACGCGCTCCACCAGTTCCGCGCGGCTGGCCATGAACAGTAGCGCTTCGGCCCGCAGGCTCATCTGCGATTGCCGGCCGAATAGCAGGATTTCCCGCACCTTCACGCCGAGGTCAGTGCCGCCGGGGTCCACGCACGTCGTGACCGCGCAGCCCTCCGCCCGCAGCCGCTCCGCGAGGCGGACGAGTTGCGTGGACTTGCCACTGCCGTCGAGGCCGTCGAGCGAGAGGAACATGGGATTCTGGTCTCGTTGTTGGCGCGGCTCCCCCTCGATCACCCCCAGCACCTGCCCGGCACTCAGCAGCTCGCCGGGTCGCACCTGGCATTCCGTCAGCACCCCCGCCACCGGCGCGGACACGTCCACCACCGCGCCGGGGATCAGAACCTCGGCGACGCGCTCGCCGAGCCGCACCCGCTCGCCGACGGACACATGCCACAGGCTGAACGTGACGGCCGGCGATCCCATGTCCGGTAACAGTAACGGTGTGGTCATGTCAGTGCGGCACCATCTCGTCGGCGTGGTAGCTGGAACGCACGAACGGCCCGGCGACGACCTGCTTGAAGCCCATCGTCCGGGCACGCGCGGCGATGTCGTCGAACTCCGCCGGCGGCAGGAACCGGGCGACGGGGATGTGCTTCAGCGTCGGGGCGAGGTACTGGCCGAGTGTCAGCACGTCGCAGCGGATGTCCCGCAGGTCGGCCAGCACGTCGAACAGCTCCTCGACGGTTTCGCCGATGCCGAGCATGAGGCCGGCCTTCGTCACCAACTCCGGTGCGCGGCGCTTCACGCGGTCGAGCAGGTCCAGGCTCCGGCGGTAGTCGGCCCGGCCCCGCACGACGCGGTACAGTCGGGGCACCGTCTCGATGTTGTGGTTGAACACCTCCGGCTTCGCGTCGATCACCACGTCAATCGCCGCGGCGTCCCCGCCGAAGTCCGGCGTCAGCACCTCCACCGCCGAACCGGTCCGCGCCCGCACGGCGCGGATGCACGCGGCGAAGTGGGCCGCGCCGCCGTCGGGCAGGTCGTCGCGGGTCACGGACGTGATGACGACGTGCTTCAGCCCCAGCCGCACGGCGGCCTCGGCCACGCGATCCGGTTCGTCGTCGGCCACCAAGTCCGGCGTGCCGCCTTTCGGCACCGAACAGAACCCGCACGGCCGCGTACACATGTTGCCCAGCACCATGAACGTGGCGGTGCGGCGGCTCCAGCACTCCGGGCGGTTCGGGCAGCGGGCACTCTCGCACACCGTTACCAGCTTCAACTCCTCGATCAGCCCGGAGGTGAAGAAGTTCTCGTTGCCGGTGGGCAGCGGCCGGCGGAGCCACTCCGGCAGCCGGCGGGGCTTGAGGCGGTCGTCCTCCGGCGGCTTCTCAATGACGGTCAGGGTGCGCATATCGGCTCAGGTGGATGAGGGTGAACGGGCCGTCGGTGGTGGTCTCGTCGCGGCGGAGGTCGAAGCGGCGAATGAGGGCGTCCAGCACCTTGCGGCGGGCGGCGGATTCGGTCACGCGGCTGGTCGTCTCGCGGTGCAAACTGGTCATCGGCACGGGGTCGCCGTCGGCGTGGATGTCGCGGAACGGTTCCAGATCGACGAGTGCGTTCAGCACGAACCCGAACCGTGTGACGCCACCGGACACTGCCACGCCGACGTGCGCCACCCGTCGGCCGCGCACGCGGACGGTGACGGATTCGTAGTCCGGTTCGGCCGGCTGGTCGAAGGTGGCGACGACATCGGCGACCAGTTCCACCAGCGCCGTGACGTACCCGCCGGGGGTCAGGCCGAAGTCGGCGAGCGGCAGGATCGGGTAGCAGGTCACCTGGCCGGGCAGGTGCAGCATGACCCCGCCGCCGCGCGCCACCCACGTCAGTGGCCAGTCGCGGGCGTGCAACTCGGCGGCCGGCAGCTTCACGTGCAGCCGGCTGGCGGTGCGGCCGAGGGTGAGGCCCTTCGGGTGTTCGCCGATCAGCACGGCGGCGGTGCCGGGCGTCTCGGTGATGTCGTACCCGACCCGCCGCTGGCGCAGGGCGAGCGCGGCCACATCCGGGGTGGATCGGGGCCGCGCGTCGGCGTCGGGGTCGTCGGTCGTCCGCCGCATTCGGGGCGCTCCTCGTCGTTGTTTGTAGTTTACCAATCCAATGGATCACCACCCACCCGGTTCGCGCATGGCCGTCCGACCGCTCACGATTCTCGCGGCCGCCGCCGCACTGACGGGATTGAACGCGGTCAAGCCGGCCGTGGTGGACGACACCGCGTACCTGTTCTTCGCCCGGCACCTGGCGGAGAAACCGCTCGACCCCTACGGCTGGCAACTGTTCTGGTACGACGCGCCGCAGCCGGCGATGCACGTCCTGCTGCCGCCGGTACTGTCGTACTGGCTGGCGGCCGGCATCGGTCTGTTCGGCGAACACCTGTTCCTGCTAAAGCTGTGGCTGTTCCCGTTCGCGTGGCTGTTGTGCGGGGCGGTGGCGGCGTTGCTGGCGCGGTTCGGGGCAGGCGCGGAACGGCCGCTCTTCCTCGTCTTCGTCTGTTCTCCCGCCGTGCTGCCGCTGTTCAACTTCATGCTCGACATTCCCGCGCTGGCGCTGGGCGCGGCGGCCTTGACGACGTTCATTTCCGGTCTCGACCGCGGGCAACTCTGGCGGTGCGCGGCGGCCGGGGTGCTGGCCGGACTGGCGATGCAGACCAAGTATTCGATGCTGGCGACTCCGGTCGTGATGGCCTTGCATGCCGCAATTGTGGCCGGGTCGTGGCGGTCCTTGGCGGGGCTGGTCGTCGCGGGTCTGGTGGCGGTCGCGGTGTTCGGCGGGTGGGAACTGTGCGTTTTCACGGCGCACGGCGAGTCGCACTTCTGGCATCACTTCACGGCCAGTTCGGGAGAGGAAGGCGGGCTGATGCGGCGGTTCGCGTTCGCCAAGCCGCTGCTGATCCAGTTCGGCGGGCTGGCGTGCGGGCTGTCGCTGGTGGCGGGCCGCGCGGCCGGGTGGCCGGCGTGGGTGCGAGTGGCCGGCGGCGCGTTCGTGGTCGGGCTGTTCGCGGCGGTGGCGGTTGTGCCGTTCCGGTGGGTGGTCATCACGGGCACGCTCGACGCGACGTACCTGGGCTTCCTGGCGTGCGGGGGCAGTGTCGTCGTCACCGTGGGACTGCTGACGGCGCGAACGCTGAATCGCCTCGGCTGGCGGCGGGACACGCTGTTTTTGATGGCGTGGGTGGCGGTCGAAACCCTGGCCATGCTGGGCATGACGCCGTTCCCGGCGGCGCGGCGGCTGGTCGGCGTCCACCTGGCGGTGCTGGTTCTCGCCGCGCACGGGATCAGCGCGGCGCGGGCCGGCGTGGACCGCTGGGCGGTGGCCGTCGCGGTGGCCGTCGGCGGGTTCATCTTCGCCGTCGATTGCTGGGACGCCTACCCGGAGAAGGGGCTGGTCGAGCAGGCGGCGGAACTCGTGCGGCCGGCGGCCGGCGAAACCGTCTGGTACACCGGGCACTGGGGGTTTCAGTATTACGCCGAGCGGCACGGGATGCGGGCCATCGAACCGACGACGCGCGTCCGCGCCGGGGACTGGCTGGTGCTGCCGGTCCCGGATGGCCCGCTCGGCCGACCGCCGGGTGTCGTCGGGGTCGTATTGCCAGCGGGCATGACCCTCGAACCGGTCGCCGAACTGATCTGGGACGACGGGCTGCGGGTCCGGACCGTTCCCGAACTGTACAGCGGCGCGGTCCCGGTGCGGGGCCGCGACGGGCCGCGCCTGCGGGTGGCCGTAGGGCGCGTGGCGGCAGGGCGATAGACTGACTCCGACCCGCAGGGAGCCGCCGATGTCCGCCGACGCGCCGACCCTTCTGTCCCGCTGGCGCGTGCGCGGCGTGCTGTTCGCCCTGTGCGCCGCGGCGCTGTCCTTGCACCTGACTTCGCTGGTCCACCCGCAGCTCCTGTACGACGACTTCGAGATCCTGCTCGCCTCGTGGACGTGGTCCGACACCCGCGCGAACCTGTGGCAGCCGATGAACGAACACAGTTGGCCGCTCACCCGGCTGACCACGGCGGCGGTCGTGGAGGCGTCCGGGCACCGCCAAACGTGGCTGCCGGCGCTGGCCGCGATCCCCGGCCGGATGGCCCTGATACTCGCGCTGCTGCTCACGTTCCGCTTCGTGTCCCGGCGTACCGGGTCGCAGGTCGCCGGGGTCGCCGGGGTGATCGTCTTCGGCGTGACGGCCGCGTACCAAGAGGCCCTGTACTGGTACGCCGCGCACCCGCCGCTGTGGTGCGTCTGCTGCGGCCTGCTGGGGCTGATGGCGGCCGACCGGTGGGCGGCGCGGGGCCGGTGGTGGCGGCTGGCGGGGACGGCCGTCTGGGCGTTCGTCGCGCCGGCCTGGTTCGCCGGCGGCGCGCTGGTCGGGCCGCTGCTGGGGGTCTACCTCGGTCTGGGGGCCAGGCGGTGGGCGGCCGCGGTGCCGCCACTCGGCACGGCCGCCTACCTTGCCCTCAGTTGGGCGGCGGCCGGCGAACGCATCAACCGCCCCGACCACTTCAAGGGCAAGACGACACTGCAATCGCTCGACCCGGTCACGGGGGCCGGGATGACCGCGCGGGCGGTCGTCGATCAACTGGCGGTGGCGGCGGTCGGCGTGTACCGGTTCGCCGCGCCGGTGCCGGTCGTGGCGGTCGCGTTCCCGGTCCTCGTCGCGGCCGGCGTCTGGTGGTGGCGGCGGGCGGCCGACCGCCGGCTCGTCGTCGTCGGGGCCGGGTTCATCCTCGCCAGCGACTGGCTCATCTACTCGGCGCGCGGCGAGTGGTCGTACGCCGAGCAGTTGCGGGACTGGTCGCGGTACAACGTCTTCCCGTGGTTCGGGCTGATGCTGATGGTCGTGGGCGGTCCCCGGTGGCGGGCCGGGGCGCTGACCGGCCGACAGGCGACCATCGTGCTGGGCGTGGCGGCGGTGCTGTTCCTCGTGCAACTGCCGCGCGGCACGGGCGGCACGGCGTGGGTCGATCCGGGCCAACCGGCGGTGTTGCGACAGTTGGAAGAGGTGGACCGCGCCTGCCGCGAACACCGGATTTCGGCGGCGGCGGTGGTGCGGACACTACCCCCACTGCCGACGGAGTATTGGGAGCGGAATGCCCTGGAGTTGCTCTGGGGAAGCGCGGTGCCGGAGCCGCGCCCGGCCGACGAGGTGCGGCGGCTGCTATCGGGGCGGTGACCAACGCGGCCGCGACATGAAGAGGTGGCGCGGCGGAAGTGCCTGGAAATCCTCGGCGAAACGGCCACCCCGCCCGACCTCTCCCCGCTGGGGTGAGGTCGGTTCGAGCGAAGCGAGAACCGGGTGAGGGGTTGCTGCCTTCTCAAGTTGAAGGCCGTTGCCGGAACAAGCAAGACCCCTCACCCGCCTCGTGCCGGGCACGAGGCGACCTCTCCCCAACGGGGAGAGGTGGGCGGGGTTGGCTCGACGCACTTGTGGGCTGGTCTACCCGAAGCGGTTGAACCGCTCAGGAACCGCAGCCGCCCGCCGACCTACCGCAGGTACGCCCGCATGACCTGCGAGCTCTGGTTGTCCTTGGTGGCGCCGAACGTCCACGCGGTCTCGCCGTCGGGGGTCACCTCGATGAGCACGCCGGGGTTGCTGTGCAGGATCAGGGTGTTGCCGTTGGGCAGCCGCTGGACGGATTTGGGCTGGTTCAGGCCGACCTTCTCCCACACCGACTTGCCGGTCTTGATATCGTACTCCGTCACCTTGTTGTTCTCCGTCACCAGCAGCCGGCCCTCGCCGCTCTCGACGATCGCCCCCTGCTGGAAGACGGTCGGCACCGACACCGTCTTCTTGTCGATCTCCTTGCCCTCCTTGTCCAAGAAGATGACGGTCGGCTTCTGCACCTGCGGGCCCTGGTTCAGCACCAGTACGGCGATCTCGCCGTTCTTCATCTTCGTGGCGGCGACCAGGTCGTGGTTGCCGAAGTTCGGGTTGTTCGGGCGGGCGTACTTGGTCTTGATGTCGCCCTTCTTGTCGTAGATGACCAGCGCGTTCCGGCACACGGCCATGACGCCGCCGTCCTCCATCATCTGTACCCCCTGCGGCTGCCCGCCCTGCCGCCCGCCGCCGGGCATGTCGATCAGGATCTGCCGGGTGGTGAGCTGCTTGCCGGCCAGGTCCCGCTCGACGATGGACGACGTGTTCTGGTCGGCCAGCCACATGCGGCCGTCGCCGGTGAACGCCACGTCCATCGGGTAGCCCATGCCGGCCACCCGGTTCCGCTCCTTCTCGTCCGCCCCGTACTCGACCAGCATCCCCTGGGCGTTGAAGTTGTAGTTGTGGCTGAGGACGTACAGCCGGCCCTGGATGCGGCTGCTCAGTTCGGCTTTCGCCAGGTCCAGCTTCTCGCCGGCCTTGCCCCACCACTCGGTCCACGCCTTCTGCGCCTTGACGAACGACTCCTTGTTCCCCTGGATGCAGCGGGCCTTCGGCGCGTCCTTGCCGGACAGCTGCACCAGCAGGTCTTCCACCTGCCACACCTGGGAGCGGGACATGCCCGGCAGCAGGTCCAGCAGCAGCGGCATGGCGGCCTTGTCCCGGCCGGTCAGCAGCACGGCGAAGGTCATGGCGAATTTCGCCTCCGGGTCCGTCTCGGTCTTGGCGGCGGCCAGCACCTTCGGCAGCACCGCCTTCAGCACCTCTGCGTTCTCGCCGGTGCCCAGCAGCGCCACGCCGACGGCCGCGCGGCGGATCGGGTTCTTGTCGGCCAGCGCGTCGAGCAGCAGCGGCGACGGCTTGCCGTCCACCACGGCGTAGGCGACCAGGGTGTCGCGGATGGCGTCCGACACGCCGGCCGAGTCGGCCAGCGGCAGGTACGCCAGCAGCACCGGCACGGCCGCCGGCGTCTTCGCCTTGGCCAGTGCGCGGACGCAGGCGGCGGCGATCTCGGCGTGGGGCACCTTCTCCATCCGCTTCAGCACGTCCTTCGACCGGTACTGCGATTCCGGGTTGGAGCCGTCGTCCTTGGCGGCCAGTTTGAGCGGCCCGATGGCCGGCGGGCCGAGCTTCTCCAGGTCGGCCGAGGCGGTGTTCCGGGTGTCGAAGTCCTCGTCCCCCAGCTTCTTGATGAGGTCGGCGATCTTCGACAGGTCGCCGTCGGTCAGGGTGCGGGACTTCAGGTACTTGAGCATGCCGTCGAAGTCGTCCCCCTTGATGCCGGCGGCGTCCAGCGCCTTCTTGTCCAGGGTGGCCTGGTCCGCGGTGAGCGCCGGGTCGAGGCCGGGGCGAGGCAACTTGCGGACTTGGACCATCATCTTCGGCACCGGCTTCGGCGGCGGGTCTTCACCCCAGGCGAGGGTCACGACCATGCCGCCCGACACGACGGCCGCGAGGATCAGGGACGAGGCGCGCATACGGCACTCCGGAACCGCGAAACGGACGGGTGAGACTGGTAATGATTCTACGGACGCCGGGGGAAGTCCGGAATCGGAATCCGGGGCCGTCGTTACGCGGCCGGGGCCGCGCGGCGTGAGCCGCCGGGGTGGGCGAACCGGCACGGGTAGGCGTCACATAAGTTGGTGGACGTTTGGGTCGGGCGGCGAGGGCTCGTCGCCAGAAGGCGTCCCGCTGGCTCGATTCGCTCCGGTCCAGCGCCCGCACGTGCGGGTGCCGCGCTCGGCTTTCCAGCTTGCGGGCGATGCGCGACCGGTCATGCTTTTTCTGCGACCGCGGCTCCCTCGTCCCGCAGGGTGACTTCCCGATGGCGATCACGTTCACCTGCGAGGACTGCGGCCGGAAGGCCGAGGCCCGAACCGCTGGCCAAAGCGGGGCCGCAAAAGCCGCCGGAGCCGAAGCTCGAACCGCGGCCGGAGCCGGTCGAGCCGGAGCCGCCGCGGCCGCTCCAACCCCGGCCCACGCGGCCGAAGGCCGAACCGCCGCCGGAGCCGAAACCGACGCCGAAGTACGTCCCGCCGGGGCCGGTGCCGGACGCGAGCGAGGTGCCCGGCGTGGTCGCGTACTGGCGGTTCGACGAGGGGGACGGCGACGCGGCGCGCGACGCCAAGTCGGAGGCCGTCGGCAAACTGCACGGCGCGAAGTGGGTGGACGGCATCCGGGGGAAGGCGCTCGAGTTCGACGGCAAGGGGTGGTTCGACTTCGGCGCGACGGCCAAACTGGATGTCGCCAAAAACGCGGAGGAGACGATCTGCTGCTGGGTGAAGCCGCAGTCGGCGAACGGCCCGGTGTTCGTGTTCCGCGGGAAGGAAAGCAACGTCGGCGCGTCCGCCGCCCTCGGCGTGTGGCTGTCGGGCGGGAAGCTCCGCGCGGTGACGCGGCCGGCGGGCGGTTCCGGCGGGCAGCCGGATCACCCGTCCGCCGGCGAGGTGGTGTTGAACGAGTGGCACCACGTCGCGCTCGCCCGGCACGCGGACGGGACGGTCGAGCTGTTCCTGGACGGCGCGTCGGTGTCCCGGAAGAAGTCGATCCTGGTGCGCGGCGCGGTGACCACCACGTCCCGCGCGCTCGGCCTGGACCGCGGCGCCCGCGCGCAGCCGGGCCGGCCGGCGGAACCGAGTCGCGACTTCCACGGGGCCATCGACGAGTTCGCCGTGTTCGACCGGGTGCTGTCCGCCGCCGACATCGCCAAACTGGCCGGGCGGTGAGGCCCTGTCGATGGGCTGGGAAAAATCTCGCGGTCGCAACACTTGTCCAGTCATGGCGTTGCAACAAGTTTCGAGAAAACCGTCCACTTTGATTTGACAAACCCAAAAACGGAGCGCATATCTATCACTGTGACTGTTGTACACCGCCGGACTTCATCCGACGACGGCACCCCGCCCGCCGGTCAGCCCGCACGCGTATCGCACTTGGCCCGGCGGGCCGGCATTCCACGCCATGCCGACGGCCGTTCCCCCGCCTCCGCCCCCAGGCGATCTCGTCCGGGGTCAGGTGCCGGAAAACGGGAATGCGAGTCGTGGCGATTCCCTCCACCTCGTTGGAGGGGGTTTGCCATCAGCGCGATTCGGTGTCACTCCGCCCCGCACGGGACGCCGGCATTCGGCGTTCGCGGCTACTTGGCTTTCAACGTGTCCCCGATGGCCATCACGGGGATGGCCGAGATGGGAAGGCGATCCGGATTCGCGCGGAGCTTTCGGTACACCAATAATTGAGTCGAAGCGAAGTTCTCGTAGTTCGTGCGAAGCGGAATCGCCACTTCGAAAGCGTACTCGGCCGGACGCTCGCGGAGTACGCGGCGCAGTCTGTCACCGGCCGGCGTCCGGATGAACACCTGCGGCTCTTCGACGACGAGGAACTCGGGGTCGTAGCGGTGGATCAGTTCGACGACTTGCCCGTCCGTCTTGGCGTACTCTTCGTAGCCGCCCCGCGGGTCGCTGAACACGGAGTAAAGCAGCTTGTCGGCCCGCAAGACCGCGATCCGCCGCTCCGGATCGCGCCGGCGGACGGCGTAGATGAACGCGCCGTTCAGTTGGCCGTCGTACAAGACGGGGCGATCACCCGAGGCCGTGTCGAGCACTCGGCCGGCCGCTTCGTCGGTGCCGCAAAGGTAAAGGCCCGTCCACCCCGTCGAGCCGAGCGGTCCGATACTCTCCCACCCCACGCAACCCAGGAGAAAGGCACAAGCGGCCGCTTCCCGGCGACAATGCCCGCGCGGCAACACCAAGACACCTTGGACGGCAAGTAAGGACAGAGCCGGCACCCAGTAGATGGCGTGCCGCGCTTCCGGCTCGGCGAGCGGGACGAACGTGAGGTAGGTGGCGGCGAGGAGCGCGAAGTACACCCCGCTCCGCTTCCGATCCCGCCACAGGCAGTACCCGAGACCGACCCCGGCCGACACCGCCGCGAACCAGCCGATCTGTTCCGGGAGATAGGACGGGTACAGGTAGAAGTTTCTCGGGTCGAACCACGACGTGGCTCGGCTTCCGGTTCCGCTGGTCGCGGCGTGGCGGATGCCCGAACCGTACACCTGCCATGTGAACAGGTAGTACGGCACCGTCGGCAACAGCGCGAGCAGCAGTCCGACGACGACGGGGCGACGGAGCAGCAAACCGAACTGGTTCGTGAAGCCCAGCCGCAGCAAAGCGAAGGGCAACAGCAGCACGCCGTCGAACCGCGTCAGGGCGGCGAGTGCGGCGAACAGGCAGGCGAGTACCGCGTCGCGGGCGCGGTTCTCTCCGAGGTACCGTTCGAAATGAAAGGCGGACGCCAGCACGAGCGCGAGCGTGGGCACTTCGAGGAGCACGTATCCGCTGGACGCGAACACGAGCGGAGCGAGGCCGAGTACGCCCAGCGCGGTCACCGCCGCCGGGGTGCCGTGGGTGCGTCGGAACAGTCGGTAGGCGTACGCGCCGCCGAACAGCGCGAACGCATAAACGACGAGCCGCGAGACCAGGTAGCTGGTCCCGAAAGCCCACATGGCCGTACCTTCCACGAAGTAGAAGAACGGGGGCCAAATGATGAGGCCGAGAGCCGGATACTGCATGTAATACCGAACCGCGTACCCGCGCGGGTCGGCGGTCGAAGTCGGCCAATCGGCGATCGCATCCCGCACGAACACGCCCGTCATCACGTGTCGCGTCTCGTCTCCGTTCTTGAACGGCTCTCCGACCGGCGAGAAGCAGAAGTGCAGAAGCGCGAGGCCGCCGAGGACGAGTGACGGCGGCCAGACCGTTCCGAGGGACTCGCGGGTCGTCATTCGGCGCTCCCTTGCGGATTTCCCGTTGCGACATCCGCCCCGCACCGACCGTCATTGGCCACTTCGGGCGACTGCAACAGGCCGAGCAACTTCCGACGGGTTCGCCAGAACACGTCTTCCATGAGGATGTGCGCGAACTCGCCGTTCCGTCCGACGCTGTACAGCCCGGCGATGCCCGTACCCTGCTCGAATCGCAGGCGGTCGGCTTCGTACTCGGTGAGAAACACCGGGTACGCGAGCGGGGTCCGCACCACCCGGCAACCGAGGAAGCGCTCGGCCAGACCCGGAACGATGCGGTCCAGCGCGTTCAGGCAGAGCGCGGCCAGGGATTCCTCCGTCGCGGTCCAAGTTTCGTCTCCGACGCGGCAGCCGATGTCGCAGGTGACTTGCGTCTTCCCGGACGGCACCAGCCAGGGCAATCCGAGACCGATGTCGCTCAGCCGGAAGAACGGGTACTCCGCCCCCGGCGTCCAGGTGACGACATCGGGCAGGCCGCTCGGCCCGTCGAACTTCATGTTCACGAACGCCATCGCCCGGTAGCGGAAGCGTGCCAAATGCGAAAGGCGGTCGGTTCCGCGAACCAGTTTCGCGAGTATGTGAACCGGGGCCGTGCTGACGACGGCGCGGGCCGGAACGTCTTCCCCCTTGACCCGCACCCCGACCGCCCGTTCGTTCTCGACCAGGATCGCTTCCACCGGCGAGTCCGTGCGAATGGCATCGCGGACTTCGTCGGCCAGCTTCTCGCACACCGACCCGATGCCGCCTTCCGGGTAGACGTGCCAGACGTGCGGGGATTCGGCGACCGTCCCGCTGTACCCGACGGCCACCGTTCGGCGGGTGATCTTGGCGGCGACTTTCAGCATCATCGCACGGGGCAGGCTGGTGGCGAACTTCTCGCCCACCGACGCGGACAATTCCGCCCCCGTCGCCCCCGACCACGCCTCGGTGAGCGGGAGCGCGATCTCGTCGGCGAGTTTGCGGCCGTACTGTCCGCGGTAGTGGTCGGCGGCCGTAACCGGCTTTCCGGCGAAGACGCCGCGGGCTTTCGCCGCCACCGCGCTCGTCAGGTACCGCGGCGACCGCATCAACCCGAACGGGTACGAGTACCCGCGGCCGCGATGCCACACCGTCTCCCCGTACCGAGGCATCGGCCGGCACGAGGCGGAAACGCCCACCGCCGCCGCCAGACGGTTGGTGATGAAGTGTGCCCCGCAATCGTAGGTAAATCCGTCCGCGTCCCGCTCGCTTCGCGCAAGCCCGGCGACGTGCGTGCCGGATTCGTACACCCGCACCGGCACCCCGTGCCGCCTCAAGTACGTGGCGGCCGTCAGTCCGGCGAGGCCGGCCCCCAGGATCACCACCGGTCGGTCGTCGCGCGTCATGCCGCCACCTCCGCGCCGGATGTCGGCTTGCGGAACAGGCCGTGGAGAATGGCCCCCCGGCCGGCCGCGGCGAGCGGCATGTCGAACAGCGTGAACAGCCCCAGAGCGACGGACGAGCGGAGCGACAACCGGTTCACCAGCCACCGCGGGCCGCCCCAGTCGTCGAGCCAGTTGCGGAAGGAGTACACCCAGTTGACCGGGCTGACGGCGGTCGTGATCCGCTCGACCGCCAGACCCGCCATCGTCCCGAGCCGGGCCAGAGTCGTTCGGTCGAACAGGTAGGTGTGGCGGGGGAAGTGATACCCTCCCCAATGCCGCCCGCCGAACAGGGCGAAGTCCGGCGAGCCGACGTTGTCCGTCACGACGACCGCGCGCCCGCCCGGCGCGAGCAGTCGGGCGACGGAACGCATCGTGCCCAGTGGATCGGGCAGGTGTTCGACGGTCATCACCAGCAAGACGAGGTGGTACGCCGACGTCGGGAGGCTTGCGGCTTCGACGCCGCCGAGGTGAATCGTCAGCCCGCCCGCGCGGGCCGGCGCGACCGCCCGCGCGTCGGCATCGACGCCTTCGAGCGTCCAACCCGGCCGGCCGAACTCCCGGAGCAAGCCGAGGTGAAAGCCGTCCCCGCAACCGACATCGAGGATGCGGGCGTCGGCCGGCAGACCCCGACACCAGCGGAGCAGTCGCCCCGCTTCCAGCCGGCGTCGGACGCGGTAGACGAAACCGTATTCGGACGGGCGAAACTGGAAGGCGTGGTAGTCGTCCGGGTAGATGCGTGCCGACTCGTCGTCCGCCGGGCGGGGGTTCAGATAGACCAGCCGGCAGCGGCGACAGCGGACGGCCAGGAACTCGTCCGGCGACGTGCGGTACTCGAAGTCGGCCCCGACCGCGACGGGATCGGCGTCTTCCATCCGACAGAGACAACAGACGGCGGGGACCAGGCGAAGACCGGGAGAGCCTCGTCCGCCGTGTGCCGTTTCGACGCGTTCGCGAGAGGATGGGGGCGACAACGATTCCCTCCAAATGCAACCCGCTCACCGGAGCGTTCCCGACGCCGCGACCGTCCGGACACCGATTCGTCCGGGTGGATGGAACTATAGATCACTCGGCGGACATGTTGCGCCACGGACTTCAATTCTTCCGGTTCTGCGCCGTCCGGCGTGGCACGAGGGGTTGACGCGGGATCGAGTCGCGGTGGTCGAACCCCGCTGCCCCCTCCCCACCCGGACGATCTGCGACTGCCTAAACCGCATCCGCACGGACCACCGCGACGCCCTAGCCGCCTTCACGACGCCGAACTTTCAAACCTTCGACAAGGCCTCTCTCCCGACCGCGCGGAGTACCTTTCACTCCTGCACCGGCATGCACACCTGTTCGAGCAGCTTCTCGGCGCGCTCCTGGATCAGGTCGGCCAGGTTCGGCAGCGGCGCGCCGGCGGGCAGCGCCTCCCGCAGCGCCGACAGCCAGCGGGGGAAGCCGTACAGCAGCGCGAAGCCGTCGAGGCCGAGCGGTTCCAGCCGCGCGTGCTTGCCGTTCCGCTCCGCCTCCTGCCACAGCGTCTTGCTCTTGCCGGTCAGGTTCAGGTCGTCCTCCGGCCGCATCAGGATCAGGTGATCCACCACCAGCGGCTGGCTGTCCATCACCTCCAGCTTGATCTGCAAGTCCTTCGGCTTGCCGGGGCCGCGGGCCAGGAACAGCCCGATACCGACCTTCCACGGCTGGCCGTCCTTGCACGCCCAGTGCGCCAGGCTGACCGCCCCGTAGGTCGGGTGTTCGCCGAACGTCCACTCGGGGACGACGTGCTGCAGCCGCCACGGGCCGACCTTCACGCCGTGTTCGTGGCAGGTACTCAGGAACGCGCCGAGGGCCGCCTGAAGTTCCCGCGTCGCGCCGGTCAGCGACCCTTCCGGTTCCAGCTTGCGGCGGGCCGAGCGCGTCTCCTGGTCCCACAGTTCGGCCATGTTCGTGCTGGTCAGGATCGACGGCCGCGCCGGCTCGTAGGACTCCATCGGCGTCGGCGCGATGCCGACCAGCCGGTGCCCGTACTCGTTCGGCTCCGGCGTCCACGCCGGGGGTTCGCCGTCGCCGCCCAGCAGACCGACCGGCGCGTCACCGGCGTCGTTCGCCGGCGTCTCGATGAAATCGATGTGCTTGAACGTCACCTGCGGCGCGACGAACTCCGGCTCCTTGCCGAGCAGCGCGTCGAGGCGGTTCTGCGTGTCCAGGGCCGGCGGCGTGCCGCTCTCGGCCCCCGGCACCGGCAGCACGCCGAACGGCTCGTCCACCTGGGCCGGCAGTTCCGGGAAGTCGCCGAAGTCGGCCAGGCGGTTCGTCAGGGCGGGCGGTTCGGCAAGGTAGTCCACACTCTCCGAGTGCGGTTGCTTCGGACCCGCACTCGGAGAGTGCGGACTACCTTCCACGTCCGGCCCGTAGATGAGGTGGTCGAACAGGTGGCGGAACTGTTGCAGCATGTCCCGGAGCGTCGGCTCGGTGCGGGCCACGCGGCTGACCTGATCCTCGCTGAACGGGTAGAGTTCGCCGAGGGACGCGCCTCCCGGCACTTCGTCCAGCACCGGTTGCAGTCGGGCTTCCACCACGCGCTGCACGAGGTCGGCGGGCGGCGCTTCCAGGCGGATCGCCTTCACCGTGCCGAACTTCGGCACGTGCACCGGGTTGTTCAGCCGGTCCTGAATGTACCCGTCCAAACTCGGCACGAACCGGTTCCACAGCCCGCGCTCGGCGAACACCAGCACGCACACGCCGTCGATCTGGTGCATCAACTGGACGATGCCGGCGAAGAAGCTCTCGGCGATGCGGTGGGCGTCGTCGTTGCGGCGGGCCAGCAGCAGGTCTTCCAGTTGGTCGAACGCCACCACCACCGGGATGCGCAAGCCGCGAAGCAGGTCCATCAGCACTTTGAACAGCGCCAGCACCAGGTCTTGCCGGGACGGACGCACCTTGAAGTCGAGTTCGGCGAAGCCGTAGGTGAGGAAGTTGGCCAGTTCGGACTCGTCGTTCAGCAGGACGGCCTTGGCGAAGCCGTGCAGCAGGTGCCGCCGCATGAGGCCGGCCGTGTTGTGCGGCTCGGTGCGGGTGGCGTAGGCGACGCACAGGTCGTGCGCCCGCTGCGCGGTCAGGCCGGAGTCGGCCAGCGCCTGCGCCAGCGGCATCGGCACGCGGGCGAAGTTGGCGTACCCCGACAGGTTCTCGACGAGCCACTCCGACCGCTCGCCGGCCTGCGTCGTGCCGAGGCCGAGCCGCCGCGCCCACCGGCCCAGGCCCGGCGGCGGGAACAGTTCCACCTTCTCCGCCGCGCTCAGCTCTCGCAGCGCCAGGCCGAGCTGCCGGCGGGCAATCTGGTCGCCGACGTACTGCATCGGCCGCATGCCCTTCTGCTTGCCGCCGCCGAGCAGCGTGTCGATGATCTGGAACAGCAAGTATTCGAGGAAGTCCGAGTCCTTCTGGTACACGCCGGGCGTGACGAGCAGTTGCCACGCGCCGCCGGCCCCGTGCTTGATGCTGTGCAGCAGGTGCGTCTTGCCGGCCCCCTTGTTGCCCAGCACCGGCACCACTTCCGAGTGCGTCATCGGGTCGTAGCGGTACAGGTCGATGATGGCGTGCAGCAGGTCGCGCTCGGCGGCGAACAGCTCGGCGACGTGGTACCGCGCGCACACGTCGTCGTCCGGGTTGCGGGCGACGTAGTTGCGGAACGGGTTGCCGGCCCGCTTGAGGAACTCGCGGGGGTGGGCGGCCGTCGCGGGCGGGCGGTCGAGCAGTGCCGTCATGTCAAACACCTCCGGGGAGTTCAGCGCGGGCTGACGTAATACGCGATTTCGTGGCCGACCAGCAAGGCGAACAGCGGTTCCGGGAGGGCGTACAGCGGGCCGGTCCACGGGTGCAGGTAGATTCGGGCGTCGGCGTGCAGTTGGCGGAGCGCGTCGTGAAACGCGCCGACGCTAGGGGGAGCCGGGAGGGCGAGGTACAGATCCGGCAGCGGGCAGTCGCGGGCGACCGACGCGGCGGCATTCCACCGCGCGAGGGCGTGAAGCAGGAGTTCGGGGAAGTCTTGGGTTTCAGGCGAGCGGGGGGTGTCAGCCCCCTGTTGGATTTCCTCGGGAACAGGGGGCTGACGCCCCCCGCTCGCCAACAGGTTCACCACCCCCATCAGCCCATCGATCCCGTCCGCGATCCGCTTCGCCTCGCTCAGCAATCCCCGCGCTTCGCCCCGCCGCTCTTCCAGGATCCGCACGAAGTCGTCGATCACCTGCTTCGGACTGGCGTGTTCGACGAGATAATTCATCCCCTTATCGGTGGCGGCGTACAACTCGCGGGCGGTCTTGCCTTTCAAGTCCGTGCGGCAGAGTTGTAGCAGGCCGTCATCCAGGCACTTCTTAGCGGCGGGCTTGGCGGCGGACGACAGGGGGAACAGGCCGGCTTCGGTTTTGGAGGCGTACAGCGGCGCGCCGGCCGGGTCCGCGGCGGCGCGGGCGAGGGCATCGAGGATGAGGGGCGTCAGCTTGTCGGCCACGAGGCGGCATCCGTGCGAAACAGGACCGACCCGCGCGCCGGGTCCGTGTCGCGCGGGGTGGCAATCTAGCAGGAATGGCGAGCCGGATTCAAGGCGAACCGGCCACGGGTGTACCAATTGTTCTTGGCACCCGGCGTGTTGGCGCGGGAGTTCGGGCCGGCGTCCCGACCCCAGCCCAGGATCGTCTCGGCGAGACTGGCAGAACCGCCGCAGCACCCGCGAGCCATCTCGGCCCGATCGGCGGGGCGGCGCTGCTCGCGCTCACTTGCGCCTTCGCCTGCCGCGCGTCGTCAGTGAGTCCCGCCATGACCGCCTTCTCCGCGAGAGACGCCTCGTAGCCGATCCCAGAGGACGCCGGGAGATCTCCTGCCCGCTACTCCCTGAACCCGCCGCGCCGGCGAGGGGCGAACCGGATGCCCCTCGGTGGCGCGGCGGGCTAACCGGATGCTTGGAGCGCGGCGGCGAGCAGGCGGTGGAAGTGGTAGCCGCCGGCCTCCCGCTTCACGCTGAACCGGCCGGTCGTGTAACTGCGGCTGCGCAACCCCCGCTGCACCTGCTCGCAGATCCGCACGTCCTCGTCCTGAACGGTGTTCGCCACGGCAATGCTGTCGGCGATGAACCGCGGCGTGGCGTCCGCATTGAAGTAGAAGTCGAAGATCACCCGGCAGTGGTCTTCATCCAGCGGCAACACCAAGTTCGTATCCATGACCCCGGCGTACAGATTCGCCATGAAGTTCGGATACAGCCACCAGTACGCGGCGTCACCGGTGCGGGTCGCGCCGACCGCGCCGTCGCCGGGAGTCAGCGGGCTGGTCTGCACGTTGCAGTTGTCGAACAGCTCGGTGCGGTAGTGCTTGTAATCGATGACGCCGGCGAGCGCGGGGTGAACGGTATTCACGTGATACCCGCCGTCCAGGTAGTTATCGACGTACACCTTCCAGTTGCAATTCAACGTGTACGAATTGCTGGAATGGTACTGCAACCCGGCGAACGACGACCGCGCGAAGAACGCCGCGAACTCCGCCGTCACCGGTCGCGCCGGCGGGTCGAGGTGGACCCAGACGAACGGCCCGGCGACCGCCACCCCGCCGACCGGCACCAGCCCGTTGGCGTCCTTGTCGAAGTCGCACACGCCGTCGAACTCCGGCGTGCCCCGCAGTTTGCCGGCGAGGTCGTAGGTCCAGCCGTGGTAGCGGCACCGCAGCTTGCCGACGCACCCGCTCGGTTCGCTCAGCAGCGGCGCGGCCCGGTGTCGGCAGACGTTGAAGAAGCCGCGCAGCTCGCCGTCGTCGCCGCGGAGGACGAGGACCGGTTCGCCGGCGATGTCGGCCGTGAGGAACTGCCCCGGCGCGGCCACCTGCTCGGCGCGGCCGACGCACTGCCAACTCCGCCCGAATATGGCCGTCCGTTCCACCGCCAGTATTGCCGCGTCGGTGTACCAAGTGTTCGGAATGGTGTGCGCCCGCTCCAGCGGGAGAGTCGGATCGAACCGCGACATGGCCACCCTCAGTTGCGGCGGTGCGGGAATTTCCGCGGCCCGGCCCGGCGATTCGTCGCCTCACATCACGTACCGCCGCTTGGCCGCCGACGCCGCGTTGCACTCGGCGCAAGTGCCCTTCACCACGAGGTCGTACCCGGTGACGCGGAAGTGCCGGGCGGCCGCCACCGCCTGCACCGCCGCGACGACCTCCGGGTTGGTGAACTCGATCATCGTCCCGCACCCCTGGCACACCAAATGTTCGTGCCACGGGTAGCCGTAGTCGTGGTCGTACACCGTCCGCGGGCCGATCTCGATCCGCCGCAGCAGCCCGGCGTCCACCAATTTCGACAGCGTGCGGTACACGGTCGCCCGGCTGACGGTGCGCCCGGCCTTTTTCAAGTCGGCGATCAACTCCTCGGTGTCGAAGTGCCGGTGCGTGTCGAAGATGTGTTCGACCAGCTCCCGCTGCTGGTCGGTGTACCGCTGCGGCTTCGGCCGCGACGCCAAATACTCCCGGAACTTCTCCTCCGGCGTCTGCGACACTTCGACGGCGGGCAGCGGCACGGCGGCAATCTCCGGACGGATCGGGGCGAGTAAGCGGGCATTATACACCCGCCGGCGTCCCCGCGCGACACGCCGATTGCTGGACTCGCCGAGTTCGGTCGCCCCGCGTCACCTCGACGTTTTCTCACTTCGTCGGCGGCACGAGGGCCAAGCCGATCCGCACCGGGGGGATGTCGGCCCCAGTGCGGTAGCGCAGTTCGACGGCCGGTTCGCCGAGGGCCGTCGGGAATCGCGCCGTCACTTGCGGCGGGATGCCGTCGCCGAGTTGCGCCGTGTCCCAGACGATCACCCCGCCGCGCCGGGCCAGGTCCGCGTCCGAGGTCCACGGCGACAGCGCCGGGTCGAAGTCGAGCGCGCCCATGTTCCCGCTGCTGAACAAGACCGGCCGGTGAAGCGAGTAGCAGCAGATGTTCCCGGCCGCCCACGCCTCGCCGGCGACGATGGGGAACGGCCCGGCAGCCGGGAATCGCGCGTGCCACCGGGCGTTCACCTCGGCCGCCAGGGCCTTGCCGGGGAAGTGCGGGCGGTGCGGCTTACCGCCGAGGTACGGGTAGCTCACCTGCTTCACCACCGTGAACGCCAGCAGCGCCGCCCCGATGCCGCCGGCCAGCAGCAGCGACCGCTGGAAGGCCACCCGCCGCCACCCCGCGCGGCCGACCACGAGCAGCCAGACGCCGAAGAACGTCCACAGCGGCGACCCCCAGATTTCGCGCAACTGACAGCCCGTCGTCACCGAAAGTAGCAGCAGCACGACGACCGGGCCGAGGACGGCGAAGTGGAGGAACAGATTTGGCGAGCGGGGGGCG
>JAYTTN010000417.1:0-1515 GCA_043745295.1 Fimbriiglobus sp. | reverse complement strand
CGCTTCTACGGCGACGCCCTGCCGGTGCGGCGGTTGGCCGCGGCCGAACTGCCGGCGTGGCTCGCCAACGGCGTCGGCGTGGCCGTGACGAACTTCGAGGCGATCCGCGACGGCCTGGAGCCGGGCAACCTGGCGGCCCTGATCGTGGACGAGGCGAGCGTCATGAAGAGCCACTACGGCAAGTGGGGCACGCGTCTCATCGCCCTGGGCCGTGGGCTGGCGTGGAAACTGTGCCTGACCGGCACGCCGGCCCCGAACGACCGCATCGAGTACGCGACGCACGCGGTGTTCCTGGACCGCGAACCGAACGTGAACGCCTTCCTGGCCCGCTACTTCGTCAACCGCGGCGAGACCGCCAACCGCTGGGAGTTGAAGGCCCACGCCCTGCGGCCGTTCTACCGGTCGCTCTCCGACTGGTGCATCTTCCTGAGCGACCCGGCGACGTACGGCTGGAAGGACAACGCGGGCGGCCCGCCGCCGATCAACGTGACCGTCCACGAGATCGACCTGACCGCGGCGCAGCGGGGCATCTCGCAGGCCCAGACGGGCCAACTGTTCGTCAACGGCGTGGGCGGCATCGGCAGCCGGTCGAAGCTGGCGCAACTCGCCAAGGGCCGGCACGCCGGGGCCGACGTGGACACGAACAAGCCGGCGTTCATCCGGTCGCTGGTGGAGTCGTTCGCGCCGCGATCGACGATCGTCTGGTGCCTCTACAACGCGGAGCAGGACGGCATCGCGTCGCTGTTCCCCGGCTGCGCCAACGTGGACGGATCGACGCCCGACGGCGACCGCGAGCCGCTGGTGGAGGACTTCAAGGCCGGCCGCCGCAAGGTGCTGGTGAGCAAGCCGAAGGTGCTGGGCTTCGGGCTGAACTTGCAGGTCTGCACGCGGATGGTTTTCAGCGGCCTGCAAGACTCCTTCGAGAGCTACTACCAGGCGGTGAAGCGGGCCAACCGCTACGGGTCCACGGAGCCGCTGGAAGTCCACATCCCGGTCACCGAGATTGAAGCCCCGATGATCGAAACCGTGATGCGTAAGGCCGACCGGGTGCGGCAAGACACGGTCGAGCAAGAGGCCATCTTCCGCGAAGTGAACGCCGAAGTGGGTGCCGCATGACCCCGACCCTCTGCACCTGTGGGCACTGCAATGTTTGCGCGATGCAGGGCACCGCCGCCCCTCGCGACGACTCCGGCTCCGCGGCCCGCGACTACGCCGCGATCGTCGCCGCCAGCGACGGCCACGCCCAGCCCGCCCGGCCCCGGCGGCGCACGCCGGCCGACGCCACGCCGGGGCTGTTCGACCCGACACCCGAACCCGAGGACTCCCGCCGTGACCTCTGACGCCCTGCTCAGCCCGTGCGGCACCTACCGCTACTGGCTCACCCGCACCTGGGACCCGACGAAGCAGCACGCCTGCTTCGTGATGCTCAACCCGAGTACGGCCGACGCCAGCGTGGACGACCCGACCGTCAAGCGGTGCGTCGGCTTCGCGCACTCGTTCGGCTGCGGCGGCCTT
>JAYTTN010000416.1:0-1518 GCA_043745295.1 Fimbriiglobus sp. | reverse complement strand
ACCACCGCATCCCCGCCTGGGACGTGACGGCCAGCGTCCCGAAGGGCGTCACCCTCGCCCTCGAGCGCGGCGACGCCCGCATCCAGGACGCCCTGTGGGAGGCCGCCCGCGAGACCCTCGCCGACCTGGAGGGGTACGCCACCACCCGCGTCCGCAAAGGCGGCCAGCAGGCCGATCGGCTGACCGGCAACCTGGTCGCCTTCGCCGTCGAACACCCGGAGACGCGGCCGGCGAAGTCGGACGGCATGCCCGACCCCGACCGGCACATTCACCTGGTCGTGTTCAACCTGACCCGCGACGACGCCGAGGGCGAGTGGAAGGCGGTCAAGTTCCGGCCCATCATGGACCTGCGGAAGTTCTTCGACCGCTCGTTCGACCTGCGGCCGTCGGCCAAGCTGACCGACCTCGGGTACCGCATCGGGACGGCGACCAGGGCCGACCCGAAGGGCGGCACGCGGTACTTCTCGTGGGACATCGCCGGGATGCCGAAGTCGGTTGTCGAGAAGTTCTCCCGCACCGCCGAGGTCGAGAAGCTGGCCGCCGAGTTGGGCGTCGAGACGGCGACCGGGAAGGACAAGTTGGGGGCCACGTCGCGGCGGGCCAAGCGAACCGACCTGACGCTGGCCGAGTGCCGGGCGCACTGGGACGCGCGGGTCACGCCGGAGGAGGCCCGCCAGGTCGCCGAGGTCATCCGGACCGCGCTGCTCGGCCGCAATCCCGTGCCGACGAACGCGGTGGAGGAGGGGATGCGGTACGCCGCCGCCCACCTGTTCGAGCGGAGTTCGGTGGTGGACTGGCACGAGTTGGCGACGACGGCCATGGAGCGGTGCCTGGGCGGCGCGCGGCCGGAGGAGTTCGCGGCGGAGGCCCGGCGGCAAGGCGTCCTGTTCAAAGACGGGCGGACGACGACGCGGGAGGTGCTGGCCGAGGAGACCCGCATCCTGGACTTCGCCCGCGAGGGGCGGGGGACGATGAAACCGCTGGCCGCCGGCGACGCCTTCGCCCTCGCCGCCACGGATCACCTCACGCTGTCGGCCGAGCAACTGGCCCTCGTCCGCCACGTCCTGACCTCCCCCGACCGCGTCGTCCTGCTGGTCGGCGACGCCGGCACGGGCAAGACCCGAAGCGTTCGGACCGCCTTCGACGCCGTCCACTGCCCGGTGGCGATGCTGGCCCCGTCGGCCGCCGCCAGCCGCCGCCAGCCGCGGCGTGCTACGGTCCGAGGGGTTCGCCGACGCCGACACCGTCGCCTCCTTCCTCGGCAGCACCGAGCGGCAGGAGCGGGTGAACGGCGGCGTCATCTGGATCGACGAGGCCGGACTATTGCCCGTCCGCGACCTGTCCCGCCTCACCGAGATCGCGAAGGAACGGCACGCCCGGCTCGTCCTCCAGGGCGACCCCAAACAGCACCGCGCGGTGGTGCGGCACGGCAACATGATGACCGTGCTGCAATCGTTCGGCGGCTTGCCCGTGGGCCGGCTCAGCGAGATCTGGCGGCAGACGCACCGAGGCTACAAG
>JAYTTN010000415.1:0-1518 GCA_043745295.1 Fimbriiglobus sp. | reverse complement strand
GCAGGACGCCCGATGACCGCCTCCGTTCCCGCCGAGACCGACTCCCAGCGCCTCGTCGTCGAGCCGGCCCTGGCCCGCGAGGTGGAATCCGCCGCCGGGGCCGCTCCGCCGCGTCCTCGACCGCCGCGCGGGGCGGCGCGCGCGGGCGGGACTTCCTCGTCGGCGTCCTCCAGTCGATGGCCCCGCACACCGCCGACGAGGCGGACGCCACCCGGCCGACGCCGGACTCGGTCCCGACGGGTTCCTGACCGGCCAGGCCACCCGATGGTCCGCCGGTCCGCCGGGCCGCGGTCGGTCGCCACCGCCGAGATGCTCCGCGAGGAACGGTGCGACGTCTCCCACGCCGCCGAGCTCTTGGCGGCGACGGCCGCCGCCCTGTTCACGAAGGGAATCCCGAGAAGCGGACTTGGTTCCAGCGGCCCGGAAAGCCCGGCTGGAAGACGGCTGGTACGGCATTCGAGGGCGCATCGGCCGGACGCTCGGCGGGCCGGCGAGCGACGCGGGCCGGACGGCCCTCGACGAACTGGTGGCCTTTCTGGCCCACCGTTCCCACCGGTTGAACGACGGCCACCGACTGGCGTGCGGCGACCCGACCGGCGAGCGGAGGAAGCAGACCGGCGGGCGGTGTACCGTCCCCAACGCCGATCGCATGGCCGAACTCTGCGGCCTCACCGACTCCGGCCCGTGGGCCGACTACTGGCTGGCCGCATGACCCCGCCGGAATCCGTTGGCGCACCCCGCGACCCAGGGTGGGGTGCGCCAAAGTTTCCTGGCACCCCAGACCCCACCCCCCGGCCCCCTCCCCGTTCCGGAGAGGGGGTGTTCAACAGGACATCGCGGGCGAAATTCCGCCGAGGGTTTCAGGCACCAGCTGGGTTTCCCGGCCACGATTCCCGCTCGAACACCCCCTCTCCATTCATGGGGAGGGGGACGGGGGGTGGGGTCTCGAAAACTCGGGAAAAACCCAATACCGACCCCTGACAGGGGTCGGGGGTGAGGGCCGAGCCACACCGCCAGTATCCGTTGGCGCACCCAGCCCTGGCCTCCGGCGGCACGGGTGCGCCGAAGGGGTGCGCCAAAGTTCCCTGGCACTTTTGGGCGGGATGGGGGACAACGGTGCCTTCCCTCTGGCAGGACGCCTCCACGACCACCTTCCCGGAACCGCTCGCCGACTTCCAGCGCCGCGTCGTCGAACGGGCTCTCGCCCTGGCCCGCGAGGTCGAAGCCACCGCCGCCCCCGACGGCCGCGTCCTCGACCGCTGCGAAGGGCTGCTGCTCACCCGCGGGCGGGACTTCCTCGCCGGCGTCCTCCAGTCGATGGCCCCGCACACCGCCGACGAGGCGGTGAAAAAGGGGGGGTCGCGCGGACTTGCGACTGCACCCACCGCCTCCGCCACAAGGGGCACGCGCCGCGCACGCTCGCGACCGCCCTCGGCCCGATCACCGTCGCCCGCGCGTACTTCACCCGCTTCGCCTGCGGCGTCGGCCGCCACCCGGCCGACGCCCGCCTCGGCGTCG
>JAYTTN010000414.1:0-21088 GCA_043745295.1 Fimbriiglobus sp. | reverse complement strand
CGGCGCGTCCCCGACGGCGAAATATGGGATGTCGCCCCGACGTTGGCCGTCGAAGTGTTAAGCCCAAGCAACACGCGGCGGGAGATGGCGGCCAAGCGCGGGGGACCGGCCGCCTCAACTTGGCCGTCGCGAACGCCCCCACGAATGAGGCCGACGTGTCGGTCCGGGCGACGGTGGCCCTCGCCGTCGGCCAGCACGCCGGCCTCGTCGCCCGGTACGCCGGCGCGGGCGACCGGAACATGTACTGGGGCCGCCTGACGGCCGTGGCCAACGGCAAGGTGCAGGCCGCCATCTACCGCAACGTCGGCGGGGCGTGGGCGCGATTGGCGCTGAAGACCCTCGACGGCCCCGGGGCCGGCCTGCTGCGGTTCGACGTCGTCGGCGCGTCGCTGAAACTGTTCTTGGACGGGTCGCTCGTGGCCTTCGCCTTCGACACGAAGATCGCCGCCCCCGGCTCCGTCGGCCTCCGCGTCGGCGGCGGGGCGGCCGCGGGCGACTTCTTTGCGGCCGCGGTCGCCGGGCCGGCCAGTCAGCCGTTGCCGTTCGACGACGCCTTCGACGCCGCCGGCGCCGGCAACCAGTTGAGCGGCGACTGGCGCGACCGCGTCGGCAACTTCGGCGTCCAGTCCGGCCGGGCCGTCGGCCAAGCCGCGGGCACGAACGTGGCGACGGTGAACGGCCTCGCCTTGGCCGACGGGGCCGTGCAGGCGGCCGTGGCCCTCGGCCCGGTCGGCCAAGCCGTCGGCCTCGTCGCGCGGTACGGCGGGCCGGACGACCGGAACATGTACGTGGGCAGCGTGACGGCCCTGGCCGGCGGTAATGTGCAGTTCGCGATCCGGCGAAACCTCGGCGGGACGTGGAAGACGCTGGCGACGACGACGCTGCCCGGCGGCGTCAGCCTGCTGCGCTTCGCCCTCGCCGGCCCGGCGCTGACGCTGTCCGCGGACGGGGCCGCCGTCTTGACCGCCACCGACGCCGCCATCGCCGGCCCCGGGGCCGTGGGGATTCGGGTCAGCCGAGGGGCGGGGGCGGATAATTTCCGCGCCGGGCAATGAGCCCGTGCCGGCCGCATGCGCCGGCGTCGTTGAGCGGCCGGGCAACAGATGCGTGAATGACGACAGACAATCGGATCACGGGAAGGGGCGCGATTACGGAAGCCAGCGGGTGACGATCCGGTCAGCCAGCCGGGTTTCCAAGGGCGTCGGGGCCGACTTTTTCGGTTTTGTCGTCGAACCGGCGGCGGCGGCCGGTTATAGTAACCACTCATTCGCACACTGGCAGGAATCGGTGTAACGCATCGCCGTCGGCACGGCCATTTCCCCAGACTCGCGTGCCGCCCGGAGTGGATTTGATGTCCCCAGATGATCGGCTGCCCCCGTCACCCGTCCGGCCGCGCCGCCGCCCGCGCGTCCGTTTGGAAGAGTTGGAAGACCGCACGAACCCCGTCACGTTCGCCGGCGCCGTCCAGTACGGCGGCGGCGGCTCCGTGGACGACGGTGTCGACGCGCTGACCGTCGACGCCGCCGGCAACACCTACGCCGCCGGTCACTTCCAGGGCACCGTCGACTTCGATCCCGGCGCCGGCGTCACCGAATTGGTCAGTTACGGCGCGAGGGACGCTTTCGTCGCCAAGTACTCCCCGGCCGGCGACCTCGTCTGGGCGAAAGTGATCGGCGGGTCGGGGACCGAGTCGGCCGTCGGCGTCGCCGTGGACAACCAGGGGAACGTGATTTTCGTCGGGGAAACGAACAGCCCGGGGGACACCGACTACGACCCCGGCCCCGACACGAAGTACTTGGGGACCGGCCTCTACATCGAGAAACTCGACGCGGCCGGCCAATTCGTCTGGACCCGAATCGTCAACAACACCGGCGCCCACGCCACCGGCGTCGCCGTAGACGCGGCCGGCAACGTGGCCGTGAGTGGCTGGTTCACCGGGTCGGTCTACTTCACCCTGCCCGGCGCGGCTCTGACCTCCGCCGGCGGCGAAGACGCCTTCGTGGCCATGTACTCCCCGGCAAAGACCCCCCTCTGGGCCGCGCGGTGGGGCGGGACCGAGAACGACCGCGCGCAGGCCGTGACCGTGGACGCGGCCGGCAACGTCCTCACGACCGGCTACTTCAACGGCACCGCCGATCTGGACCCGGGCGCCGGCACGCTCTCCCGCACGGCCGTCGGCCTTCTGGGCGACGCCTTCGTCAACAAGTTCGGCCCGGGCGGCACGTTCGCCTGGGCGGCCCAGTTGTCGGCCGGGACGTACGCGGCCGGGTACGGCGTCGCCGCGGACGCGGCCGGCAACGTGTACTCGACCGGCAGTGCCTACGGCTCGGGGGACTTCGACCCCGGCGCCGGGACGGCCACGGTGTCCACGTTCGGGTACGAGAACCCGTACCTCAGCAAGCTGGATTCCGCCGGGAAATACGTCTGGGCCAAGACGTTCGCCGGCGTCGGGTTCCAGCACGCCGGCGGGGCGGCCGTCGCGGTTGACCCGGCCGGCGGCGTGTACGTCGCCGGATACCACTCCGAAACGGCCGACTTCGACCCCGGCGCCGGGACCGCCCCGGTCGCGTCGGCCGGGCAGAAGGACGGGTTCGTCAGCAAGTGGGACCCGGCCGGGACCTTCAAATGGGCCGCGGCCGTCGGCGGGACCGGCTTCGACGAGGCGACCGCCGTGGCAGTGGCCCGCGACGGGACGCTTGCCGTCGGCGGCTACTTTTCCGACACGGCCGATTTGGACCCGACCGCCGGCTCTAACCCGGTCACGTCCGGCGGCGGGGAGGACGGCTTCCTCGCCCGGCTGACGCAGCCGCACGTCACCGGCACGGCGTGGCACGACGAGCCGACCCACGACGGCATCCGCAACAACGAACCCCCCTTGGCCGGCATCGTCGTCGAGTTGGTGACCGGCGCCGGGGATTCCTTGGGCACCCAAGTGACGGGGGCGGACGGCGCTTACCTATTCGTGGACCCGCCGGCCGCAGCGGGCTACCGCGTCCACTTCCGGCACGCGCCCGGCACAACCTTCGTCCCCGAGGACCAGGGGGCGAACGACGCGGTCGACAGCGACGCCGACGACCTGGACGGCCGGACGGCCGAGTTCACATTCGCCGGCGGGGACGCCGTCGTCCTGGACGTGGGGATCGACGGCGCCCCGGCGGCGTTCGGGTTCGCCGCGACGGCCGGGGGAACGGGCGCGTCCGCCGCGACCGGGGCGGCGCGGGACGCCGCCGGCAATCTGTACGTCGCCGGCACGGTCACCGGCACAGTCGCCTTCGACCCGGACTTCCCCGCGGGGCCGTACACGCTGACGAGCGCCGGCGGCAAGGACGCGTTCGTCGCCAAGTACACGCCGGCCGGCGCCCTCATGTGGGCGCGGCGCGTCGGCGGGGCGGCCGACGACGAGGCGGCCGGCGTGGCCGTCAGTACGGACGGCCGGGTCACCGTGGCCGGGACGTTTTCCGGCACGGGCGACTTCGACCCCGGTGTCGGGACTACCAACCTGACGACCGCCGGCGCCGCGGCCACCTTCGTGCTGACGCTCGACGCAGCCGGGAATTACGGGTGGGCGAAGGCGCTGGCCGGCCAGGGAACCGCGGTCGCCCGCGGGGTTGCCATCGACGCGGCCGGGCGCGTCGTCACCGTCGGCGAGTTCACCGGGGCCATCGACATTGACCCGGGGCCGGGGAACGCGACCCAGACGACCCAGACCACTCGGGCCTTCTTCAGCCGGCTGGACGCGGCCGGAAATTATTCCGGGTTCCGGCGGCTCGGCCTGACGGGACCCGGCACGTTTTTTCACGTCGACGGCGTGGCGGCGGACCCGGCCGGCGGCTTCGTCCTCACCGGGACGTACCGCGGTTCCGGTGACGTGACCGACAACTTTGAACAGCTCTTCCTGACCGGTGTTCACGACACAAATTCGTACGTGATGAAGTTTACCCCGACCTTGGGAGTCGCATGGGTCGGGTCACTCGGCGGGTCCACGGAACCGCTCGGCGGCCGCCCGGCCGTCGCGGTAGACGCGGCCGGGAACATCTACGCGGCCGGGCAGTTCAACCACGCGGCCGACTTCGACCCCGGCGTCGGCGTCTACAACGTAGACGTCGGGCACACAACGGCCGCTTACGCAGCCAAGTGGACGGCGGACGGCCAGTTCGTCTGGGCGAGAGCCCTCGGCGACGGCCGGGACAACGCCTCGCTGGTGTTGAGCAATTCGATCGCCGTGGACGCCGCCGGCCGGACCTACCTGGCCGGCGAAACCTACTCCAGCACCGATTTCGACCCCGGCCCGAACGTCGCCCGCCTGACGCCACAGGGGCAGGCCGGCGGGGAGGCATTCCTGGCCAGCTTGGATACCGACGGGGGCTTCCGGTGGGTGCGGCCGCTCGGCACGCCGACGGCCGCCGGGCCGGCCGGCGTCTCGTCCGCGGCGGCCGGCGTCGTCGCGGACGGCCGCGGGAGCGCCGTCGCCGTCGGCCGGTTCACCGGGGCCGCCGACTTCGACCCGTCCGGCCGGGTGTACCCGGCGGAGAGCGCCGGCCCGGCCGCCCTGTTCGTCGCCGGGCTGAACCAGGCGACCGCGTCCGGCTACGTGTGGCACGACGCGAACGGCGACGGTCTGCGGCAGCAGTCCGAACATGTCGCCGGCATCTCGGTCGCGTTGACGGAAGACGGGGGGCCGCCCGAAATCCGGCTGACCGACGCGACCGGCCAATACTCGTTCACCCGGGCGCCGAACTTGTCGGCGGCCTTCCACATCCGCGTCGCGGCGCCGGTCGGGCTGGCCGTCGGCGCCAACGACTGGCCGGCCGCGTTCAGCCTCGCGCCGGGGCAGAACGTCTTCAGCATGGGCACGCAGTTGACCGGGACGCTCCCGGCGTTCGGGTTCGCCGGGCTGGCCGACGCGGCAGACGGGACCGTCACCGTGGCGGCGACCGCGACGGACGCGGCCGGCAACGTGTACACGACCGGCCACTTCACCCGCACGGTCGATTTCGACCCGACGGGCGCCGCCTACCCGCTGGCGGCCGGCCCGGACCCGACCGGGTTCGTCGCCAAATACACGCCGGGCGGCGCCTTGGTGTGGGCGCGGTCGCTCGGGGACGCGGGCACGACGGCCCAATCCGAGGGGCACGGCTTGGCCGTGGACGCGGGCGGCGATGTCGTCGTCGGCGGGCGGTTCGGGGGCCAAGTGGACTTTAACCCGGACCCGGCCGCCACGAACCTGTTGGTCTCCAACGACGACGACTCCTTCCTGCTGAAACTGGACGCGGCCGGCGGGTACATCTGGGCCGAGAAGTTCGGCGGTCAGTCGGGCGACCAGGTGAACGGCGTTGCCGTGGACCCGGCCGGGAACATCTACGCGGCCGGCGCTTACTTGGGCGCGATGAATGCGGACCCGAACGGCTCCGTCACCCTGCCCGGCAGCGCCAATGTCTACAACGCATACGTCAGCAAATTGACGCCGGCCGGCGCCTTGGTCTGGGCGCGCGGCGTGGGCGGGTTGTTCGACGCCGCCGAATTCACCGGCGTCGCCGTGGACCCGGCCGGCAATGTGTACACGGGCGGCCTGTTCACCGGGTCGGCGGACTTCGACCCGTCGCCGTCCGCGACCGCCACCTTGACCAGCGCCGGCTCGGAAGACGGCGTCGTCGTGAAGTGGACGCCGGCCGGGGACTTCGCTTGGGCCGGGCGGGCGGGCGGGCCGGCGGCCGACGAGGTGGCCGCCGTGGCCGTGGACGCCGGCGGGGACGTGGCGCTCGTCGGCCGTTTCGCGGGGACGGCCGACTTCGACCCGGCCGCCGGCACGGCGTACCCGCTGACGGCGGCGGCGGGCGACGGGTTTGCCGCCAAGTGGACGGCGGCCGGCCAGTTCGCCTACGCCCGCCGGGTCGGCGGCGCCGGCTCCGACACCGCCGCCGCGGTGGCCGCGGACCCGCTGGGCAACGTGTTCGTCACCGGGGACTTCGCGGATTCAATGACCGTCCCCCTGCCGACCGGGCCGGTGACGCTGACCGCCGCCGGGGCCGGCCCGTACCTGTTGAAACTGGATTCGGCCGGCCGGCCGGTGACGGCGAAGCAAATTGCCGGGACGGGGACCGGGTCCGGCCGCGGCGTGGCGGCCGGGCCGAACGGGACCGTGGCCCTGGCCGGCCGCCTGAGCAGCCCCGGCGACTTCGACCCGTACGCCGGCGGCGGCTTCCCGCTGGCGAACACGGCGGGCGACGACGCCTACGCCGCCCGGTGGGTCATCCCGGACGTGTCCGGCGCCGTGTGGACGGACCAGGACAAGGACGGCCGCCGCGGCGGGCCGGAGCCGGGCTTCGCCGGGGCGCGGGTCGAGTTGTACGGCACGGTGAACGGCGTGGAGGCGCTGCTGGCCGCCGTCGCCACGGAGGCCGACGGGGTCTACCACTTCCCGGCCCCGCCGCGCGGCGTCCCGCTGCGCGTCCGCATCCGGCCGCCGGTCGGAGCCGCCGGCGAGAACCCGGCTTACGCCGAACTGACGGTCCCCGGCGACGGGACCGTAAACGCAGACGGCTGGTCCGCCCCGTTCGACCTGACGAGCAGTCCGACGCACGCGGTCACCGCCGGCCTCATTCCGGTCTCGGCGCCGACGCCCGGCTGGGCCGTCGGCGGGTCCGGGGCGGACGGGGCCAACGGCGTCGCCCGGGACGCGGCCGGCAACACGTTCGTCGTCGGCTCCTTCCGCGGCCCGGCCGTCGATCTCGACCCGCGCCAGACCGACTTGGTCCTGGCCAGCGCGGCCGGCGGCGGCGCGTATGTCGCCAAGTACGACGCGGCCGGCGTCCCCGTCTGGGCGACGCTGCTCGGCGGGACCGCCGGGGACGCGGCGTCGGCCGTCGCGCTCGACGCCGCCGGGAATGTCCTCGTCGTCGGCACCTTCACCGGCACGGGCGCCTTCGGCGGCGTCACACTGACGAGCGCCGGCGGGACGGACGCCTTCGTCGCCAAGTTGAACCCGACCGGCGCGGTCCAGTGGGCGAACCGCTACGGCGGCGCGGGGGCCGACGCGGGCGCCGCCGTCGCCGCGGACCCGTCAAACAACGTCCACGCCGCCGGCACGTTCTCCGGCGGGGCGACCATCGGCGGCACGGCGTTCGCGAACGCCGCGGGGGCCGACGCCTTCTTGGTCAAACTGACGCCGCTCGGCGCCAACGCGGCGGCGCCGCGCCAGCTCGGCGGCGCCGGGGACGTGACGGTGGGCGGGCTGGCCGCGTCCGCCACGACCGTCTTCGTCGCCGGGTCGTTCGCCGGCACCGTGGACCTGAACCCGTCGCCCACGCTGGTCGACGAGTTCACCAGCGTCGGCGGCAGCGCGGACGCGTTCGTCGTCAAACTCGCCGCCGTCGGGTCCGTGTGGGCGCGGCAGTTCGGCGACGGCGGGGCCGACGCCGCCCGCGGCCTCGCGCTGACCGCGGCCGGGGACGTGCTGTTCACCGGCGACTTCATTGGCTCCGTGGACATGGACGCCGGAACTGGCATCGCCACCCTGACGAGCGCCGGCGCGACGGACGCCTTCGTCGCCAAGTACGACGGCCTCGGCAATTACGTCTGGGCCAAGGCGTTCGGCGCGGCCGGCGCGGACGCCGGGGCGGGCGTGGCGACGGACGCGCGCGGGTACGTCTACGTCGCCGGGTCGTTCGCGGGGCAAGTGTCCTTCGGCGGGCCGGCGCCGCTCGCGAGTGTCGGCGCGACGGACGCCTTCGTCGCCAAGCTGACGGCCGACGGCGCCTACGCCTACGCCGACCGCGTCGGCGGGGACGGGGCCGACGCGCCGGCCGCGATCACCGTCTCCGGCCAAGGGGGCGTCGCCGTCGTCGGCTCCTTCGCCGGGACGGCCGACGTGGCGTTCGGCCGGACCGATTTCCTCCTCGGCGCCGGCGCCCAGACGGACGGCTTCGTCGCCCGCCTGGACGAGTTTGCCGTCGCCGGCCGCGTGTGGGTCGATCTGAACGGCGACGGCGTCCGCGGCCCGAACGAGCCGGCCGTCCAAGACGCCGTGGCGGAACTGTACGACACGGCGGACGGCGTCCCCGGCAACGGGGACGACCAGTTCATCGGCCGGCAAACCACGGCCGGCGGCGCGTACCAGTTCCTCGACCCGGCCGACAGCGCGGGCTACTACGTCCGCGTGACGCCGCCGGCCGGCCGGGCGTCCCCGAATAGTTTGCCGGTGTACTTCGCCACCGCCCCGCGCCAAGGGGACGACCGCGCCGCGGACAGCGACATCGACGAAACCGGCCGGACTGGCGTGGTGAGCCGGACATACGGCGAAGCCGGCTCCTTGGGGGCCGGCTTCCAGGAAGCGCCGCTTACCGCGGGCGGCTGGGGTATCGGCGGCCTCGGGGCCGAGACGGCCAACGGCGTCGCCACGGACGCGGCCGGCAACGTGTACGTCGTCGGCTCCTTCTCGGGGGCCGTGGACTTCGACCCGCGGCCGACGGTGTCGTCGCTCGCCAGCGCCGGCGGGGCCGACGGCTTCGTGGCCAAGTACGACGCGGCCGGCCGCCTGCTCTGGGCCAGGCGCCTCGGCGGCGCGGCCCAGGACGCGGCCGTCGCCGTGACGGTGACGCCGGCCGGCCGCGTGGCCGTCGTCGGCACATTTGAAGGAACCGCGGACTTCGGCCCCGGCTCTCCCACCCTCACGGCCCACGGGTCCGGGACCGCCGCGCCGGGCCGGGCCGTGTTCGTGCTCACGCTGACCGCCGACGGCGACTTCGTGTGGGCGAAGGCCCTCGGCGGCGCCAAGGCCGAGACGGTCACCGGCGTCGCCGCCGACGCGGCCGGCAACGTGTTCACGACCGGCACGTTCACGGGCGCGGCCGACTTTAACCCGGACCCGAAGAAGGCGGCCACGCTGACCAGCACGGCGAAGAAGGCGCCGGCGGCGGGGCCGTCCATTGACATCTACGTCAGCAAGTTGGACAAGGACGGCAAGTACGTCTGGGCGCGCAAAGTCGGCAGCGCCGCGGACGACGCGGCGGCCGGCGTGGCGGCGGACGCCCAAGGGAACGTCTACTTCGACGGGAAGACATTCGACGAAGCCGACGTCGACCCCGGCGCCGGCGCCCGCATCATCGGCGGCGCCTTCGTGGTCAAGTACGACGCGGCCGGCAAGTACGTCTGGGCCGTCGAGGAATACGCCTACAACCTGACGGCCATCACGGTGGCCGGGGACAGCGTCTACGCGGCCGGGGCGCAGTTGTGGAAGTTGTCGCTGGCCGGCGAGACTGATTTGGCGGTCGAGTTGGGCCTCACCTATCGGGCCGTCGCCGTGTACGACCCGGCGCCCGGCCTCGATGGCGCGGGCATCCGGACGGTCCACCTGGCCGGGACGTTCTCCGGGACGTTCGACGCCGACCCCAGCGAATTTGCCTCATCCCCGCTGACGGCGGCCGGCGCCTCGGCCGCCGTCGTGACGCGCCTCGACGCCGGCGGGAACTTTCTCTCGGCCCGCCAACTCGACGGGGCGACCGCGGGCGCGGGCGTCGCCGTCGGCCCCGACGGCACGTCCGTCGTCGCCGGGGCTTTCCAGGCGGCGGCCGATTTCGATGTCGGCCCGGCGGCGCAAGTCGTCGTCAGCGCCGGGGGCGGCGACGCCTTCGTGTGGAAGGTCCCGGTCGGCGGCATCACCGGCCGCGTGTGGCACGACGCCGACGGGGACGGCTTGCGGGGCCCGACCGAGCCGGTCGTCGGGGGGGCCGTCGTCGAGCGGCGCACGGCGGGCGGCGTGATCGACCGACAGGTCACCGCGGCCGACGGCACGTACCACTTCGCCGCGCCGTTCGGCGGGGGCGAATACTTCGTCACCGTCCGGCCCCCGGCCCTGCCCGGCGTCGGCTTCACCGCCGGCCACGCCGGCGGCAACGCCTTCTTGGACAGCGACGTGGACGCGGCCGGCCAGTCCGCCCCGTTCGTCGCGGACGCGGCCGTGCCGACGGTGATCGACGCCGGGATCGCGGGGGACTTCCCGCTGTTCGGCGCCGCGTGGGCGGCCGGCGGGCCGGGAACGAGCGCCGCGCTGGCCAACGCGACCGACGCCGCCGGCAACGTGTACGTCACCGGCGAGTTCCAAGGCGCCGTGGACTTCGACCCCGGCCCCGGCGAATTAGACCCGTCCGGCGCCGCGACCGGCAAGAAATTCTTCGTCGCCAAGTACACGCCGGCCGGCATCATCCAGTGGGCGGCGGCGTTCGAGGGGTCCGTGGACGTCGGCGGGCACGGCATCGGCGTGGACGCGGCGGGGTCCGTGTACGTCGCCGGGCGGTTTAGCGGCTCTCTCGTCGTCATCCCGTCGAGCCGCGGCGGCCCGGGCTTGTCTCTCGTCTCCGCCGGCTACGACGCCTTCGTCGTCAAGTTGGACGGCGCCGGGGGCGTGCAGTGGGCGAAGGCTCTCGGCGGCGCCGGCAACGATTACGCCTACGGCGTCGCCGTCGGCGGCGGCCGGGTCGTCGTCGCCGGGTCGTTCCAAGGCGAGGCCGACTTTGATCCCGGCCCGGCCGCGGCCCCACTCACCAGCTTCGGGGCGCAGGACGCCTTCGTGGCCGCCCTGACGGCGGACGGCGACTACGTGTGGGCGCGCCGCGTCGGCGGGGCCGGCGGGGACGACGTGGCCCGCGGCGTGACGCTGGGCGCGGCCGGCGCCGTGTTCGTGGCCGGGTCGTTCTCCGGCACGGCCGACTTCGACCCGGGCACAGTCGTCCGCGACCTGACCAGCCGCGGCCTGCGCGACGCCTTCGTCTGGAAGTTGGACGCGGCCGGGGCGGCCGCGTGGGCCGCGCCGGCCGGCGGCCCGCAGGACGACGACGCGGCGGCGGTCGCCGTCACCGCGGCCGGGGACGTGTACGCCGCCGGCGCCTTCGCCGACGCGGCCGACTTCGACCCCGGCCCCGGCCTGCTCGAAGTGCAGAGCGCCGGGGCGGCCGACGCCTTCGTGTGGCGGCTGACCGCGGCCGGGGCGGCGGTCTGGGCGAAGCCCCTGGGCGGCGTCGCCGCGGACGGGGCCGCCGGCGTCGCCGCCGACGCGACCGGCGTGTACGTCGCCGGGTCGTTCCGGCAGACGGCCGACTTCGACCCCGGCCCCGGCCAAATTCTGCTCGCCAGCGCCGGCGGCGCGGACGCCTTCGTCGCCAAACTCGACCCGGCCGGCGGCCGGCAGTGGGCGCACCGCGCGGGCGGCGCGAGCAACGACGCCGGGCAGGGCGTGGCGGTCGATGCGGCCGGCCGCGTGACGGCCGCCGGCAGCCTGTACGGCGCCGGCGCGTTCGACCCCGGCGACGGCGACCTGCCGTTGACCGGCGGGCCGGCGGCCAACGCCGTCGTGGCCCGCGTCGACCAGACCTTGGCCGGCGGGGCGTACGCGCTGGACGCCTTCGAGCCGAACAACGCGGCCGCGTTCGCGACCGACTTGGGCGTCGTCAACGTCGAGCAAGTCGTCGCCGGGCTGGGCCTCTCCTCCGGGGCGGACCGGGACTGGTTCCACTTCAACCTCCTGACCGCCGGCCGGGCGGGGGACCGCGTCCGCGTGGACGTCACGCCGGGGCACGGCGACGCGGCCCTCGCCCTCTTCCGGGACGGCCAAGTGGCCGCGGTCGGCGCCGTGCCGGTCGTCGACGGGGCGACGGCCGCCGGCGAAATCAGTTTGGCCGGGCTGGCCGCCGGCTCGTATCGCGTCCGCGTGACCGGCGCCGCGAACCCCGGGTACACGCTGACGGTGGACGCCCCGCCCGGCTTCGCCCCGGACGCCCGGGAGCCGAACGACGCCTTGAGCCACGCGGCCGACCTGGGCTACCTGACGGCCCCGGCCGCCGTCCCGCGCCTGTCGGCCAACACGCCGGAAGACGTGGACTGGTTCGCGTTCGAGACGGCCGCCGCCGGGACGCTGGCGGCCGAGGTGCGCATCGACTTCCGCACCGGCCAGGGCGACCTCGACCTCGACCTGTTCGCCGGCGACGGCACGCCGCTGCGCAGTTCCGCCGGGGCGGGCGACGTGGAGGCGGTCAGTTTGGAAGGGCTGCCGGCCGGGCAGTACTTCGCCCGCGTCACCGGCCACGCCGGCGCGATCAACCCGGCGTACACGCTGACCGTCCGGCCGCCGCGCCCGCTGGAGCCGGACGGACTGGAGCCGAACGACTCGCTGGCCGCGGCGACCGCCTTGGGCGAACTGCGGGGCGAATCCGCGTGGGACAACCTGTCGGTCCACGCGGCGGCCGACGCGGACTGGTTCCAGTTCGTCACCGCGGCCCAAGGCGAGGCCGGCCACGCGGTGGCCATCGACTTCGCCCACGCGGACGGGGACTTGGACCTGCGGCTGTTCGACGCCGCCGGCGCGCCCGTGGCCGCGTCCACCGGCGCCGGCGACACGGAACTGGTGAGCCTGCAAGGGGTGCCGGCGGGGACGTATTACGCGAAGGTGTCCGGCTTCGCCGGGGCGACGCAGCCGGCGTACCGCCTGCGCGTCGCCGCCCCGGTCGGGGCGGTCGCCGACGACCGCTTGGAGGGGGCCGCCCGCAACCAGACGCGCCAGACGGCCTCCGTCGTCCAGACGCCGGGGTCGGCGAAACTCGAAGGCGCTCAGTCGCTGGTGGACCTGACGCTCAATGTCGTCGGCGGCAAGGCGGACGAGGATTGGTTCAAGTTCACGACGGCCGGCAAGGGGACGGCCCAGCACAGCGTGACCCTGACCTCCCCGGCCGCCAACGGCAAACTCGGCTTGGAACTGTACAACGCGGCCGGCAAGAAGCTCGCCGCGGGCGCGGGGGACAGCGGCCGGCTGGCGGTGTCCCTGAAAGGGCGGGCGGCCGGGACATATTACGCGCGGGCGTTCATCCCCAAGGGCGGCAGCACCGGCAGCAACTACGCGCTGACGTTCGACGCCCCGACCTCGGCCGCGGCCGCCGCCCCGGACGCCTGGACGGTGATGGTGTACATGACGGCCGACAGCCTGGCGGACCGGGCGTTCAACGACATCAACGAGATGGAGGCGGCCGCCGCCAAGTTGCCGGGGTCGGTGAACCTCGCCGTGTTGTGGGACCAGAGCGCCAACCTGAAGACGTTCCCGACCGGCAATGGGGCGCAGAAGGCGTGGGGGACGACCGGCCGGGCGCTCATCGCGCCGGACACGAACCCGGCGGCCGTCGCCACCAAGTTCGAGCTTCTCCCGGAGAAGGACACCGGGGCGGCGGCGACGGTGAAGGACTTCGTGGCGTGGGCCAAGCAGGCCGCGCCGGCGGCCCATTACGCCCTCGTCTTTTGGGACCACGGGGCGGGGTTGCGCGGGTTCAACTTCGACACGCAGGACGGGCAGCCCGCGGACCACCTGACGCCGGCCAAAGTCGTCACGGCGCTGGCCGGGCAGCCGAAGCTGGACCTGATCGCGTTCGACGCCTGCTTCATGGGCGTCGCCGAGACGGCGTTCACGCTCCGCGGCGCGGCCGCCGTCGTCGTCGGGTCGCAGGACGCCGAACCCGGCGACGGGTTCGAGTACGACACGGCGTTCGCCGCCCTGGCGACGGACCCCGGCGCCGTGACGGCCGAGGCGCTGGGCACGGGCCTCGTGCGCGCCTTCGCCGAGCGGTACGGGACGACCGGGGCCGGCGACACGCTCGCCGCCGTCAGCACGGCGGCGTTGGACGCCGTGGCGGCCGCCCTGAAGGCCGTCGCCGCCGCGGCCTCTCTCCCCGGCCCGGCCGCCGCCGCGGACCGCGTGCGGATGGTGGCCGCCGCCGGCTCGGCGCTGCTGCCGAACCCGGCCGCCCCCGCGCAGCGCGACCTCGGCGGCTTCCTCGCCGCGCTGGCCGCCGACGGGGAATTGTCGTCCGGCCTGCGCGGCGCCGCCGCCGCCGCGGTCGCGGCCTTGGACTCGGCCGTCGTCAGCCGCACGGCCGACCTGCGCGGCCACTCGGGGCTGTCCGTCTATCTGCCGGTGAGCGACGTTTCGCGCCTGACGATCGACCCGGCGGCGATTTCTGATTACGCGACGGAGTACGCGGGTTTCGCGGCGGCGACCGACTGGCTGACCCTGTTAACCAAAATGCAGGACGCGGCCGAACACCGGCCGAACAACCAAGACGCCGACGAAGCGCCGACGCCGAACAACGTCTTGAGTACGGCCACGGACCTGCGGCAGTTGGGGGCGACGGGCCTCGTCAAGTCCGGCCTGAGCCTCGACAGCATTGACGACACGGACTGGTACAAGTTCCAAGTGACCGCGGGCGACGGCGCGACGCTGGCCGTGGACGTCCGCGGGCCGGCCGCGTTGGCGGCCGAGTTGCGGGACGGTGCCAACCAGACGCTGGCGACGGCCGCGGGCGGCGGCCGGCTCGTGGTCGAGGGCCTGCCGGCCGGGCCGCAGACGTTCTACCTGTACTTCCATTCGGCCGCGGTCGTCAACAGTTACGGGTTCACCGTCAACCCGCCGGTGGCGGCGGCCGACCAGTCGGGGGACAACTCCGCGCCCGACAAGACGTACGCCCTGCCGCCGGACGCGACCGGGGCCTACGCCGGCTTCTCCGTGGCGGCCGCCAGCCAAGACTGGCTGCGCTTCGACACGACCGCCCAGACGTCCGCCGACCTGCGGCGCGTCACGCTGACGGTGGCCGGCGGCGCCGCCGTGCGGGCGCAGCTCCGCACCGCGGCCGGGTTCGTCGTCAGTTCGGCCGCCGGGACCGGCGCGATCGTCCTGCCGTACACGCTGACCGGCGGGGCCGAGTCGTACACGCTGGTGATCGTGAACCCGACCGCCGCCGCGGTCTCCTACAGTCTGCGCCTGGAAGCGGCGGCGGCCGACGGCGCCCACCCGCTCGACCGCTTCAACCGCACCGGGGCCTTGGACTTGCCGGACTGGGCCGTCACCGGCGGGATCGCCGCGGACGGCGCCAAGGCCGTCGTCACGTCGGCGGCCGCCCGGGCCTTGTGGAACGGGTTCACGGCGGCCGACGGCGGCGTGCAGGCGGCGTTCGCGCTGCCGCCGGCCGGCAAGCCGACGGCGTCCGTCTTGGCCCGGGCGACGGAGACCGGGGCCGACAAGAAACTGACGGCCTACGAGGCCCGGCTGGAACTCTACAAGGGGGCGCTGACGGCGAAGTTGTACCGGGTGGTCAACGGCGGCGCCTCGCTGCTGACCTTCGCGGCGGCGCCCAAGGTGTCGGCCGGCGTGCTGCGGTTCGAGGCGCAGGGGCAGTACTTGCGGATTCTCGTCGACGGCAACCAGTGCCTGGAGTTCACGGACACGGTGGTCCTCGGCGCCGGGCGCGCGGGCATCGCCGGGACGAAGGACGCCGCGATCGACGACTTCCAAGCCGCCGCCGTCGTCGCCCCGCTGCCGGTGAGTTACGCGGCCGTCGCGGGCGGCCTCGGCCCGGCGTGGCGGGCGGTCACCGGGACGTTCGCGGCCCAGGACGGCAAGTTCGTCTCCGGCAATTCGGCGGCCAGCGCGGCGTACCTGCCGGCCCGGCTCGCGGACGTGGCGGTGTCGGCGGCGTACTCCCTGACCGCGGCCAACCAATACGTCGGCGTGTTCGCCCGCGACACCGGGGCCGCGAGCCGCAGTTACTACGAGGCGCAGGTGTCCCGCGCGGCCAGTGGGACGATCACCGTCAAGCTGGTCCGGTACGTCAACGGGGCGGCGAGCGTGCGGGGGACCGCGACCCTGAGCGCGACCGCCGGCACGCTGCGGTTGGCGGCGCTGGGCAACGAGCTGCGCGTGCTGATCGACGGCGTGGAAAAGATCAAGGTCCGGGACGCGGGCGTGCCGCTGGCCGGGCGGGCCGGGCTGTCGGCGGCCGGCGCCATGAGCGCCGGCGGGTTCGCAATCGTCGCCCTCGCCCCGCGGGCCGCGGACGGCTTCGACCGCGCCCCCGCCACGGTGTTGGGCGGCGGCTGGGCCGAGAAGGCCGGCGACCTGGCCCTCGCCGGCGGCCGCCTGACGGGCGTGGCCGACGGGTACGCCGTCGTCGGGCCGTTGCTGGCCGACGCGGCGGTGTCGGCCCTGGTGGACTTGTCCGCGGCCGGGCAGCACACGGTCGGGCTGATCGCCCGTTACACGACCGGCGGGGATTATTACGAGGGCCGCGTCACCCGCAACCCGGCCGGGACGCTGACGGCCGTGATCTACCGGGTCGGGCCGGGGACGGAAAAGGCGCTGAAGACGTTGACGATGGCCAAGGCCACGGCCGGCGTCCTGCGGTTCGACGTGGAGGGCTCGACGCTGAAGTTGACCCTGCTCGGCGAGTCAATGACCGTAACGGACACGACCTTAACCGGCCCCGGCCAGGCCGGCGTCCGCCTCGGGGCCGGCGACACGGCGGACGATTTCGTCGTGCGGTAATTCGCCTGTGGTGAAGGGTTCCCATGCGCCAGCCGACCCACCCGCGCCCCGCCGGGCAACGGACCATTCTCGGGCACCCCGTCGGCTTGTACGTCCTGTTCCTCACGCAGATGTGGGAGCGGTTCAGCTATTACGGCATGCTCGCCCTGCTGATCCTCTACCTGAACAACCACTTCCGCATGCCGCAGGATTCGGCGTCGGCCGTCTTCAAGTGGTACACCAGCGCCATTTACTTCACGCCGCTCGCGGGCGGCTACCTGGCCGGCCGCTTCCTGGGCAACAAGCGGGCGGTCGTCCTCGGCGCGGGGTTGATGGCCGTCGGCCACTTCCTGATGGCCTTCGCCGCGCTGCCGGCCCTGTACACGGCCCTCGTCTTGTTGGTCGTCGGCTGCGGGCTGTTGACGCCGCCGCTGACCGCCCAAGTGGGCCTGCTGTACGCGCCGCACGACCCGCGCCGCGACTCGGCCTACACCATCTTCTACATGGGCATCAACCTCGGGGCCTTCGCCGCGCCGCTGGCGTGCGGGTGGTTGGCCGAGAACACCTACGGCCGGTATCACGCGGGCTTCACGTTGGCCGGCGTCGGCATGGTCGTCGCGCTGGTGACGTACTTGGTCGGCCGCCGTTGGGTGGTCGAACTCGACCAAGGCAGCGGCGGCCCGGCCGCCGCAGAGCCGGGGGCGGAGCCTGAGCAGATCATCGAACACACGCCGTCCGCGGCGCCGCGAATGAATCGCGTGGCCCCGAAGTTCTTGGCGTGGCTCGGCGCCCTGCTCGTCGCGGGCGGCCCCGTCCTCGGCTTGGCGGGGCTGGTCGATTGGGACTCGGTGTTGTTCTTGGAACTGTCCGGCGTGGGCGCGTTGGCGTTCGCGTGGGTCGCCGCCGCCGTCCGCGGCGGGGTGCGGGACCGCGTGCTGGCCATCCTCGTGCTGGGGGCGTTTTCCGTGTTCTACTGGGCCGGGGCCGGGCAGTACGGGAACGCGATCAACCTCTGGGCCGACCAGAACACCGACCGCCACATCACCCGCCCGGCCCCGCCGCCCGACATCTTCCCCGATGTCGCGGAAGCCGTGGCCGCCGACGACCCCGGCGCCGACGAGCCGGGCTTCTGGGGCCGCTGGGCCGACATGTTCCGGCTGTTGCCGCGGAAAGCCGCCGGGCAAGAGCCGGGCTGGGGCGAGTGGTGGGCCGGCCTGTGGAACCCGGTCCCGACCGCGTGGTTCCAGTCGATCAACCCGCTGCTGATTTTGCTCTTGGCGCCCGGCGTGGCGCTGCTCTGGCCGTGGCTGGCGCGCCGCGGCCTCAACCCGTCCATCCCGGCGAAGATGGTCCTCGGCACGGCGCTCATGGCCCTGGCGTTCGCCGTGCTGTTCGCCGCGGCCGGGCGGGAGGCGCGGCCCACGAGCGTGCCGCTGCCGGCCGGAGTTGCCCTGCCGTCGTCGCTCGTGGTGAATGAGCGGGGCCAAGTTTGCCGGGCCGAGGAAGGCCACGCCCCGCGGCCCTACGATGCCGGCCGGCTGTTCTACGACCGGCCAAGTCACACGCTCCGCGCGGTCGGGGTGTTCTCAGTCCTGACGCGGGACGAGATCGTCGGCGACACGGCCCCGGCCGACTTCGCCGCGAAGGTTGAGGAATTGCGGGAGAAGGCCGCCAACGCGGCAGGCCAAACCGTTCAAGTGCAATTGGACCGCGAACCGGCCGACTTCGACCTACGCTACGCCGGCTTGGGCCAGAAAACCGGGAACCGGGCGATCGGGTACGACCCGGCGACGCGGACGTTGAGCGCGACCGTGGCGCTGGAAGAGAAGGACGTGAAGGGCCTGAAGGTCGCGGCCGGCGACCCGGCGCTGCGGGGGGCGTTGAACGAGTTGATGGCGAAGGCGGACGGCAGCCGCGTCGCCCCGTGGTGGCTGGTCGGGTTCTTCCTGCTGGCGACGCTGGGCGAACTGTGCCTGGCGCCGGTCGGGCTGTCAATGGTGTCGCAACTGGCCCCGGCCCGCTTCGCCACGCTGCTGATGGGCCTGTGGCTGCTGACCTTCGCGTTCGGGAACTTCCTGGCCGGCACGCTCGGCGAGAACTGGGGCGCGTGGGCGCCGGGGCCGTACTTCTTGACGCTCTTGGTAATTGTCGGCGGGGCGGCCGCGGCGCTGTTCGTGTTCCGCCGCCGGGTGAAGGGGCTGATGCACGGCGGCGATTAGCGGGCCGCAAAGAAGCAATGGAACCACAAAGGGCACAAAGGACACAAAGAAGACTCATCAACGGACGAGGCGTTTGATGCCGTCCGTCATCAACTTGACGTTGAAGTTGAGAAGCAGGCCAAGGCGCAGATTGGTCGCTTTCAAGTAGGACAACAACTGTGCTTCGTGGATTGGGTGCAATTTGTCCGCCACTTTTAACTCGACGATCACCCGTTCGCCAATCAACAAGTCGAGTTGCTGTCCGGGGATCAGAACTCCCTTGTAGGGAACGACGATCTCCCGTTGCGGTTGCACCGGCAGGCCGCGCAACCCGAGTTCGTGAACCATCGCTCGCTCGTAGATCTTCTCCAGAAATCCCGGGCCGAGCAGACGGTGAACCTCGATGGCCGCCCCAATGATTTCATGGGCGACCTGTTCATCGTCTTCGGGGATCGGTTCAAAGCCCATTTCTATTACTCTTTGTGGCCTTTGTGATCTTTGTGGTTCAACCGTATTCGTGTCAAACTCCCAGGGTTCATTCCCGCGGGAGGACTGTCAGCCCCCCGCGATGGCCCCCACCACCAAAAACGGCTCCTCCCCGTTCGCCACGGCCGCCGGCAGTTCCTTGTCCGGCTCGTCTTGCGACAAATCTTCCTCGCACGCGAAGAAGCGCAGCATCGGGCGGCGGTGTTTCGTGCCGTGGTCGCGCATGGTGCCGCGGAGCATGGGGTAGCGGGCTTCGAGGGCGGTCAGGACGGCGTCTTGCGTGACGGCCCCTTCCACTTCGACAGTCACTTCGGCCGCGGCCTGCGCCAGCGTGCGCAGGTGGGTCGGGAGTTGCACGCGGATCATGGCAGGGTTTGCACCTCGACGGAGACCACGGGGGGCAGGTCGCGGACGGCGGCGGCCCACGTGTCGCCGGAGTCGGCGGAGACGTAGACTTGGCCGCCGGTGGTGCCGAAGTAGACGCCGCACGGGTCCAGCGAATCGACGGCCATCGCGTCCCGCAGGACGTTGACGTAGCAGTTCTCTTGCGGCAGGCCGGCCGTCAGCGGCTCCCAGTCGTTGCCGCCGGTGCGGCTGCGGTACACGCGCAACTTACCGTCGGGCGGGTAGTGCTCGCCGTCGCTCTTGATCGGGACGACGTACACGGTGTCCGGCTCGTGGGCGTGAACATCAATCGGGAAGCCGAAGTCGGTCGGCAGGTTGCCGCTGACTTCGTGCCAGGTGTCGCCGGAGCCGTCGGTGCGCAGGCCGGGGAGTTCGGCCCACGTGCCGCCGCCGTCTTTGGTCTCGAACAGGGCGGCGTCTTCCACGCCGGCGTACACGTGGTCCGGGTCGGTCAGCGAGGGTTCGAGGTGCCAGACGCGCTTGAACTCCCACGGGTGCGGCGTGCCGTCGTACCACATGTGCGTGCCGGGGACGCCCTCGTAGGCGAACTTGTTGCCCACGGGGTTCCATGTGAGGCCGCCGTCGTCGGACCGCTGGATTTGTTGGCCGAACCAACTGCTGGACTGCGACGCATAAATGCGGTTCGGGTCAACGGGGGAGCCTTTGAGGTGGTACACCTCCCAGCCGCCGAAGAACGGGCCGCTCACGGCCCACTTGTCCCGCTTGCCGTCCGCGGTGAGGACGAAGGCGCCCTTGCGCGTCCCCACCAAAACGCGCACGCCGCTCATCGTGTGACCTCCCGCCATCGACTCGGGTTTTGATTTCGTTGGAGTCCCGGCTTCAGCCGGTCTTCATATCTTCCTGCCACGAATGGCTGTTGCACGATGACTGACACGTTCCGCCGAAGACCGGCTGAAGCCGGGACTCCAACGAAAACCGGCGACTTTGGGGTTATGGTTACTTCACTCGCGTGTACGTCGCCTTCATCATCTCGTGCCATTGCCCGTCCTGGCCTATGAACCGGGCCGTCAGCGTCCGCACGCCGTTGGTGAACGAGACGATGTCGTGGAACATGGTCGTTTTCGTCGGGTCGGTGAAGTCCGGCCCCTCGGCGGCCAGGGTCAGCGTCGTGCCGGCGGCGTCCATTTCCCCATCGTAAACCCACAGGTGGGCCATCATCGAGCCGGCCCACATGCCGAGGTAGCGCTTCGTCCGCGGGTCGTAGCCGAGCGTCATGACGGACGTGCCGACATCGCCGCCGGGCATCTCCATGCGGCCCTCGCTCACGACCCAAAGGTCGCCGAGCATGCGGCCCGTCTCGGCCCCGGCGAACGTGGCCGGCGGCTGGTCCGGCCCCATGTTGCAGGCGCTCTCGTAAGTCCACTCGCCGACGAGTTGCTTCAGCCAGTGGTGTTCGGGTTGGGGGTCGGTCTTCAAGGGTCAGTCTCCAATAGTCGCGGGTCAAAATGCGGAACCAAACATCGCGCTCGCCGCAAAGACAACCTCACCCCCCGGCCCCCTCTCCGAAGCGGAGAGGGGGAGCAAGTGAGCGACAGCCGTCTTTGGTCTGGTTCCCCCTGGTATGTTACGTCAGAGCCTATAAATGGCTCTGACGATTGCGACCTGCGGCGGGTGAGTTCGATACCCCCTTGGCCCGTGAGGCCGTCGG
>JAYTTN010000413.1:0-5531 GCA_043745295.1 Fimbriiglobus sp. | reverse complement strand
GTGACCCCCGCCGACGCCACCTGCTGGACGATGATCCGCGCCGCGGCCGGCGGCGATGCCGACGCGCGAGAGCGGTTCGCGCGGGTCTACCTGCCGGTCGCTCGCGGCGCGCTCGGCGCGCGGTGGAAGGGGTCGCCCCGGCTGGCGTGGGGCGAGGATGCGGCGCAGGACGTGTTCGTCGAGTGCTTCAAGGCCGGCGGCGCGCTGGCGGCGGCGGACTCGGAGCGAAGCGGGTTCCGCGCGTTCTTCCTCGGCGTGGTGCGGAACGTCGCCCGCCGGTACGAAGAGAAACACCGCCCGGCGGCCCAACTCCCGGCGGACTGCCCGGCCAGTGACACCAGCCTGTCAGTGGCGTTCGATAAAGCCTGGGCGCGGGCGCTGCTGAAGGAGGCCGCGCGGGTGCAAACGGAAACGGCGGCCGGGGCCGGCGAACGGGCGGTGAAGCGGGTGGAACTGCTGCGGTTGCGGTTCCAGGAGGGGCTGCCGATCCGGGCCATCGCCGAGAGGTGGAACGAGGACGCGGCCAAGCTGCACCGCGAGTACGCCACCGCCCGCGACGAGTTCCGCGCCGCCCTGCGAACCGTCGCGGCCTTCCACCAGCCGACCGCGACCGGCGGCGAGTTGGACGACGCCTGCCGGGAGCTGCTGGCGATCGTGGGGTGAGGCGGAACCCGCTCGCGGAGCGAGCAGAGTACTACGCCGCGTAGTGGCGGACGATCAGGTCGTTCTGGATCCACAGCAGCTTGTTGAACGCCCGCATCGTGGCCACTTCCGTCTCGCGGGGCAGGTTCAGCCCGAAGACGGTGGCCACCAGCGCGTCCGCCACGAACCCCAGCAGCGCGTTCATCTGCACCAGCGGCACGTTCAGCTCCTTCGACCCGGCCTTGTCGGTGTGCATCTTGCCGACCGTGTCCAGGTACTCGGCCATCTTCGCGTCGTAGGGCTTCGTCACGAGGGTGACGAGGTAGCGGCCGAGGTGCTGCTTGCGGAAGGCGATCTGCGGGTGGTCGGGCGTCAGGTGGGCGAGGTCGGCCGGCACGTCGCCGGTGTACCCGTGCTGGCGGGGGAGGAAGTGCCGCCACGTCGCGGTGTAGGCGTGCAGCTTGTCGTACACGGCGTCCACGAGACCGGGCACCAGCGGCGCGAGCAGCGGCGCGGCCCCGTGGACGGCGGCGACATCGGCCGCGCCGAAGCCGATGAACTCGGCCAGGTAGGCGAAACGGGTTTGGAGGTCGGACTCCAACTTCGGCTCATCGACGGCGGTCATGGGAGGTGCTTCCGGCGGGGTGGGAGGGATCGACTCCGCCACCATACCGCACGCCGCGACGGGAGCAAGCCTAAATCGGACACCGGTGTCCTGTTTCGGCGGTCGTGTCCTCGGACGGGCCAGCCCGATTCGCTTCTTCCTCACCACCACCCGGCGGAACTCCTCCCGCTTCTTGTCCGGAGCGGAGCGGGTTCCGCGCGTTCTTCCTCGGCGTGGTGCGGAACGTCGCCCGCCGGCACGAGGAGAAGCTCCTTCCGGGCACGTCATGCCGGCCGGCTCACTTCTTCGGCTCGATGACGCCGCCGTCGTGCTCGACCTTGCAGCCGGGCACGGCCGCGTGGAAGTCCGTCGCCCCCTTCGCCGTCACCCCCGTCTGGCGCACCTCGAGGATCGTCAGCCCCTTGCAGTCCCGGAAGGGGGCCAGCCCCGCGTCCGTCACCTGCGTGTCGTTCAGGTAGAGGCCCGTCAGCCCCTTGCAGTCCTTGAAGGCCGTCAGCCCCGCGTCCGTAACTTTCATGGCGCGTAGGTCGAGGAACGTCAACCCCTTGCAGTCCTTGAAAACCGCCAGCCCCGCGTCCGTCACCGGCGTGCCGTTCAGGACGAGGTGCGTCAGCCCCTTGCAGTCCTTGAACGCCGCCAGCCCCGCGTCCGTCACCTTCGTGTTGTTGTTGAGGTTCACCCCGGTCAGGGTGAATCGCTCCTTCGGCAGCTCCGCCGCGGTCCGGATGTCGCTAGCCGCCCCGTTCACACGCACCATGCCTCCGATCGACAGCACATACGTCGCTGCCCCTCGCTCTGGGTCGGCCGCCGCTTTCGGCTCGATGACGCCGCCGTCGTGCTCGACCTTGCAGCCGGGCACGACCGCGTGGAAGTCCGTCGCCCCCTTCGCCGTCACGCCCGTCTTGCGCACGTCGAGGTACGTCAGGCCCTTGAGTTCCTTGAAGGCCGCCAGCCCCGCGTCCGTCACCTTCGTGCCCTCCAGGTAGAGGTGCGTCAGCCCCTTGCAGTCCTTGAAGGCCGCCAGCCCCGCGTCCGTCACCGGCGTGCCGCCCAGGTTGAGGAGCGTCAGCCCCTTGCAGTCCTTGAAGGCCGCCAGCCCCGCGTCCGTCACCTGCGTGCCGCCCAGGCCGAGGACTGTCAGCCCCTTGCAGTCCTTGAAGGCCGCCAGCCCCTCGTCCGTCACCTGCGTGTTATACAGGCCGAGGTGCGTCAGCCCCTTGCAGTCCTTGAAGGCCGCCAGCCCCGCGTCCGTCACCGGCGTGCCGTGCAGGCCGAGGTACGTCAGCCCCTTGCAGTCCTTGAACGCCGCCAGCCCCGCGTCCGTCACCTGTTTGTTGCCATCCAAAAAGACTCCCGTCAATCGGATCGCCTCCCGAGGCAAGTCGGCGGCGGCTTTGACACCCTCGTCCCGTCCGTTCACTCGCACCAGACCCCCGATGGACAGCACCCACTCCGCCGCCGCGCGGTCGGGGTCGGCCGCGAAGGGGTCGATCACACCGCCGTTCCACTCGACCTTGCAGTCCGGCAGTGTGGCGGCGAGTTTCTTGACGCCCGCGTCGGTCACGCCGGTGTTGTACAGGAGCACCTGCCTCAGCGCCCCAAGCCCGACGAGGTGCTCCAGCCCGGCGTCGGTGACTTTCGTGCCGCCCAGTTGAAGAACGACGAGCGACGGCACCTTGCCGAGACGGCGCAACCCGTCGTTCGTGATCTTGGTGTCGGACAGGTACAGCTTCCGCAAATTGGGAATCGCGGACAGGGACTCGCAGCCGGCGTCGGAGAACCCCGTCTCGACGAGTACGACCGTGTCGAGCGTTCTCAGCCCGCGAAATCGCTCCAGGTCCGCGTCGGCGGCGAACTCCTTCTTGCTCAGCTTGAAGCTGTGGAGGGCGATCGCCCCGGCCGGCAGGTCGGCCTTCTTGCCGTACGCCACCGAGCGGTATCCCGTCGCGGCCGAGTAACTGAACTCCGCCCCGCGCGCGAACAGCCACTCGACCGCCGCCCGGTCGGGGTCTGCGGCCGCGCCGCCGGCGGGGACGCGGGCCAGCCGCAAGCCGATGCCGTTCAGCCGGAGCGTCGCCGGGCTGCTGTCGCGGGAGACGGCGCGGCAGTAGACGGCGTCGTTGAACCAGCCGCCGCCCCGGTGGACCTTGTGCGGGATGCCGTCGTCGCTCCGCCCGGCGTCGTCGCACCACTCCCGCACGTTGCCGTGCATGTCGTGCAGGCCGAGGGCGTTCGGCGGGTACGAACCCACCCGCGCGGTCCGCTTCAGCGTTTTGGCCACGCCGACGTTCGCCTGCGCGGTCGTGACCGCGTTGCCCGGCTCGGCCAGGTAGTAGTCGAACCCGCTCGCCGGCCGCTCGCACGGCCCACCGCGACAGGCGTACTCCCACTCCGCCGCGGTCGGCAGGCGGTAGACGAACCCCGGTTCCGTCACTTTCCCGTTCAACTGCGCGACGAACGCCCGGCAGTCGTCCCACGACACCGACTCGACCGGGTGGCGGGGCAGGTCGGCGTCCGGGACGCCCTTCACCTCGTCGCGGCCGTTGCCGGTGCGGGTGAAGTGGCTCGGGTTCTTGCCCCTCACCGCCTCCCACTCGGCCTGCGTGACCTCGTACTTGCCGAGGTGGAAGTCGCTCCGGAACTCGACCTTCGCGTCGCCCCGGTTGCCGCCCTCGCCGCCCAGCCACGCCGTCCCTTTGGGGACGCGGACGAACTCCATGCCGAATTCGTTCTTGAACGTGGCGGGGAGGGTGGTGCCCGGCGTCGCCGGCTCGACTTTCGGGTCCGGCGGCACCGGCGGCTTCGGCACCGGCGGCACCGCCTTGCCGTCCACTTCGATCTTCGCCCCGTCCGGCACCTTGATCTCGGTGACGGTGCCGTCCTTGTTCGTGATCTTGATGATGATCGCGCCGGCCGCGACCACCATCAGCACGGCCGCCAAGATGCCGCCGATCAGCCAGCTCCGCGACCCGCGCGGCTTGGCTCGCGTCGCGTTCGGCGGCGGGAGGTCGTCCGAATCGCCGTCGCCGTCGGAGTCCGCGTCGGTCAGGTCGGCGAAGGCGTTCGGGCCGGCGTCGGCGGACCCGCCCGTCAGCGGCATCGGCACGTACACCGCCGTCGGCAGCACCTCCGCGGTGCCGTCGGTCATCGCCGCCAGTTCCTCGGCCACGGCGGCGGCGGACGGGGGTCGGTCGGCCGGCTTCTTGGCCAGCAGACGGCGGATGAGGTCGGCCAGTGGGGCCGGCACCGCCGGGTTCAGTTCCTCGACCGGCGTCGGCTCCTCGGTGGCCAGCGCGCAGAGGATGGCCATGACGGTCGGCCCCTCGAAAGGGAGCCGGAAGGTGCAGAGGCGGTACAGCACGCACCCCAGGCTGAACAGGTCGGCGCGGCCGTCCACCGGCTTGCCCATCCCCTGTTCCGGGGCCATGTACGACGGCGTGCCGACGACCGCGCCGCTGCCGGTCAGTTCCGTCACGTCCGCCCCGACGACCGGCTTGGCCAGGCCGAAGTCGAGCACCTTCACCCGCCCGGTCGGCGCTTCCAGCCACAGGTTGGCCGGCTTGATGTCGCGGTGGACGAAGCCGAGTTGGTGGGCCGCCGCCAGGCCGAGCGCCGTCTCGCGGCCGATGCGGATCACCTGCGGGAGCGTCGGCAAGCCCTTCCTTCTCAAGTACTCGTCGAGCGGGTAGCCCTGGAGGTATTGCAGGGCGATGTACGGGACGCCGGCGATCTCGTCGGCCTCGAAGATGTTGACGACGTGGTCGCTGCCGATCTGGGCGGCGGCGCGGGCCTCCCGCAGGAACCGCTCCTTCGCCGACCCGTTGGCGGCCGCCCTCGGCAGCATGATCTTGAGCGCCACCCTCCGCTGGAGCCGCTCGTCGAAGGCGAGGTACACCGCGCCCATGCCGCCGCGGCCGAGTTCCTTCTGGACGCGGTACTTCCCCAGCCGGCCGAGGTCGCCGGCGGCGGTCGGCGGGGCGAACGCGGGCATGGCCGCGTCGTCCGGCCGGGTGTCGGCGGGTTCGTCGCCGGCGGTCTCCTCGACGGCCTGCGGGAACGAGTCGTCCTCCCGCGACACGGTCGGCACGTCGTGAAGGCGCTCGTTGCGGGGAGAAGACATGGCCGGTTTCTCGGCGGGGCCGAACGGATTGACTGGGGATCAGCATACGCGACCCGGACGGGGAATACAACGCGCCGCGACCGCGCGGGGTGCGGCAGCGGATTTTGGCGAGCGGGGGGCGTCAGCCCCCTGTTGTGGTCGAAA
>JAYTTN010000412.1:0-1520 GCA_043745295.1 Fimbriiglobus sp. | reverse complement strand
TCGTTCCGGGGCAGCAGGCGGGTGCCGCCGGTGCCGAACGCCGTGTCGGCAGTGCCGTCGGCCCGGAACCGGGTCTGCTGACTCCGGATGTGCCCGACGGCGTCGGTCACGGCGGCGTAGACGACCGTCACGGCCCCGTCGCCCGCTACGGCGCTGCCCACCCCCCCGAAGGCGTAGGTGTAACTGTGCCCGTAACCGGCAAAGGCGATGGTGGCCAGCCCGTCCCCGTCGAAAGTGGGGTCGCGGTGCCCGGCCAAGTCGAGCCGGACGACGGAGAGGGTCGAGTCGAAGAACTGATCGATCAGGCTCCCGAGCTTCGTGTAACTCGTCCGACTGAACCCGCTCGCCTGCGCGACGACGATACTGCCCCCCCGGACGGTGACGTTGCCGAACTCAACGTCACTCCCGGCCGTGACGGTCGTGTACGGCCCGGTCAGGTACGGGGCGTTGCTCGCGGGCCGGTGGCTGAAGGCGTCGGGGTAGCGTTCGCGACGGAGTTGGTCCGTGACGCCGAGGTACTGGCTCCCGCCCGACCCGAAGCCTGGGTCCGGCGACCCGTCCGGCCGGAGCAGCGTGAGTAGGGTGTCGGTCGTGCGCGCCGGTTCGGCCATGTCCGCCGGCGCGCCGGGCGGGATCGCGCTGGCCGGGACCGGGTAGAGGACTCCTAATGCAGTCTCAGGTGACATCCTGTTTGAGCGGTTCGGTGGGTACGCACCCGAAGTGGGAGCACACCCGGTCCTTGACCTCGTCGGCGGTGAGTTTCCGGTCGGGCTCGACGATGGCTCTCTTGCCGTGCAGCCACTTCGGCTCGATCGGGTTCAGCCACGGGGCCTTGACGGGCAACCCGCACACCCGGATCCGGCACCCCGTCTTGGTCCGCCGCACCCGCCGGTTGTGGGTCTCGATCCACCGACGGACCCGCCTGCTCACGTGCCACGCGGCGTTGTCCCAGACCAGCACGAACACCTTCTTCCCCTCGCCCGCGAACACCCCGCACGCCCACCCCAGGAAGTCCTCCGTCACCTGGCTGACCGGCCGACCGTCCACGAACCGCAGCAGCATCCCGCCGGTGTCTTGGCGGTAGATCCCGTAGCACGCCAGGGCGGCCGGGCCGTCCCCCTTGACCTTCCCCGGCGGGGTCAGCCGCAGCGGGTCGCCGGTCGCCCACGCGAACAGGTCGGGCTGAGCCAGCCGGCTCCGCCGGCACTCGTGCTGGAACCCGAGCACCCAGTCCGACTCGCCGGCGGCCTGCCCGATCAGCCGGTCCCGCGCTTTTTTTCTAGGCCGGCAATCCCGACTGGTTGAGCTTGTTTTCCAAGTCCTTCAGGTAGCCGTCGGGGTCCCGCCGGAACCGCCGGCGATCGACCCGCCGCTGCCTCCTCTCCTCCAACCCCGCCCGCAACGTCCGCCACGCGACCGGATCGGCCGACGCCAGGTCGGCCGCCGTCACCTCCCGCGCCCGCGTCGCCAGCCCGGCCACCAGCCGCGCCGCCCCCCGTAGGACCAACGCCGGCGACGCG
>JAYTTN010000411.1:0-21166 GCA_043745295.1 Fimbriiglobus sp. | reverse complement strand
ACGCTTCCGGCTCGGACAGAAGTCACACCAGGCCATCCGACCCCTCGTCGTCGAGGCCCAGTCCCGGCGAGACGCGGGCGACGGCGCGGCTCAGCTTCATGCGATGACCCTGCGGGGTGCCGCCGAGGTCGGCCGCGATCTCCGTCCACTGCTGGCCGCCGGCCCGCCGGATGGCCAGGTCCCGCTCGTCGTCGGTCAGCCGGTCGTAGAGCAGTTGCAGCAGTTCGCGGCCGATGGCCTGCCGCTCCGGGCCGGGGGCGGTGTCCGGGATGGGCGGGGCGTCGTCGCTGCCGGGGTCGGTGCGGCCCACGTCGCGCCGCTTCTGCTTGTGTCGCCGCACCTGCATCAGCAGCTTGTTCTGCGCCATTTTCATCAACAGGCCGACGAGCTGACTGGGGTTGTCGAGGTCGAATTGGCCGGCGGCGACGCGGGTGAAGAAGCTGCCCATGACCGACTGCACCACGTCCATCGAGTCGAACTGGCGGCGGAGGCGGACGTCGGTCAGGCGGGCGCGGACGGCCACGCGGACGGGCCGCTCGAACCGCTTCACCAGTTCGGCGGCGGCGTCGGCGTCGCCGGCGCGGATGCGGGCGATCCAGGGGCCGAACGGCGCGGCGTCGAGGGTGGCGGCGGCGGCGGTCGTCATGGCGCGCGTCCGGGTGGGGAAGTGAGGGTCACTATACCGGGGCGCGGCCGCGCGGCGAAACTTGCGGGAAAGTTCGGCCGCGAGTCGCCACATCAATCGTACCCGTCGCCGGCCCCGCCGGCGTACAGGTCGCCGTTCGGCCCGCCCTTGTAGACGCGGCGCTGGAGCGTCGGGTTGTACGGCGTCCACGCCGACGGGTTGTGCGCGTCCTCGCGGAGGTCCCGCAGCAGCATGTGCATCCGCGTGTCCATCAGGTCGATCTGGTGCAGCAGCATCGCCTCCGGCGTCATCGGCACCTTCGGGCTGCCGAACTCCAGCGTCCCGTGGTGGCTCAGGATCATGTGCTTCAGCCGCACCATCAGTTCGCGGGGGAACGGCTCGCCGGTCAGGTCCGGCACCTTCGCCGCCGTGTCGGTCAGCATCTCCACGCCCAGCGGGATGTGCCCCACCAGTTGCCCCTCGTCCGTGTACCCGAAGGCCCGCGCGTACGCCAGCTCGCGGACCTTGCCGGCGTCGTGCAGGAAGACGCCCACGAGCAGCAGGTCGCGGTCGGTGCCGGGGTAGAACGGCACCAGCTTGTCGGCGATCTCCATCATCGACACGGTGTGTTCCAGGAGGCCGCCGACGTAGGCGTGGTGCAGCTTCACCCCGGCCGGGGCGGTGGTGAAGCCGGTGACGAACGCATCGTCCATCAGGAAGCACTCGGCCAGCGCGCGGAGGTGTGGGTCGCCGAGGCGGAGGAGCATCCCGCGCAATTTCTCCGTCAATTTCCCGATGTCGTGCGGGGTGCGGGGCAGGAAGTCGGCGGTGTCGAGGGCCGTCGGGTCGGCCTTCTCGATGCGGGTGAGGATGGCCTGGAGCGACCCCTGGAAGAGTTGCACCTTGCCGTCCACGAGGACGAAGTCGCCGTTGTCGAACTGGCGGAACAGTGGCTCGCCGGCGTTCCACACGCGGGCCGGCAGGCTGCCGCTGCGGTCCCGCAGGTCGAGCTGGATGTAGAAGACGCCGTTCCGGTTCGACCGGAGCTGCTTGTCGGTGGCGAGGTACACCTCGTCGAGGGTGTCGCCGTCCCGCAGGGTGTCCACGAACCGCCGCATGACCGTGCCCACTTTGCTAGCTGAAGGGATGGGGGAATCGGCTCATGCTACCGACCGGCCCCGGCGAAACGAGACCCGGTATGCAAGAGCACCTTTCACAGGCTGGCGGCGATCACGGCCGGGCGGCAGGTGGCGGAGGGGGTTTACACGGCGAAGAGCGTCCACGAGCGGCCGACCCGCTCCGGCTGGACGTGCCGATCATGTCCGGTGTGTATCGCGTGTTGTACGAGGGGCTGTCCCCGCGCGAGGCCGTGCAATCGCTACTCGACCGCCCCCAAAAAGGCGAGGCCTTCGGGTGAAGGCGGAGCCGCAACGTTTCGGCTATCGCATTCGCCCCGAGAAAAATGCCGGAAGTGGTCTTGGCGCGAGGCGACACTCGGCTAAAGTACCTAAATGACCAAGGAACTCCGCGCGAATGAGTTGACTATCACCGAGTACTGATCACCTCGCAACACTGAGCGAGTGACTTTCACCCTCATCGACACGAACGTAGCACTCCCATGTTGGGATATGCGTGTTCGTGACCTTGAGGTTTGTTTCATGCGCGTTCACATTTTCGGGCCGCTTCCCAGTCAGCAAGAGGTGATTCGGCGGGCGATGCCTTCGGGGGTGAAGGTGGTGTTTCACGGGTCGGCGGGCCGTGCGGATTGCACGACGGCGGTCGTGTGGGCGGCGTTCCTCAAGACTCCCGCGATCCTGAAGTTGAAGACGACGATTCCGAACGCGGTGTTGGTTCACACGCGGGGTGTCGCGGCGGTGATCGCGGCGGCCAAACAGGTCGCCGGCAAGTAGTCGGAAGTCGGTCGGGTCGGCCCGCGACGGATCGCGGGCCGATGTCTCGATGTTTCAGCCCGGCTCTTCGAGGTACGTGTAGCCGGCCAGGTTGCTCTCGTAGAAGCCGAGGAACTCGCGGCTCTCCTGCGCCGTCAGGCGGCCGGCGCGGACGGCCCGCTCCACGTCCTTGCGGATGCGGTCGGTCAGCTTCTCGGCGCTGTATTGCACGTAATGCAGCACCTCCGTCACCGTGTCGCCCTTGATGACCGTGTCCACGTTCGGCGTGCCGTCCGGCTCCAGGTGGACGTGCACCGCGTTGGTGTCGCCGAACAGGTTGTGCAGATCGCCCAAGATTTCCTGGTACGCGCCCAGCAGGAACGCGCCGATGTAATACGGCTCGCCTTCCTTAAACTGGTGCAGGTCGAGCGTGTTCTTCACGTCCCGCAGGTCGATGAACTGGTCGATCTTGCCGTCCGAGTCGCAGGTGATGTCGCCCAGCACCGCCTTCCGCGTCGGGGCCTGGTTCAGCCGGTGAATGGGCATGATCGGGAACAGTTGCTTGATCGCCCACGAGTCCGGCATCGACTGGAACAGGCTGAAGTTGCAGAAGTAGGTGTCGGACATCAGCGCCTCCAACCCCTGCAACTCCTCCGGCACATAATCCATGTCCTTGACGAGCTTCTGGAGCTTGCGGCCGATGGCCCAGAACAGCCGCTCGGCCATCGCCCGCTGTTCGAGCGGCAGGTGGCCGAGGTTGAACAGGCCGAGGCACTCCTCCATCTCCTGAACGGCATCGTGGTAGCTCTCGGTGAAGTTCTTCTTGCTCAGGTCGCGGTGGATGGCGAACAGGTCGGTCAGAGGCTGCGGCGAGTCGTCCGGGACGGCGGCCGGGGCGTCGCAGTGGTCGAAGTTGGACGTACCCAGCACGTCGAACACGAGCATGCTGTGGTACGCGATCAGCGCGCGGCCGCTCTCGCTGATGATCTGCGGGTGCGGCACGCCGGCCTCGTCGCACACCGTCTTGATGCGGAACACCACGTCGTTGGCGTACTCCTGCAACGTGTAGTTCATGCTGGATTCGAAGTCCGTCTGGCTGCCGTCGTAATCCACGCCCAGGCCGCCGCCCACGTCGATGATCTTCAGCCCCGCGCCCATCTTCACCAGTTCCGCGAAGATGCGGGCGCTCTCGTTCAGCGCTTCCTTCACCTTGCGGATGTTGGTGATCTGGCTGCCCATGTGGAAGTGCGTCATCACCAGGCAGTCTTCCATCCCCTTCGACTTCAGGTACTCGAACGCCTGGATGACCTCGGTCAGGGTTAGGCCGAACTTGCTGCGGTAGCCGGCGCTGCTCCGCCAGCGGCCGGCCCCGCGGGTGGCCAACTTCACCCGCACGCCGATCGGCTGCCGCACGCCCAGCGCCTCGGCGTGCTTGACGATGAGTTCCAGTTCGCTGAACTTCTCGACGACCGGGATGACGTTCTTGCCGATCTTCTTCGCCAGCACCACCATCTTGATGAACTCGTCGTCCTTGAACCCGTTGCAGATGATGGGCACGTCGGCCCCGTTGGTGATGGCCAAGACCGCGATCAACTCCGGCTTGCTGCCGGCCTCCAGCCCGAACCCGTACTGCTTGCCGAAGTTCAGCACCTCCTCGACCACCTGCCGCTGCTGGTTCACCTTGATCGGGTAGACGCAGGCGTACTTGTTCTGGTAGCCGTACTCGGCGATGGACTTGGAAAAGGCGTCGGCGATCTCGCCGATGCGGTGCTTGAGGATGTCGGTGAACCGCAGCAGGATGGGCAGTTGGATGCCGCGGTGCTGGAGCTGGTCGATCAGCTCCTTGATGTCGATGGACTGGTCCGGCAGCTTGCCCGGATGGACGACGGCGTGGCCGCGGTCGTTGATGCCGAAGTACCCCTTGCCCCAGCGGTGGACGCCGTAGGCGTCGTGCGCGTCCTGGAGCGTCCACGGGCGGCCGTCGGGAGAGGTGGCGGCCGGGCGGTCGGGGAGTTTGCCCATCAGGAGCGAGCCTCGGTAAGCGGGGAACGGATTCCGCAATAGTAGACGTTTCGCCGACGGGTGCAACACCGCGTATCGGCCCGGCACGGGTGGAGGCTTCAGCGAAACTGACCAGCCCGCTTCGTCAGGGTGAGCGTCACGGAAATTGGTGGGAAATCGGTTCGGGACGCCCGGTTCGACTCGGTTCTTCGCCCCGAAGGGGCCGGCGTCCTCAGCCCAGGGCGGAAGCCCTGGGTGCCGCGGGCGATTAGTGTCCCGCCCCGGCGTTGGGTTGCCAGGGCTTCCGCCCTGGGCTGAGGACGCCGGCCCCTTCGGGGCGAAGAGAGCCACCACCCACTTCCACCAACACGATTCACGCTCACCCGCTGCGTCACTCCGCATGGCACGCGCGGCGGGCGGCGGTTAAGATGACTTCCGTTCGATCCGTTCCCCGCTCACCACGGAACCGAGACCCGCCATGACCACGCTGACGTTCCGGGCGCTGGCCGCCGTCGCCGCCGCCGGATTCCTGTCCGCCGCCGCCGTCGCCGCCCCGGTGCCCTCCGCGCCCACCGAGGCCGAGTTGAAGGAGCAGGCGCTCAAGCTGAACGACCTGACCGAACTGCCGAAGATGGACGAGGCGCTGAAGAAGATCCTGAAGGACAAGCCGACGGCCCGGAAGCTGGTGGCGACGGCCGCCAAGATGCACGCCGACGCCAAGGACAAGGACAAGCCGTTCAAGTTCGGCGCGGCGCTCGTCCTCGGTAAGGTGGCGCACAACCTGAAGCAGTACGACGCGGCCGAGACCTTCTACAAGTTCTGCGACGAGACCGCCACCAAGGTGGAGAATTCCGAGCGGATGGCGCAGGCATTCGAGGCCCTCGTCGACCTGTACTGGGACCAGAAGAAGTACGACGCCGTGACCGAGCTGTGCGAGCGGCTGCTGGCCAGCGAGGGCGGCAAGGAGCTGGAGCCGGCGAAGATGTACGCCGTCGAGAAGATGATTCAGGGCAAGGCCCGCGGCGGCGACCCGGACGCCGCGCTGAAGCTGATCGACCAAGTGTACAAGAAGGGCTGGTACAGCCAGCAACTGAAGGGGTTCGTGTACCGCGAGTCGGGCAAGCTGGACAAGGCGCTGGAGGCCTACGCCAAGGTGATCGAGGAGTTGGACGACGCCGCCGGCCTGGAGAAGGAGCAGAAGGAGCGGTTCAAGAAGAACACCCGGTACGTCATGACGGGCATCCACGTGGACAACAAGGACTTGGACAAGGCGGTGGACATCCTGAAGGCGCTCATCAAGGAGGAGCCGGACAGCGCCACCTACCACAACGACCTGGGCTTCATCTGGGCCGACCACGACAAGAACCTGGAGGAGTCCGAGAAGCTCATCCGCAAGGCCCTCGACCTGGACAAGGCGGCCCGCGAGAAGTTGCTGGCGGAGAAGAAGATCGACGAGGAGACGGCCAAGCAGCAGAACGCCGCGTACATCGACAGCCTCGCCTGGGTGCTCTTCAAGCAGAAGAAGTACGCCGAGGCGAAGAAGTACATGCTGGAGGCGGTGAAGGACGACGACGAGTCGCAGAGCCTGGAGATCTGGGACCACCTGGCCGACATCCACATGGGCCTGGACGAGAAGAAGGAAGCCATCGCCGTGTGGCAGAAGGCGCTGCGGCTGGACGACGCTTCCAAGCGGGACATCGAGCGGCGGAAGATCATCACCGCCAAGCTGACCAAGGCCGGCGGCAAGCCGAAGAAGGAAGACTGACCGACGTCATCCTGTCCAGGCGAGCGGGGGGCGTCAGCCCCCTGTTTCGTTTTCGGCACCGCCACATTCCCGCATTTTCCGCGGTGCGTTTCGGGCGCCGATTCCGCATGATCCCCTGACACCCACTCCGAGGGCCGGGTCATGACCGACGAAACGCTCTTCTCCGACGCCCTGGCCATTTCCGATCCCGTCGCCCGTGCGGCGTTTTTGGCGCGCGTTTGCCCGGACCCCGTCCAGTGGCAGCGGGTGGCCGAACTGCTGGCGGCGCACTCCGTTGACGGCTCGTTCCTCACGCGACCGGCCGGGGCCGACTACGCCGGCACCGCCGACGCGCCGGCCGGCACCGGCACGTTCGACCCCGACGGCACCCGCACGCCCGCCGCGCCGGTCGGCGAAGTCGGCGAAGTGATCGGCGGCAAATACAAGCTGATCGAAGCCATCGGCGAGGGCGGCATGGGCACCGTCTGGATGGCCCAGCAGACCGAGCCGGTGAAGCGGGCCGTGGCCGTGAAGCTCATCAAGGCCGGCATGGACTCGAAGGCGGTGCTGGCCCGGTTCGAGGCCGAGCGGCAGGCACTGGCCATGATGGACCACCCGAACATCGCCAAGGTACTCGACGCCGGGGCCACGCCCGACGGCCGGCCGTACTTCGTCATGGAACTGGTCAAGGGCATCCCGATCACGCAGTTCTGCGACGCCCACAAACTGACGCCGAACGCCCGGCTGGAACTGTTCGTTCAAGTGTGCAACGCCATCCAGCACGCGCACATGAAGAGCGTCATCCACCGCGACATCAAGCCGGGCAACGTGCTGGTGGCGATGTACGACGACCGCCCGGTGCCAAAGGTGATCGACTTCGGCGTGGCCAAGGCGACCGGCGCGCAGCTCACCGACCGCACCCTGATGACCGGTTTCGGCGCGGTCGTCGGCACGCCGGAGTACATGAGTCCGGAACAGGCCAGCTTCAACCAATTGGACGTGGACACCCGTAGCGACGTGTACGCCCTCGGCGTGCTGCTGTACGAGCTGCTGACCGGCAGCACGCCGGTGGACCGCAAGAGCCTCGGCAAAGCGGCACTGTTGGAAATCCTGCGGATCGTGCGGGAAGTGGAAGCCACCCGGCCGAGCGCCAAGCTCGGCACCTCGGACGCCCTGCCGACGATCTCGGCGAACCGCGGCATCGAGCCGAAGAAGCTGACCGGCCTCATGCGGAACGAGCTCGACTGGATCGTGATGAAGGCGCTGGAGAAGGACCGCACGCGGCGCTACGACACGGCCAACGGCTTCGCCGCCGACGTGCAACGGTATCTGGCTGGCGAGCAGGTGCAGGCCGTCCCCCCGAGCCTCGGCTACCGGCTGAAGAAGGCCTACCGGCGGAACCGGGCGGCCGTGCGGGTGGCGAGCGCGTTCGTCGCGGTGCTGCTGGCGGCGGTGGCGGTGAGCAGTTGGCTGGCGGTGAAGGCGACGCGGGCGGAGGCGGTGGCGGAGAACAACGCCGAGGCATTTTACGGGGCCATACTCAAGGCCGACGAAGCCCTGCAACAGGTCGAATTGACGGCGGTCGGCCAGCGGGTCGATGCCGATCTAGCGGAAGTCGGTGCCAACCTGTCACCCAAACTCGGCCTGTTCCGGCTGGCCCGCACCCTTCGCTCCCTTCCCGCCGCCGAGAGCCACCGACACTACAAGCTCTTGAACGGTGGCAAAATCGCGATCCCGACCTCGGCCGAAGTACTTACCGCCCGACGACACCTCCGCGAGTTCGTCACGGCGGGTATCCTCGCCGCCGGTCAGGAATTCGCGCCGCTCCTGCCGCCGATCACCCACGACGGGCAGGCGGTGACCCGCCTCGAAATCAGTTCGGACGGCGAACTCCTGTTGACGCTGGGGGCTGATCGGACGGCCCGGCTGTGGGACGTGCGAACGGCCAGCCCGATTGCGATTCTGCGGCGGGAAAGCGAGTGGGTGGTGAACTGCGGCTTCAGCCCGGACGGTCGCACCGTCTTCACGGACGACGAGTCGCAGGTCGTTCGCTTTTGGAACGCGCCCGCCGGAACCTACCGCGCCCGCACCGAACCGCCGCCGAACGGCCAGATCGTCCCCAAGGCCGAGCACACGGCGCGGGAACTGTCGATCAGTGGGGATCGACTGCTCACGACTGTGGTGTTCCGCGAAGATAACGCGTTAGTGCTGCCGCAGGACCGATCCGGCCTCGGCACCGCCATCCGGGGCAAGAGTCCCGTCGAACTCTGGGACACCGCCACCGGCCGCCGCGTTGCTCGACTCCACGCCCCGAACCGCTCTCCCGATGTCCGCTTCCTCGGCCGTCGGTGGGTCTACGCCATCGAGGGGGGATCGACCGTGGTGGTCTTCTCGGCGGCGGACGGCCGCGAGGTCGCCCGCCTCACCGACCCGAGCGGCGGCGCGGTGTCCGACGTGAAATGCAGCCCGGACGGCAAGCGGGTGGTGACGAAACTGCCGGAAGGGACGTTCGTCGCCTGGGACACGAACGATTGGCAGGTGAGGATCAAGGAGTGTCTGCACGGGTGGGACGTGCTGCGGGTGCTGGACGACGGCGCGTACCTCCTCTGGGAGTACCGCGACGGGTCGATGTGTTGCGTCTACCACCCTGGTCAAACCGATCCGATCCTGCCGTTCCGGGGGTTTTGGTCGCACCTGCCTCGCCAAGGTGACCTCGCGTCCTTGGGCGACGGGCAAGTCGTGGACACGGTGACGCGCCAGAAGCTCCGCCCCCCGGCCGGTAGGCGGTACCACCCCGACCTGGCCCGGTTCGCGCCTGACGGCCGATTCGCGGTGGGCGACTTGGGCCGACTGATCGACACCAAGACCGAGAAGTACCTGCCCACCGTCTCGGGTTGGTCGCCGAACTCGGTGTCCCCGATCGGCGACGTGTGGCGGTCCGTCACCGGCCACATCCGCGGCGTCGGGTTCGTCGCGGCCGAGATGAACTACGGCGCGGGACTTCGGCACCTTCCGCCGCCCGACCGCCTCGACATTCCGCCGCTCTTGCTTGAGTTGTGGCTGCAAGTGGCCCTCCGCGGCGAGATCGGCCCGGACGAAACGTTCGTCAAGTGGGACCAGCCGACGTGGGAGCGGAAGCGGCAGGAACTGGCCGCCCAGCCCGCGCCCTATCCCGACCTGCCGTTCCCCGGTTGCGTGGCAACGGACAAACTCCACTGGCTCCGGGCCGAGTACGCGGACGAGGCGAACTGGGCCAAGAGACCCGACCTGGCGCGCGAACTGCTCCGTCTGGCGGAGGCCAACGGCGACCGCGACGAGGTCGTCCGCTGGCGGATGGAACTGGAGAAGTCCGTCACGGAATTGGCCCCGCTGCCGCGCGAGGTGAAGAAATGACGGCCCCGCTCCCCGGTTGGTCCCGCACCGAGATCGCCGGCAAGCTGGCGGACGCCTTCGATCCGCCCGGCGGTTCGCCCCGGTTCGCGCTGCTGTACCTGCACCCTGTCGGGATGGAATCGCTGAGCGACAACGCCGCGTGGACGGCCGAACTGGAACGCCACCGCATCGCCTGTTGCGCGCCGGTCGGGGTGCGGTCGTGGTGGGCGGATCGCATCTGCCCGGAGTTCGACCCGGAACTGACCGCCGAGCGGCACCTGCTGGAGAATGTGCTGCCGTGGATGCGCGAGCGGTGGGGGAAAGTCGCCGCCGTCGCCGGCATCAGCATGGGCGGGCAAGGGGCGCTGCGGCTGGGGTTCAAGAACCCGGAACTGTTCCCCGTGGTCGCGGGCGTGGCCAGTGCCATCGAGTACGAGCGGTGGTACGGGCAGGGCACGCCCATCGACGACATGTACCGGAGCCGCGAAGCGTGCCGCCAGGACACAGCCGGCCTGCACGTCCAGCCGAACAAGTACCCGCCGCACGTCTGGTTCGCCTGCGACCCGGCCGACGCGGAGTGGCACCGGGGCAACGACCGCCTGCACGAGAAGCTGCTCGCCCTCGGCGTCGCGCACGAGGCGGACCTGGAAACCGAACTCGGCGGGCATACCTGGGCGTACTTCGACGCGGTGGCCCCGAGCCTGTTCGTCTGGCTGAACGCGGTCGTGGCGAAGCAGGCCCGCCGACTGATGTGAGGTCGCGCCCGCCGGCGCGAGTGGCGCTCTGAGCCGGTTTGTTCGAGTGTGGGATTCCGGCGAGTTGGGGTTGCCGGTCGTAGACCGCTCGGTCTAGGATGACTGCGTCGATGTCGTAGACCGAACGGACTAATTGCGGTTCCCCATGTCCCCGCGTCCCGGCCCCCGAAAAGCCCCGCCCCGACGCCGCCCGGCGGCCGTCGCCACGGAGCCCGGCGCGTCGGCGACCGTCCGCAAGCGGCGGGACGAGATCGTGTCGGCGGCCACCGACATCATCGCCACCGAGGGAATTCACAAATTATCCCTCGCCCGGATCGAACAACGGGTGAAGATGAGTCGCGGCCAACTGACCTACTACTTCCGCAAGAAGGAACACATACTTCTGGCGGTGTTCGACCGGATGCTGCTGCGGATGATCGCCGAGGCGATGGCGGACGGCGAACGGGCCGGGGTGGGCACGCCGGGGGACGGCCGGGTGGTGGACAAGTTCCGCTACGGCATGACCCGGATGATGGCCACCGGCGGGGCCGACGCGGCGGACTTGCGGGCGCTGGTCCACACGTTCCTGGCCCAGGTGCAACACGAGCCGGACTACCGCCGCAAGCTGGCCGAGGCGAACGCCGGCTGGCGGGACCACGTGGCGACGGACGTGGCCGCGACCGGGGCCACCGCCGCGCCGCCGCGGGCCGTGGCGTCGGTCGTCATGGCCCTGTTCCAGGGGCTGGGCGATCAACTGGCCGTCGATCCGGACGCCTTCGACCGGGCGGCAGTGGCCGACCTCTGCTTCCACCTGTTGGGCACGCTCTTCGAGGGGCCGACATGATCGATTTGGAACTGGAAACGCCGACCGCCGCCGACTCGCCCCGCGCCAGCCGCGTGCCGCCGCCGACGCCCTCCGTCAACGGGGAACTCCGCGACCGCGTGCAGAAGCTCCGCCTCGGCGCGGGCGGCGCGAAAGGCAGTCGCGGCGGCGGCGTCGCGTGGCTGCCGTGGGTGCTGTGCCTGGCGCTCGCCCTGACGTGGGCCGGGGTGGCCATGCGGACGTACCGCGCCGCGGCCAAGGACGGGGACGCGGCGGGCGGCGGGCCGGCGGGCGGCGGGCCGTCGGGCGGGTCGGCGAAACCGGCGGCCGCGGCCGGTACGATGCAGTTGGTGGTGAAAGGGTACGTCATTCCGTCCCGGCAGATCACCGTCAGCCCGATCGACGTGGGCGGCAAGGTGATCGAACTGAACGTGATCGAGGGCAAGCTGTACAAGCAGAACGACCTGCTGGCCAGGCTCGACCCGGCGTCCTACGACGCGGCGGTGGCCGAGGTGAAGGCGACCCTGGCCGGGGCCGAGCAGCGGCTGGCGGCGGCGCAGAACCGCCGCGACGAGCAGGACCCGAAGGCCGTCCGCCAGGTGGAGTACGACCAGGTCGAGGAGAAGTTGAAGGAGGCCAAGGCGAACGAGCAGAAGGCGAAGCGGGACTACGACCGGCTGACCGGGGCCGGCGGGTCGGCGGTGGCCGGCCGCGAGTTGCAACAGGGGGAGGGAGAATACAAGGCGTCCGCCGCGCGGGTAAAAGGGCTGGAAGCGGATCTGAAACTGCTCCGCGCCGGCCCGCGGCCGGAGAAGATGGCCGCCTTGGTGGCCGACGTGGAGGCCGCCCGCGCGGACGTGCAGGCCGCCCAGGCGCGGCTGACGAACGCCGAGTGGCGGCGGGGCAACTGCGAGATCAAGGCCCCCATCGCCGGCACCGTTCTGACCAAGTCGGCCGAACTCGGCAACCTGGTCAACCCGATGGCGTTCAGCGGCGGCGGCGGCATCTGCGTGATGGCCGACCTGGCCGAGCCGGAGATCGACCTGAAGGTGGCCGAGCGGGACATCGCCAAGGTGAAGGTCGGGCTGAAGTGCCGGTTCGTCCCGGACGCCTACCAGGACCGCGAGTACGCCGGCCAGATCGACCGCATCATGCCCATCGCCAACCGGTCGGACAACACCATCAACCTGCGGGTGAAGGTGAAACTGCCCGACGGCGAGGCCCCCGGCACGTTCCTGAAACCGGACATGGGCGGGGTGGTCACGTTCCTGGCGGACGAACCGGCGAAGAAGTAACCCACCGGAGGGCCGACATGAGCATCGACATCGCGGCGGCGGTCGCGTACCCCGAATCGGACGGGCTGCCGATGGCCGACAACACGATCCAATGGGACTGGATGGCGAAGGTGGTGGGCGAACTCCGCGAGCTGTTCGCCGGCCAGCGGGTGTTCGTCGCCGGCAACCTGTTCTGGTATCCGGTCGAGGGCGAGACGACCCTCGTCACCGCCCCGGACGCGATGGTCGCCTTCGGCCGGCCGCCCGGCGACCGCGGCAGCTACAAGCAGTGGGAGGAGGACGACGTCGCCCCGCAGGTGGTGTTCGAGATCCTGTCGCCGAGCAACACCGACGACGACCTGGACACCCGGTTCGCGTTCTTCGAGGCGCACGGCGTCGAGGAGTATTACTTCATCGACCCGTACGAGAACACCGTCCTCGGCTACCGGCGGCGGGGTTGCCGGCTGGTCCAGATCCACCGCATGCAGGGGTTCGTCAGCCCCCGGCTGGGAGTGAAGTTCGAGCGGCTCGACGGCGAACTGGTGCTGACCGGGCCGGACGGCCGGCGGTTCCAGACGCGGGAGGACCGGGTGGCCGAACTGGCCGCCGAGTGGAAGCGGGCGGAGGCGCTGTTCGCCGCAGAGCAGGCGCGATCCGACCAACTCGCCCGGCACGTCGAGGACGAGAAGAAACGGGCCGACGACGAGAAGAAACGCGCCGACGCTTACGCCGCCAAGCTCCGCGCCCTCGGCATCGACCCGGACCAAGTGTGACTTGCCCACCGATCAATGGACACTGCCCCATGGCCATCGTCGAAGTCCGCGCCCTGTGCAAGACGTTCAACCCCGAGCTGCCGGAGCCGATCCGGGTGCTCGTGGACTTGAACCTGGACGTGGAGGAGGGCGAGTTCGTCGCCCTCATGGGGCCGTCCGGGTCGGGCAAGACGACGCTGCTCAACCTGATCGCCGGCCTGGACTCGCCCACCTCCGGCCGCATCCGCATCGGCGACCAGGTCATCTCCGACATGTCCGAGAGCCGGCTCGCCCGCTGGCGGACGCGGAACGTCGGCTTCGTGTTCCAGTTCTACAACCTGCTGCCGGTGCTGACGGCCTACGAGAACGTCGAGCTGCCGCTGCTGCTGCTGCCGATGAGCAAGGAGGACCGGCGGAAGCAGGTGAATAACGCCCTGGAGATCGTCGGCCTGGCCGACCGCATGGACCACCGCCCCGGCAAGCTGAGCGGCGGCCAGTGCCAGCGGGTGGGCATCGCGCGGGCCATCGTCACCGACCCGACCATCGTGGTGTGCGACGAGCCGACCGGCGCGCTCGACTCGAAGAGCGCGGACAACGCGCTCAACCTGCTCAACCTGCTCCGCACCGAACTGGGCAAGACGATCATCATGGTGACGCACGACCCCGCGGCGGCCAACCGCGCCCAGCGGATCGTCCACCTGGACAAGGGCCGCGTCGCGGACGCGGACGCGATCCGGCTGGAACCGGCGGTGGCGTAGTTCCGGTTCTTGCGAGCCGCGACCGCAAGGGAGTGGCAGTTTTCGTTCCGGCTACGCCAAAACCCCAGATGCCGCTCCCTCGCGGTCGCGGCTCGCAAGAGTGCGAGTTCCCCCCATGACCCCAGACGCCTCCGCCATGGCCGGCTTCGGCGGCCCGCCCGACCTGTCGCTCATGCAGGTGGCCACCTACGGCTTCCTGTTCATGCTCCTTGTACTGCTGCTGCTCACCTTCCTGGCGACGGTGTCGCTGCCGGTGTTCTTCGGCGCGCTGGCGGGTATGGAGGGAATTCTGGCTCTCCGACGGCAGTACGTTGTCATCAACTGGTTTGCGCGGGCGATGTTTATTGGGTTCGGCTGTGTGGTCCTGTGCGTTCCTTTTCTTGTCGCACTCGCCCTCCTCACTCCGAGTGCACTGTTCAAGGTGGGCGTCAGTTTGGCTACTCGAAAGCCGATCGGGAACCTTGCGATTCTTTTCACCGAAGCCTGGACGCTATTTCGCGGCATACTTGACATCCAGGAATTCGTCGTCCTCGTCTTTCGCAGCCTGCGGCGGAACCTGCTCCGCACGGCGCTCACGTACATCGCCCTGTTCGTCCTCACCGGCACGCTCACGCTCATCTACGGCATCGTCTCGTTCCTCGCCAACTTCACGGCCGACAAGGAGAAGGAGCAGCTCATCCTGATCACCGAGAAGTTCGGCATCCCGAGCATGATGAAGCCGGGGTACGCCGGCGAGATGAAGCGGATCCTCCGCGAGCAGCTGCCCGCGGAGTACCGGCCGGCCGACATCGACAAGAGCTTCATGACGTGGAGCTTCGTCGGGGCCAGCCTGCAGCCGGGCAAGCAAAGTCCGGAGAACAACTTCTTCCTGTTCGCCCTCGACCCGGAGTCGGTCGCCAGCGGCATGATGGCCGAGCAGGGGCTGAACAGGGACGACCTGGGCGACGACGGGTGGGAGGCGATGCTGGCCGTGCTGGAGGTGGTGAAGCGGGACAAGCGGCATATCGTCGTCGGCGAGGACCGGCTGAAGGCGATGAACAAGAAGGTCGGCGACGCGCTGCGGTTCACCAGCACCAACTACAAGGAGCTGGAGTTCGACTGCACCATCGTCGGCGCGTTCCCGTCCGGCGGGCGGATGGGCAACGCCGCCGCCATGCGGTACGACTACCTGCTGTCCATGATGGACGATTACAAGCAGAAGAAGGGGGCCGACCACCCGCTCGCCTCGTCGTGCCTGAACCTGATCTGGGTGCGGATGCCGAGCAAGGCGTCGTTCGAGCGGCTGAGCGCGATCGTCGGCGACGGCGGGACGTTCAACAACCCGGCCGTCAAGGTGGAGACGTTCAGCGCCTTCGCGGCGTCCGTGTTCGAGCCGTTCAAGCGGATCATTTGGGGCATGAAGTGGATCATCATGCCGGCCATCGTGGTCATCATGTGCCTGGTCATCGGCATCACCATCACCATCGGCGTCCGCGAGCGGCGGGGCGAGATGGCGGTGCTGAAAGTGCTCGGCTTCCAGCCCGCCCAGGTGCAGGCGATGGTGGTGTCCGAGTCGGTGCTGGTCGGCATCTACGGCGGCATGCTGTCGACGTGGACGGTGTACTTCCTGCCCCGCGTCCTGGACGCGGTGACGCAGGCGTTCGGGGTGAAGATCGCCCTGCTGAAGCTGCTGACGATGTCCGAGTGGATCCTGCTGTACGGGCCGGTGCTGGGCGTCGTCGTCGGCCTCGTCGGGTCGCTGCTGCCCAGCCGCAGCGCGAGCCGCGTGAAGGTGTCCGAGGTGTTCGCGCAGGTGGCGTAACCGCCGGCGAACGGCGCGACGTGAGTCCGCCGGTTCCGACTCCCACGGCCAGACCGTCGCTCACGCATCCGGCTCCGAAAGAGACCTCGCCCATGTTCCTCGTCCGCACGCTCCTCGCCATCCCCCGCCGCCTGTGGAACGCCGCCAAGGCGGTGCTGTCGGCCGTCGGCACGGTGTTCGTCCTCGGCCTGTCGCTGCTGCCGCTGTCGGCGCTGCTGCTGGCGTTCCCGGCGTTCTCGTCGCAGGAGACGGTGCTGACCGACGCCGCCCCGGAGCGACAGTCGTGGGTCCGCCGCACCGGCCGGCGGATCGCCTCGCTCGCCCTCGGGCTGACGGTGCTCGTCGGGCTGCTGGCGGTGTCGGTGGAGGTCGTCACCCAACTGCCGCTGCCCGAGCGGGGGTCGTTCGCCGTGATCGCGCGGACGCTGCTGCCGGCCCCCGCCGGGCTGATCCCGCTGGGCCAGAACGAGGCCGAGGTGGCGGCCAAGCTGGCGACGATGTCGCCGGCCGCCCGCGCGCTCTGGACGACCCCGCTGCACACCCAGTTGCCGGCGGCGATGGTCCAGCACTGGCCGTTCGTCATCCTCGGCGTGTACCTGCTCGACCTGGGCGTGCTGGTGCTGGTGGGCAACGTGCCGCTGGCGTACAACCTGCGGAACGTGCGGGTGCGGTGGAAGACGAACCTGATGACCGGCGTGTCGTTCACCGCCGTCATCGCCCTGCTGGTGTTCCTGCTGGCGTTCGTCAACGGCATGAACAACCTGACCGAGAACAGCGGGGTGCCGGGGAACGTGTTCGTGCTGAGCGACGGCTCGACCGACGAGATCTTCAGCAACCTCGGGTACAGCAGCGAGATCGACAACGTGCCGCGGGTGGCGGCGGACGAGGAGCAGCGGTTCGACGACGCCGGCCGGGCCGTGCTGCGGGACGACGGGGCGGAGGACTGGCGGGCCGTCGCCCCCCTCCGCATCCGGTCGTTCACGCGGGACGGCAAGTCGGTCCTCCTGGCCAGCAAGGAGACGTTCTACACCATCAACATGCCGGTGCCGAACACCGAACCGCTGCGGCGGCGGTTCGTCCAGTTGCGGACGCTGGACGACATCGACATCGCCGCCCGCGTCCACAACATCGAGCTGCTCCCCGGCGGCCGCTGGTTCAGTCCGGTGGGCGTGGCGTCGGGGACGCGGATCGAGTGCGTGCTGGGCGACGGCATCGCCGGCACCCTCGGCGAGGACTCGGGGAAGAAGAAGCTGGCCGTGAACGACGAGTTCCGCCTCGGCGAGATGACGTGGGTGGTGGTCGGCATCGTGAAAGCCGAGGGCACCACGTTCGGGTCCGAGATCTGGGCCAAGCGGATGGAATTGCTGTGGAAGCCGTTCGGCAAGCAGAACTTCACGACGATGGTCATGCGGACCGAGGCCGACACCCGCGAGGCGTCCCGCGTGTACGCCAACTACCTGTCGAAGAAGTACACCCAGCAGAAGCTGCGGGCGTTCAGCGAGCCGGACTACTACGCCGAGCTGACCAAGACGAACAACCTGTTCCTGACGGCCATCATCCTCGTGTGCGTGGTCATGGCCATCGGCGGGGTGTTCGGCATGATGACCACCATGTTCGCCAGCATCGCCCAGCGGATCAAGGACATCGGCGTGCTACGGCTGCTGGGGTTCAAGCGGTGGCAGGTGACGGTGTCGTTCCTGCTGGAGTCCCTGGCCGTCGCCGCCCTGGGCGGCGCGCTCGGGGTGGCCGCCGCGTGGCTGCTGGCCGACGGCCGGGAATCGACCAGCATGCTGAGCAGCGGCGGCGGCGGGCCGGGCGGGAAGAGCGTGGCGCTGCGGATCGACGTGAGCGCCGAAGTGGCGGCGATGGGGATGCTGTTCACCCTGGTCATGGGACGCCTCGGCGGGTTGGTGCCGGCCCTGAGTGCCATGCGGATGAAGATTTTGGACTCGCTGCGGTGAGCGCGGAGAACGCTCGGAATCCGTCGCCGGAGTGGGGCAGGTAGAATACCGCTCCCGGTTCGGCATCCGTCCGCGAGTTCGCCCATGACCGACCACCCGTTCGTCGCCACCGCCCGCGCCGCCGAGGCGCATCTGGTCCGGATCGAACCTCGGTTCGCCCCGCTCGTGGACGCCATCGGGCCGTGTACGCTTCTCCCCGAAGGCGACCTGTTCCGCGGCCTCGTGCGGGCGGTGCTGGCGCAGCTCATCTCCACTGCCGCCGCCCGCTCCATCACGGCGAAGGTGGAAGCGGCCGTGAAGAACCGCGTCACCCCGACGGCGCTGGGCAAGCTGACCGACGAGCAACTTCAAGCGTGCGGCGTGTCCACCGGCAAGCGGAAGACGCTCCGGGGCATCGTCGAGTTGTTCGGCGCGTCGAAGACGGTCGGCAAGAAGCTGCTTGCGGCCGAGGACGCCACCCTCCGCGCCACGCTGCTGGACCTGCACGGCGTCGGCCCGTGGACGGTGGACATGGTGCAAATCTTCTGCCTCGGCCGGGCGGACGTGTGGCCGATCGGCGACCTCGGCGTGCGGCTGGCCGTCAAAGACGTGTTCAAGCTCCGGAAGTTGCCGGACGCGAAACGGCTGACGGCCCTGGCGAAGCCGTGGCAGCCGTACCGCACGGTGGCCGCGTGGTACCTGTGGCGGAGCCGGTCGCCGGTGCCGCAATCGGCGTGAGGTGTCCGGTTAACCGCGAGGCAACGCCGAGCGCGGGAAAAGAAAAACGGCCGGCGATTCCGAAGAATCGCCGGCCGAAGTGTCACCGCGTCGCGGAGTGCCTCTTCCGTTCCAGCCCCGGTTCCGACGGGTTGGCAACGCGGTGATGAAGTAGGAATAAGCACGCGGCGTGCCGGAGGGAAAAACAGCCGCAAGTGCCCGTTTCAACGGCTCTTCCCGGCTTCAAACTCCCGTCCTTTCAACTTCCGCGTAACTTTTACAACTCGGCGGTAAGGATTTCCGGAGGCCGGGAGTCGATCCTTCCGCCGCGCCCAAAACCGGGACGCCGGCGGAAACTGCTGGAAATCCTTGTGCCATTCCCCGAATACCCGTCGTGGTGGCGGGCCAGCCGTGGCGGGCACGCGGCATCTTCATCAAAACTCCACCCGCCGCTACGCTACCTGCTTAAAATCGTGGTGTTAGATTGAAACAGCGCCTCTCCCGAAGCACGAGAGACCCCGCCCCATGCGCCTGCTTGCCACCCTTCTCCTCGCCCTGTCCGCCGCCCTTCTGACTGGCGGGACCGCCTTCGGCCAGACTCAGAATTACTTCGGCACCACCGGTACGTTGTCTGGGTCTGTGTGGAGCACGAACCCCGCCGGACCCTACACCGACCCTCTCAACACGACCGGCGGCGCGGTCATCAACTTCGGGAATGCCGCATCGTTCACCGGTGGTTCGATCGTGGTGGCTGGTATAAACGCAACTGCGAACGCGACGGGATCCTCGCCGACCGGCACATTGTCCAACTTGAACAATGGCGTCGTCACGATCAACACGGCGAGCGGCAAGACGCTGGACTTCGGTTCTCAGTCGTTCACGTCGTCCGCCACCGCCGGGTACATCAAGACCGGGGACGGCGTCCTTGCGCTGGCAGGGGGCGATTACGGCGGCGGGTTCACTCTGAACGCTGGCACGGTGATCTTACGCGGCGTCAACGCCCTCGGTTCAAGTGTGAATAACGCGACCAACACCCTGACGTTGAACGGGGGCGTCATCGCGTCCAACACTTCCCTCGCCCTTACGGGCAAATACGGCGGCGGGATCACGGCCGGCGGCAACGTACAGTTTGGAGACGTGACCGGCCTCGCAGCAAGTACGGCCAACCTGACGTTCTCGAACAACATCGCCCTCGGCAACTCTGCCCGAACTCTCACGCTGGGGAATGCTGGAACGCAGACGTTCGGTGGGGTGATCTCGAACGGCGTGGCCCAGGGGAGTGACGCCCTGACGTTCGCGGCCACGGCCGGCGGCACGGGCCGCTTCGACATCACCAACATCGCAAACACTTTCACCGGGAACGTCCGGATCACCGGTGGCGAAGTCCGTTTCTCTTCCAATGGCTCGCTGGGCAACGCGAACAATTCGGTCATGATCGACGGTGGGCGGTTCGCTTTTGCGACTGGGTTCTCCACCCTCGCCACGACGCACAAGCTGTTCGTGGGCGACACGGCCGGTACGGCGATCAGCACAACGAGCGGTACAGTGACCTACAACGGTGTGATCGCCAACGTGACGGGGAAGACCGGCTCTTGGGTGAAGCAAGGCATCGGCACCCTCGCCTTGGGAGGGGTCAGCACGTACAGCGGCTCGACCACGATTAGCGAGGGCATCCTTCAACTGACAGCGGGCAACAACCGCCTGCCAACCGGGACGGTGGTGAATCTCGGTCAGGCCGCTGGCCCGGTCATGGGCACCTTCGACCTGAACGGCCAAAGCCAGACGATTGCGGGCCTGAATTCGATAACCGGGACCAATACCAACACGGCCGACAAGAACATCGTCACGAACACGAGTGGTACCGCTTCAACGCTGACGCTCGGCGGCAACGGCAACTACAGCTACGGCGGCGGCACAGCCGCGAACTCGGGCGTCCTCACCGGTTCGATCAGCGTGGAGAAAGCCGGCAGCGGGACGCAGACGTTCGGCGACATTAACACCTACGTTGGCATCACGTCGGTGAACGGCGGCACCCTGCTGGTGACGAACGCTGGCGGGACGGGAAACGGGGAAGTGAACGTGAACAACACGGGGACACTCGGCGGGAACGGTGCGATTTATGGCACCCTGTTCGTGAACGCGGGCGGCACACTCCGGAGCGACTCCGGGACCGGCACCGGGACGTTGACACTTGCCAGTACCACGCTCTTCGGCGGTAGCGGCGCGACCGGGGCGACCCTGGCCACGCAACTGGCGGTCAACGGCAGTGGGGCGATCACCGCCAACAGCCAAGTCGCGGTCAGCACCAACACGTTCAACGTGGACTTGGCCGGCGGCAAGTTCAACATCAAGCTGCTGAACGACCTCGGCCTGACGCAGAACGCCAGCTATACGATTACCCTGGTCACGGGGGCCGGCGGCAGCGGTAACTTCCTCCGCAACGGCAGCGCGGCGACCGGTGGGAACGCCTTTCTCGCAAGCGACTTCAACCTGATCTCCGGCAGCGGGGCCTGGACGTTCAGCGGCGTGTCCCTGACGGTGAACGGCAGCAACAACCTCGTCCTCCAATTCACGCCAGTGCCGGAGCCGGCGACGGTGCTGGCGGTTGGGGCGGCCGGGCTGGCGGTGGCGGGTTGGGTCCGCCGCCGGCGCACGGCCGCCTCCGGGTGAACTCGATCCAGTTGATTCGTAGCCCTCGGAAGTTGTTAGCCCGCCGCGCCAGCAAGGGGCCAACCC
>JAYTTN010000410.1:0-5551 GCA_043745295.1 Fimbriiglobus sp. | reverse complement strand
CGTGTCGGGGTGGGTTCACGGAATGGGGGACCCACCCCGACACGGCGATCCGACGGCCCTGCTCTTCCGTCTTCGAGGGGATCACCAGAGCCGGAGGGAGTCCGGGGAGGGGGGCGGTCGCGCTCCCGCCTTCGGAAACGGCCTTCGGGTCGGGCGTTCTCGGAGCGGCTTTGTCAGCCGGGGATCGCTTCGGCGTGGCGGGACGGCTCCAGGCCGCGCTCGGCGCGGATCATGGCCGTGACCCGGTCGTACAGCGCTTCGGCTTCGGCGCGGGTCCGCCAGGCCTTGTCCGGGTCGATCTGCCGGGTCCACGCCTGGTCCTGCGACCGCCACTGGAAGCCGGCGTCGCGCACGACCCGCCGCACGTCGTCCGAGGGCCTGTCGGCGAAGGAAATCCGCACCTGCTTGAACCGCCGGTCCTCCTGCAACTTGACGCCCGCCTCGTGGTCCCCGCGCCAGCCGAACAGCGGTTTCCACGCCTTCTCCTCGCCGTCGCCTTCGGCCCGCCTCGACGGGGCGTTCGGCGTCGGGACTTTGCCGTCCGCGGAGGCGACGGTGTCGGCGACGCGGCCCTCGGCCTCGACGCGCTCGCTCGCGGGCGGGATCGGGAACGCGAACGCGGCCGGGTCGGTGACGGTCCCCGCGAGTGCGTGCGCGGCGGCTTCGGCCGCTTCGAAGGTCGTCGATTCGGCGGCGGGTTCGGGGGTAGCGGTTTCGGATTTTTGCTTGCGACGGGCCATGGGGTTTCCTTTCCGGTGGGGTTGAAAACCACACCCGTAGCGCGGCCCGCCGCCGATGTCAACGGCCTTGTCCGCTCCCCGTTCCGCGCCGAATCGGGTCGGTCAGCCCGGCCGCCGCCCACGTGTCGATCTCCGTCCGCCCGCACGCGGCGGCGTACCTCGCGGCCTCCGGATCGTTCGGGTCGAACTCGCAGATCAGGTGGAACGGGGCGTCGTCATCCGAACGGATCACCCGCAGGCACGCGCCGTCCGGTTCGTCGCCGAGCAGCATTCGGAAGGCCAGGCGATACGCGCGGCACGCCCGGAACGCCTCGCCCTCGTCGGTCGGAGGCGGTTCGTCGCGCGGGCCGGTGCCCAGGGGGAGGGAGGCGGTCATCGCGGTCAGCGGGTCCGTTCGCGGTCGCGTTCCAGGCCGGCGACGATCCGCCGGATGTCCTCCTCGCTGATCTCGAAGCGGTCTCCTTGCCAGCGCGCGACCTGCCGAAATTTGAATTGCTGGTAGTTGGCGAGTGCCCGCTCGTCGTCGCCGAGCGCGTCGGCCAGGAGGGCGAGGCTCAGTTGGGCCGGACCCGAACCGGCGTAGCCGAAGTGGAGACCGTCGGCGTGGCGGCGGAGGTCGAACCGCGGGTCGAGCGGGTATCCGCCGCCGGGCACCGCGCGGTCGAGGACCAGCACCTCGCACCCGCCGTCCGGCGTCTTCTCCCCGACGTAGTGCCTCACGCCCGGCCTCGGCGGGCGGTCGGGTGGGCGTCGGCGGTCCGGGGCGGCGCGAATCGGGTCATGCCGAACCGATAGCGCGAGCGGCGCGTTCGCGCAACCGATTTTTCGCGCGGCGGGCGGGACGGTTTCCCCTTGCGCTCGTCGCCGGGTCGCGCTATGCGTGGGGGGAGTTGAACCCACCCACGCACGTCCCCCGATGGCACCGAAGCGGCCGACCCGGCAGCCCCTGCTGCCCGGCTTCGACACCGACTTCGCCGACCCGCCGGCGGACGACGCGCCCGAACCGGCAGGAGGAAGTCATGCAGTACAAGACGATCGCCCTCGAACTGCTCACGGCGAACCCGCCGCTGTGCGCGGAATTGAAAGCGGAACGCCGGCTTCTGGCCGAGACGCACCGGCTGTCGGCCGAACTGAAGGCCCGGCACCGGGCGTGGATTCTGGCACTGACCGACCGGTCCCCGACGGACGACCCGCGGCCGACGGCGTCGCGGGCGCTGGAACTGGCGGTCGAGGAACTGCGGGCGGGACTTTCGCCGAACGGGTCGGCGGAAGCGTAGCCCGCCCGCCCACGTTCGCCGGGCGGGTCGGCCGGCCCCGCCAGTTGACCGTCTTCGACGCCATCGCCGGGGACGCCGACGTTCCCGTCGCCGAACCCGAACCCGGCCCGACGCGGGCACCGCCGGTCGCACAGTCACCGCCACCTCCGCTGCCGCCGCCAAGTCCGCCCGCGCCTCCCCCAGTCGCCGCGGCCGCCGCGCCGACGTTCGCGGCCGGCGACAAGTCGAAGGCCCGCGACCTGCTGGCGGCGATCCGCACCCTGCAAGCGGTCGAGCGCGAGCGGCGTCCGGCCACGGCCGAAGAGCAAGCGGCTCTGGCCCGCTTCCCGGCGTTCGGCCCGGTAGCGCTCGGACTGTTCCCCGACCCGGTGACCGGCCAGTACAAGGACGCCACCTGGCGGACGCTCGGCGAGGAACTGCAAGCGCTGCTCACGCCGGCGGAGTACGCCAGTGCCAAGCGCACGACCTTCAACGCCTTCTACACGTCGCCCGTCGTCATCGACGCGATCCACTCGGCCCTGCCCAAACTCGGCGTCCCCGAGCGGGCGAAGGCGCTGGAACCGGGCTGCGGGTCGGGCAACTTCCTGGCGCTGGCCCCGAAGGGGATGCGGTTCGTCGGGGTGGAACTGGATTCGATCTCCGGCCGCATCGCCGCCCTCCGGCACCCGGACCACGCCATCCGCGTCGAGGACTTCCGCGACGTGGCCCTCCGCCCCGACTTCGACGCGGCCGTCGGCAACGTGCCGTTCGCCGACGTGAAGGCCGACTTCCGCGGCCGCAAGCTGGCCCTGCACGACTACTTCCTGGTCAAGTCGCTGGCCGCCCTCAAGCCCGGCGGGGTGCTGGCCCTCGTCACCAGCCACTACACCCTCGACAAGCGGAACGGCACCATCCGCGACCTGCTGGCGGCCGATGCCGATTTCGTGGGGGCCATCCGCCTGCCGTCCGACGCCTTCGAGGAGCAGGGCACTTCGGTCGTGGCCGACGTCCTGTTCCTCCGCAAGCGGGAGCCGAACACCGACGAGCGGCACGCCGACCCCGACTGGCTCGAAACCGCGCCGCTCGAAGTGGACGGCGCGGCGGTCTCGATCAACCGGTATTTCCTGAACCACCCGGAGATGGTGTTGGGCGCGTTCACCCGGAAGGACACGCTGTACGCCGACGGGTACGCGGTGAAGTCGAACGGCGATTTGAAAGCCCGACTCCGCGATGCCGTCGCGCGGCTGCCGGCGTTCGACGCGCCCGTGCGGCCACCGCCGCCGCCGGTCGCGGCCCCGACGACGCCCCCGGAACCGGAGGTGACGTTCGAGCCGGACGGCCCCGTCACCGAGGGCAGTTTCGTCGTCGGCCCGGATCGCAAGATCTACCAGCGGCTCGACGGGCGATTGGAACACGTCGTGTACGGCGGCAGCCCCCTGAACGCCGACAAGGGCGTCACCGGCCAGCGGCTGGCGATGCTGGTCGGCCTGCGCGACCACGCGCGGCAGGTGCTGCGGTCGCAGAACGAGGGGTGGCCGGAGGGCGAGCGGGAGATCGCCCGCCGCATCCTCGACCGCGCGTACGACCGGTTCGCGGCGAAGTACGGGCCGATCAACAAGACCACGTTCGGCGAGACGGGTGACGGGAACGCGATCCGGCGGATGCCGAACCTGGCGAAGTTCCGCGACGACCCGGACGCCATGCTGGTGATGGCCCTGGAGGAGTACGACGAGGAGACGGGCACGGCGGCCAAGGCCCCGATCCTGCGGCACGACGTGGTCGGCCTCGCCCCGCCGGTGACGAGCGTCCGCTCGGCCGAGGACGGGCTGCTCGCGTCGCTCGACCGAAAAGGCGTCGTGGACATTCCCTTCATCGCGGAGTTGTACGGCAAGACCGAAGGCGAAATCGTCCGGGAACTCGGCGGCTTGATCTTCCTCGACCCGGTGTCGAAGCGGTGGGAGACGGCCGACGCCTACCTGTCCGGCCCGGTGCGGATGCGGCTGACGGAGGCCGAGGCCGCCGGCCCCGAGTTCGCCCGCAACGCGGACGCGCTGCGACGGGTGCAGCCCGAGGACGTGCTGCCCGGCGACATCGACGCCAACCTCGGCGCGCCGTGGATCCCCGCCTCCGACATCAAAGACTTCGCCGCCCACCTGTTCCGCGTGCCCGCGCGTTCCGTCGCCATCGCCCACCTGCCGAAGGACGCGGTGTGGAGCGTCGAGCCGGACGCCGCCGCCGAGCGGTCCGTCGCCGCCACGACCGAGTTCGGCACGGCGCGGGCCGGCGGCTTCTGGCTGCTCGAACTGGCGCTGAACCTGAAGACGCCGACCATTTACGACGCGGTGGAAACGGGCGGACGCGAGGAGCGGGTGGTGAACGCCGAGGCCACCCTCGCCGCCCGCGAGAAGCAGAAGGCGATCAAGGAGAAGTTCAAAAGTTGGATCTTCTCCGACCCCGACCGCACGGAGCGCCTGGTCCGCGTCTACAACGACGCGTTCAACAACCTGACGCCCCGGCACTTCGACGGCTCGCACCTGGCGTTCCCCGGCATGGCCCGAGGGATCCAACTCCGGCCGCATCAAACCGACGCGGTGTGGCGTGGCATGTCCGGCGGCAACGCGCTGCTGGCCCACGCCGTCGGCGCGGGGAAGACGTTCACGATGGCGGCGACGGGCATGAAGATGAGGCAGGCGGGCCTCGCCCGCAAGCCGATGTTCGTGGTGCCGAACCACATGTTGCAGCAGTTCGGCCGCGAGTTCCTGCAACTGTACCCGAACGCGCACCTGCTCGTGGCCGACAAGGAGGACCTGACCCGCGACCGCCGCAAGCTGCTCACCGCCCAGATCGCGTCGGGCGACTGGGACGGCATCGTGGTGACGCACTCCGGGTTCGAGCGGATCGGCCTGTCCAAGGACTTCCAGGCCCAGTTCCTCCGCGAGCAGATCGAGGAGTACGAGGAACTGCTCGTCGAGCGGGCGCGGGGCCAGCAAACCAAAGCCCACCGCAACATCCTCAAGACGCTCGAGAAGCAGAAGGCCCGCCGCGAGGAGCGGCTGAAGGACCTGCTGGCGGCGGACAAGAAGGACGACGGCCTGGTGTTCGACGAACTCGGCGTCGATCACGTGTTCATCGACGAGGCGCACCTGTTCAAGAACCTCGAGATCCCGACGAAGATGGACCGCGTGGCCGGCGTCCAGACGGGCGGCAGCGAACGCGCGTTCGACCTGTACATGAAGTGCCAGTACCTGCACCGCCGGCACGCCGGGCACGGCGTGATCTTCTCGACGGGCACGCCGGTCTCGAACACCATGTGCGAGCTGTACACGCTGCAACGCTACCTCGACCCGGACGGGCTGGCGGCGCGCGGCATCGACCACTTCGACGCCTGGGCGGCGACGTTCGGCGAGGTCGTGGACGCGATGGAGATCGCGCCGGACGGGGCGTCGCTGCGACCGAGGAGCCGGTTCGCCAAGTTCGTCAACCTGCCCGAACTCCAGCAGATGTTCCGCGCCTTCGCCGACGTGCAAACCGCCGACATGTTGGACCTGCCGCGGC
>JAYTTN010000409.1:0-5552 GCA_043745295.1 Fimbriiglobus sp. | reverse complement strand
GCAGCACGAGGCGGGTGAGGGGTTTGCGTCGAGAGGAGACCCCTCACCCGGTTGCTACGCAACCGACCTCTCTCCAGCGGGGAGAGGTGGCAAACCCGCGAACGCCGGAACTCGACGCCTGCCGCCAGGCTCGCTTACAACCTGTCCCGTTGCAGTTTATACACGGCGCGGGTTGTAAGTTCGACACGCCGCCTTTGCAATCCATACAAACGGCCCTTTTTTGCAATCGGCACAACCCGTCGCCTCTCGAACAATCCTTCGCACTCCGAGCGGGGTTTCTGTCAACCCGCCGTCCGCGCCGCGCCGATGGTACATCGACGAATCCGACCCGGAGGCCGGCCGCCATGCACGACCTGAACGTTCTCGCTCTCATCAAAGGGGAGGAGCGGTTCATCTTCGTGTACGACGACGACAGCCGGGACCGGGTGATCGACTCGGTGCGCGATAAGGCCGCCGACCCGTCGGTGTCGCTGAACTGGTTCGACGCGGCGGTCCTCACCGAGCGGGCGCGGCAGCAAGCCCACACCGCCGACGCGAGCGACCGAATCCCCTCCAGGATGTGACGGGCGAACGGGACCGGCCGACGGGGGCCGAGCGATCCGACCTCCATTCCCCCACACGCCCTTGACCCTCGAACAGACGCTGGCCGAATTCCTCTCCCACCTCGGGTTGGAACGCCAGACTTCCCCGTACACGGTGAAGTCCTACCGCGAAGACTTGACGCAGGCGCTGGCGTTCCTGCGCGACCACGTCAAGAAGCCGGCCGTCGAGCCGCGCGACTGGACGACCCGCGCCCTCCGCGCCTTCGTGGCGTTCCTCCACGAGAAGAAGTACGCCAAGGCGACCGTCGCCCGGCGGCTGGCGGCGGTGCGGACGTTCGGCAAGTTCCTCTGCCGCCAGGGGGTGCTGGCCACGAACCCGGCCGACGCGCTGCGCGGCCCCCGGCCGGACAGGAAGCTGCCGCACTTCCTGACCGCCGACGACATCGGCAAGCTTCTCTCCGCGCCTTCGACCCACACGAAACTCGGCCGGCGCGATCGCGCCCTTCTCGAGGTGCTGTACTCCGCCGGGCTGCGCGTGTCGGAGTTGTGCGGGCTGAACACAGACGACCTGGACCTGGGTGACGGCATCTGCACCGTCCGCGGGAAGGGCAAGAAGGAACGGCTCGCGCTGCTGGGCGATCAGGCCGTCGCCGCGCTCCGCACATGGCTGGCGGATCGGGCCGACGTGCTGAGCGGGTCGAACAAATCGACTTCGGCGGTGTTCCTGAACAAGCTCGGCGGCCGGCTGACGACTCGCAGCGTCGGCCGGATGCTCGTCAAGTACCTGCGGAAGGCCGGCCTCGACCCCCGCACCACCCCGCACACGCTCCGGCACAGTTTCGCCACGCACCTGCTCGACAACGGCGCGGACATCCGCGGGGTGCAGGAATTGCTCGGCCACAAGAGCCTGACGACGACCCAGGTGTACACCCACGTCACGACGGCGCGGCTCCAGAAGAGCTACCACAAGGCCCACCCGCGGGCGTAGCGATCACGCCACGGATCGGGCCACTTCCCGCACGGATGGGCGGCAGTTTTCCCCCTCTTCGAGACTCGACCATGAGTCTGACTCGCGCGTCGCGCCACCTCGCCGGCCTCGCCCTGGCGGTCGCGGTCCTCTCGCCGGCCGCCGCCGCCGACCCCGTCCGGTGGCGGACGGACTACGCCGCCGCCCGCAAGGAGTCGGCCGAGACGAAGCGGCCGCTGCTCATCGTCGTGGGCACGACGAACTGCGTGTACTGCCTGAAGATGGAGGCGGGCACGTTCGCCGAAGCGGAATCGGCCAAGCTGATCGGCGAGCGGTTCATCCCGGTGAAGTTGGACGCCGCTACCGACGCCGAGTTCGTGCGCGGCATGAGGATCACGCTGTTCCCCACCGCCGTGATCGCCGGGTCGGACGGCAAGGTGTACGCCTTCCTCGCCGGCTATCTGGACGGCGGCCCGTTCCGGGAGAACGCGAACAAGGCGCTCGCCCTGCTGCCGGGCGGTCCCGCCAAGGACACGACTCTGGTGGCGAAGCCGGCACCGGCCGCCGCGCCGACGGTCGCCTCGATGCCGTCCGCAACGGAGCGGTTGACGGCCGTGAAAACGGCGTACCAGTCGGAGAAGTTCGGCGACGCGCTGGAGCGGTGCCAGGCGCTCATCGCGGCGCACCCGGACACCGCCGAGAGCCGGGAGGCGGCGCTCTACGTCGTCCGCATCAAGAACGACGCGGACAAGCTGACGGGCGCGACGACCGAACTGGACGAGCGGACGGCGAACGCTTACCTCGCGCTGGCCGACGCCTGGGTGAGGCAGGGCAATCCGAAGGAAGCGGCCGCGTGCTACGCCAAGGCCGCCCGCGCCGCCCCGACCGCCAAGGCCGCCGAGGTCGCCCAGCAGAAACTGGCCGCACTGCCCAAGGAGTGAACGAACGAAATCCGAGTCGGCCCGCGACACGCCGGCGGGGAGGCCCATTCTTCCACCTCCCCTCGTCGAGGGGAGGTCGGTCGCGCAGCGACCGGGAGGGGAGTCTTCGCCGGCGTGTTCTGCTCGCTCCGCGAGCGGTCTTGGGTTTGTGCTCGCAGACCGCTCGCGGAGCGAGCAGAGCACTTCACCCCTCGTCGAGGGGAGGTGGGTTGGCCGCTCCGCCCGGCCGATTCCTCGGGTCGCGTCGAATGGATCAATCCACCCGCCACTGCCTTCAGCTCGAACCGACCTCCCCCCAACGGGCAGAGGTGGAAGACGAAGAGCGCGTCCGGCCACGCCGAATGGGCACCGCCTCCCGGTTCGCGTATCAAGTTCCCGGCGTGACCGCCCGCCCTCTCCCCCGCGTTTGAGGTACGCCCCGTGATCCGCTGTCTGTTCATTCTCCTGGCCGTCGCGGCGGGCGGCACGACGTTCGCCGCCGAGAAACCGCCGAACATCGTCGTCATCCTGTCCGACGACATGGGGTTCTCGGACCTCGGCTGCTACGGCGGCGAGATCGCCACGCCGAACCTGGACGCGCTGGCGGCCGGCGGGGTGCGGTTCGCGCAGTTCTACAACACCGCCCGCTGCTGCCCGACGCGCGCCAGCCTGCTGACGGGCCTGTACCCGCATCAGGCCGGCGTCGGGCACATGATGGACGACAAGGGCGCGGCCTTCCCCGGCTATCGCGGCAACCTGAACGCGAGCTGCCGCACCATCGCCGAGGTGCTGAAGCCGGCCGGCTACCGGAACTACGCGCTGGGGAAATGGCACGTCACCCGCTTCGCCGGCAAGGACGGGCCGAAGGACAACTGGCCGCTCGGCCGCGGGTTCGACCGCTACTACGGCACCATCCACGGGGCCGGCAGCTTCTTCGACCCGTCGTCGCTCGTCCGCGACGACACCACGATTTCGCCCTACGCCGACAAGGACTACAAGCCCGCGACGTACTACTACACCGACGCCATTTCGGACCACGCGGTGCGGTTCGTCGGCGACCACGCCAAGGACCACGCGGCCAAGCCGTTCTTCCTGTACGTCGCGTACACCGCCGCGCACTGGCCCATGCACGCGCTGCCGGCGGACATCGAGAAATACGCCGGCAAGTACGCCGCCGGGTACGAGCCGATCCGCACGGCGCGGTTCGAGAAGGCGGCGAAGCTGGGTCTCGTCGATCCGAAGCAAGGCATGAGTCCGCAGGCCGGCGACTGGGACAAAGTGGCCGACAAGAAGTGGGAGGCGGCGGGCATGGAGGTGTACGCCGCGATGGTGGACCGCATGGACCAGGGCATCGGCAAATTGGTCGCGGAGTTGAAGCGCAACGGGCAGTTCGAGAACACGCTCATCCTCTTCCTGCAAGACAACGGCGGCTGCGCCGAACCGCAGGGCCGCGCCGGCAACAAGGACCACCCGAACATCGACCGGCCGGAGAAGCCGACGTTCCCGGCGATGAAGCCGGAGGAGTTCGCCACCGCCGGCAGCGTGCCGAAGCAGACCCGCGACGGGTTCCCGGTGCGGATGGGGCCGAAGGTGATGCCCGGCGCGGCCGACACCTACGTCGCCTACGGCCGCGGCTGGGCGAACGTGTCGAACACGCCGTTCCGCGAGTACAAGCACTGGGTCCACGAGGGCGGGATCAGCACGCCGCTCGTCGCCCACTGGCCGACGGGCATCGCCGCGAAGGGCGAGCTGCGGACGCAACCCGGTCACCTGATCGACATCGCCGCGACGTGCGTGGAGTTGTCCGGTGCGAACTACCCGAAGGACGCGACACCGCTGGAAGGGAAGTCGCTGCGACCGGCGTTCGCCGACAAGCCGCTGGACCGCGACGCGATCTTCTGGGAACACGAGGGCAACCGGGCCGTCCGCGCCGGCGACTGGAAGCTCGTCGGCAAGCACGGCGGCGCGTGGGAGCTGTATGACATCTCGAAGGACCGCGTCGAGGCGACCGACCTCGCCGCGAAGATGCCGGAGAAGGTGAAGGAACTGACCGCGAAGTTCGACACCTGGGCGAAGCGGGCGCACGTCGCGCCGTGGCCCGTGAACCCGCCGAAGAAGAAGTGACACCCACCCCAACCCCTTTCGCCTCGGAGACTCTCGTTCATGCCCCGCCTCGCACTGCTGCTCTTGCTCGCCGCGCCGCTGGCCGCCGCCGACAAGCCGGTGAAGGTGTTCGTCCTCGCCGGCCAGTCGAACATGGAGGGCAAAGCGCCCGACAAGTTGTTCGACTTCCAGGCCGCCGACGACAAGACGAAAGCCGCCTTCGCCCACCTGCGGAAGGACGACAAGTGGATCGTCCGCGACGACGTGTTCATCAAGTACCTCGACCGCAAGGGGCCGCTCGCCCTCGGCTTCGGGTCGCCCGGCCGCACCGGGATGGAACTGGAGTTCGGCACCATGATGGGGAACCACTTCGACGAGCCGGTGGTGCTGGTGAAGGCGGCGTGGGGCGGGCACTCGCTGGCGAAGAACTTCCGCCCGCCGTCGGCCAAGCTGCCGCCCGCCGACGTGCTGGAGAAGGAACTGAAGCAGGCCCATGACCGCGTGACCACGAACAACGAGAAGAACAAGAAGACCGACCCGCTGCCGACGATGGCCGACATCGCCAAGCCCTACGGCCTGTCGTACCGCAACATGATGGCGGAGGTGACGGACGCGATGACCAACGCCGGCACGCTGTTTCCGCCGCTGAAAGGCAAGGAACTGCAACTGGCCGGGTTCGTCTGGTTCCAGGGGTGGAACGACCAGTACGGCGGCATCGAGAAGGAGTACGAGTCGAACATGGCCCACTTCATCCGCGACGTGCGAAAGGATCTCGCTGTCCCGAAGCTGCCGTTCGTCATCGCCGTCATGGGGCAGAACATGTCGAAGCCGGCGACGGGGCCGATGGCGGTCATCCAGAAGGCGCAGCTGGCGATGAACGACGTGCCGGAGTTCAAGGGCACCGTGAAGGCCGTGCGGACGGACGTGCTGGTGGACAAGGCGGCGGAGGAGCTGTACCCGACATGGCAGAAGAACAAGGAGCAGTGGGACAAGACCGGCGGCGATCACCCGTACCACTAC
>JAYTTN010000408.1:0-21235 GCA_043745295.1 Fimbriiglobus sp. | reverse complement strand
GGGCACGAGAGAGAAGATAAGAACTTGCTTCTCTCTCGTGCCCTCTTGTGCCCTCCGCGGTGAATCCTCTTCTCATCTAGAATCCGTTGCCTCGCCGGGGGCGGTCGGGTCTAGTAATCCAAGTCGGTACGTCACCACTCCGCCCGGAACTCCGCGCCGATGGCCGAACCCGTCATCTGTTCGATCTCGTACCGCCGGTCGCGGTTCTCCACCAAGCTGCCCGACGACCGGGTGTACACGCCGTCGCACTTCTGGCTGAAGGAGGTGCGGCCGGGGACGTGGCGGGTCGGCGTCACCCGGTTCGCCCAGCGGATGCTCGGCGACCTGGTCGAGTACGGCTTCGAGGTGAAAGTCGGCGCGGCGGTGGAAGTCGGCGAGACGGTCGGCTGGATCGAGGCGTTCAAGGCGACGACCGACGTGTTCTGCGTCGGCACCGGCAGCTTCGACGGCGAGAATGCCTTGCTCGTCAGGGAGCCGAGGAAGTTCGATGTCGACCCCTACGGCGACGGCTGGCTGTACGAGTTTTCCGGCACCCCGGACCCCGGCGCGGTGGACAACGCCGGGTACACCCGGCTGCTCGACCTGGCCATCGATAAGATCCAGGGCAAGGAAGCGGCGATGGACGCCCCGCCGGCGGACGAGGTGGGGGATTGAATGTCTGCCTGGGGTTCACACCCCAGGCTATTTTCGACGGCCCCGTTGGGGCCGCGATTTGTAGCCCCAACGGGGCGTCCGAGAATAGCCTGGGGTGTGAACCCCAGGTCCGATATGCACAAAGCGCGCTACATCATGGTCGGCGGGTTCCTCGGCGCGGGGAAGACGACGGCGCTGCTGCGCCTCGCCCAGCGGTACCACGCGCAGGGGCTGAAGGTCGGCCTCATCACCAACGACCAGTCGGTCGGGCTGGTCGATACGACGCTGCTGGCGAGCCACGACTTCCCCGTCGAGGAGATCACCGGCGGCTGCTTCTGCTGCAAGTTCGGCTCGCTGACCGACGCCGCCGCGAAGCTGTCCGAGGTGGAACGGCCGGACGTGTTCTTGGCCGAGCCGGTCGGCAGTTGCACCGACCTGGCCGCGACCATCTCGTACCCGCTGCGGCGGATGTACGGCGACCAGTTCACCGTCGCCCCGTTCAGCGTGCTGGTGGACCCGGTGCGGGCCGAGCGCATCCTGGGGCTGGCCCCCGGCAAGTCCTTCTCGCCGAAGGTCGTGTACATTTACCGCAAGCAACTGGAAGAAGCCGATGTCATCGTCGTCAATAAGGTGGATACGCTCGACCCCGACCGGCTGGCCGAGCTGACGGCGAAGCTGGGGGCCGAATTCCCACAGGCGAAACTTCTCACACTTTCCGCGCGGCAGGGGACTAACCTGGAGGTGTGGGCGGAGGCCATCGCCGGCGAGCAGGTGGCGCGGCCGGCGATGGCGGTCGATTACGACGTGTACGCCGACGGCGAGGCGCTGCTCGGCTGGGTGAATCTGACGGCGGCCGTGACCGGCGACGGCGTGTTCGACGGCAACGCCTTCGTGTCCCAGGTGATGACGGCGATTCACGCGAAGCTGACCGCGACCGGCGCGGAGGTGGCACACCTGAAGATGACGCTGTCGCCGTTTGAAGGCACCGACCTGGCGGTGATGAACCTGACCCGCACCGGCGGCAGCCCGGAGGCGTCGCACGAGTTGCAGGACTTGCTGCAAGCGGGCGAACTGATTCTGAACCTGCGGGCCGAGGCCGACCCTGAATATCTGAAGGCGGCGGCCGTCGAAACGCTGACGGAAGTCGCGGCGACGGCGGGGGTGACGGCCGACATCGAACATGTGGAAGCCTTCCGCCCCGGCCGCCCGGTGCCGACGCACCGAGACATGTAGCGAGCCGCGACCGCTTGGGGAGCTTGCAATGCGTGACCGCGATGACACGCAACGGGGACACGAAGACCGGCACCCCGACTGGATGATCCCCTTCTGGATGCTGTTGGCGTTGGCGGGGATGTTCGTTCTGGGTTGTGCCTGCGGCGCGTGCTTCTTGACCAAAGAGAACATTAGTGGGGCGCTGCTGTTAAAGGATTAAGCCAGATGGAAATCCAATCGTTTCCCCGATGGGGCCGACATGACCGGAAACCAACCCCGAGTCCCGCTTCGCGTTCTGCACTGCCACTGCGTGTACGCCCAGGTCGTGCCGAAGGCGACGAAAGAAGCGGTATTGAAGGGGCTGACTGAGTCCGGCATCCCGTTCGACGCGGTGCCGGACCTGTGCGAGTTGTCCGCGAAAAAAGACCCGTGCCTGAAAGAGCTGGTGGGCGACGGCGGTATGGTCACGATTGCGGCGTGCTACCCCCGCGCGGTGAAGTGGCTGTTCGCGGCCGCCGGGGCCAAACTGCCCGACACCGGCGTCGAAATTCTGAACATGCGAACCGAGACGCCCGAAGCCGTGCTGGCAAAACTGCTGCCGACCGAGGCCCCATGAGCATTCCCCTTCCGCTGCCGCTCGCCAATGTCGTCTCGGCCACGGGGCCGAGTTTCCGCGTCGTCGTGTACGAAGGCGCGGGGGCCGAACCGCTGGACGCGACGTTCCGCAACGAGGCGGTGTCGGCGCTGCTTTTGAAGGGGTTCGCGGTGTCGGTGGTGCGCCCCGGCGGGACCGCCGCGCCGATCACCGCCGGCACGCTCGTGGTGCTGGGCAAGTTCGCCGAAGCCAAGCCGGAGCGCGCCGAGAACGACGCCGGCGTCACCGCCTACTTCCGCGACCCGACCGGCAAGACCGCCGCCGAAGTCGTGGAACTGGTCGCCGGTGTGCGGAACGAGGCGAACATCCCCGAACCGACCAAGTGGAAGCCGTGGTTCCCGGTCATCGACTACAACCGCTGCACCAACTGCATGCAGTGCCTGTCGTTCTGCCTGTTCGACGTGTACGGGGTGGACGCGCAGAAGCAGATTCAGGTGCAGAACAACAACAAGTGCAAGACCGACTGCCCGGCCTGCTCCCGCGTCTGCCCGGAAGTGGCGATCCTGTTCCCGAAGTATCGCCACGGGCCGATCAACGGCGACGAGGTGAGTTCGGACGACGTTCGCCGCGAGAGCATGAAGGTGGACATCTCCGCCCTGCTCGGCGGGGACATCTACGCCGCGCTCCGCGACCGCACCGCCAAGTCGAAGTCGCGGTTCGCCAAGGAGCGCGACTCGGACAAGGCGCTCGAAGAACGAACCAAGTGCCTCGTGAAGCTGGGCGAGCAACTGGACATCCCGCCGGAGGTGTTCGCCAGCCTGCCCAGCCTCGACCAGATTCGGGTCAAGGCCGACGAAGCCGCCGCCAAGGCCCAAGCCGCGCTGGCAGCGCGGTAGGCCAACCGCCGACGCAGTAGGTCGCGGTCGAAGTTCCCCGGAGGGGAATGAGGCCCGACGGCCAACCGCCGACGGCCCAAGAGTGATCGGCCGTCGGGCCTCTCCGGCCTCCGGCCGGCTCGACCGCGACCTACCACTGAGCCGAGACAATCGCAATGATCTTCAGTTTCGCCAAGCGGATGCTGACCGAAGTAGACACCCGTCTGCTGTGGAAGTTCGCCTACAACTTCGGGCTGAAGGGCGTGGCGTCCGTCGAGCGGTTCAAGTCGCGGTTGAACCGGGGCATCCACTTCCCGCCGTTCCTGTTCATCAGCGTCATCAACAGTTGCAACCTGCGATGTAAAGGTTGTTGGGTCGATGTCGCCGCGAAGCAGAGCATCATCGACAAAGAGACGCTCAACCGCGTCATCACGGAGGCGAAGAAGCGCGGCAACAGCTACTTCGGCATCCTCGGCGGCGAGCCGTTCATGCACCCGGACTTGCTGGACGTGTTCGACGCGCACAAGGACTGCTACTTCCAGGTGTTCACCAACGGCCAGCTCATCACGCCGGAAGTGGCGAAGCGGCTGAACCGCGCCGGCAACGTCACCCCGCTCATCAGCATCGAAGGCACCGCGGCCGTTTCCGACGAACGCCGGGGGCGTTCGGAGGTGCTAAAGAAGACGCTCGCCGGGCTGGAGAACTGCCGCAAGGAAGGCATCATCATCGGCGTCGCCAGCAGCATCTGCCAGACGAACATCGACGACCTCGTCAACGAGGACTGGCTGAAGACGCTCATCAAACTCGGCGCGCACTACGCCTGGTTCCACACCTACCGGCCGGTCGGCCCCGACCCGAACTTCGACCTCGCGCTGACGCCGGAACAGGTGCTGCGGGTGCGGCGGTTCGGCGTCGAGATGCGGGCGAAGCTGCCCATCGCCATCGTCGATCCGTACTGGGACGACCAGGGCCAGGCGCTCTGTCCGATGGCCACCGGCGTCAGCCACCACATCGGCCCGTGGGGCGACGTGGAGCCGTGCCCGATCATCCAGTTCGCCACCGAGAACATCCGCGACAAGCGGAACATCTACGACCTGCTCACGCAGTCCTCGTTCCTCAAGGAGTTCCGCGAGGAGTCGGCCAAAGTGACGCGCGGCTGCATCGTGCTGGAGAAGCCCGACCTCATCAAGCAACTCGTCATCAAGCACGGGGCAAAGGACACCACCGCCCGCCAGACGGCGATGGCGGAAGTGGAACGGATGCAACCCCGCAACAGCCAGAGCAACCCCGGCCGCGAGATCCCCGAGGAACACTGGGCCTACCGCTTCGCCAAGAAGCATTGGTTCTTCGGCTTCGGGGCGTACACATGAACCCGTTGGAAACCTGGGGCTGACGCCCCAGGCTATTTTCGGCGGCCCCGTTGGGGCCACGAAGATTGGAACTCCAGGGCAAGCGCTTCGATTGGTAGCCCCGAAGGGGCGTCCGTGAATAGCCTGTGGCGTCAGCCCCAGGTTTCCAACCGCCAAACCCAGGAGTCCCAACGGGACGACACCGGCCATGCCACAATCCCTCGCGAGCCTGCCGGTTCATTTCGTGTTCAGCACGAAGAACCGGGAGCCGTGGCTCCGCGAAGACGTCTCGATCCGCCTCTTCCCGTACATCGGCGGAACGGTACGCTCGCAAGGGTGGGTGTTGTTGGCCGCTGGCGGGATGCCGGACCACGTTCACCTGCTGGTCTCGCTGTCGCGGGATTGCAGCCTCGCCGAGGTGATGCGGGTGGTGAAGTCGAACTCCTCCCGCTGGGTGTCGGACACGTTTCCGGACCTCGCGGGTTCTCGTGGCAAGCCGGTTACGGCGCGTTCGCGGTGAGTTGCTCGCTGATCGGCACGGTGGTTCGATACATTGATCGGCAAGCGGAACACCACGCGAAGCAAACGTTTCAGGATGAGTACCGCGAAATTCTCCGGCGGCACGACCTCGAATGGGATGAGCGATACGTTTGGGATTGAGTGCCGCCGCGTTGCGGCTCCTGGTTTTGCCACGCCGTGACCCAGGGCTGACGCCCTGGGCTATTCACGGTGGCCCCGTCGGGGCCTCGGATTTGGTCGCCCCGTTGGGGCCGAGACGGCAGCCCCGAAGGGGCGACCGAAAATAGCCCAGGGTGTGAACCCTGGGTACCCTCGCAATCGCGGAACCCGCCATGCAACTCCCGTTGTTGACACTGCCCCGCGCGGTGCCGGTGCAATCGAACCGGCCGACGCAAGAGACCGTGCCGCCGACGAAGGAGCAGCGGGAGCAAATCCGCACCCTGGCGCAGCGGTACGTCGCCCGCGAGAAGCCGACCATTCCGCTTTCGCTCGCCGAGTTGCGGACGCACGCGCGGAAGCTGCTGAAGCTCGCCGGGTTGGACGAGCGGTTCGAGAACTACGTCGGCGTGGTGCTGAACAGCGAGGCCAACCGCGAGGCGCTGGCCACCGTCCCCTACGACCGCCGGCTGCTGCTGCTGCCGAAGTGCCTGCGGGTCGAGGACCGCTGCCCGGCCCCGTTCGACGAGTTCGGCCTGCTGTGCAAGCAGTGCGGCCTCTGCACCATTCAAGACCTGCAAAACGAAGCGGAAAAGCTCGGCTACGCGGTCCTCACCGCCGAAGGGTCGGCGCTGGTCATGGCCATCATCCAGACCGGCAAGATCGACGCCATCGTCGGCGTGTCGTGCCTGAGCGTGCTGGAGAAAGCCTTCCCGTACATGGAAGCGGCCGCCATCCCCGGCTGCGCCATTCCGCTGCTGCAAGACGACTGCAAGGACACGTCCGTCGATGTCGAGTGGGTGTGGGAGTTCATCCACCTGACCAGCGACGACCAGACGTTCCGCCTCGACCTGGACGCCGTGCGCGAGGAAGTCGATACCTGGTTCGAACCCGACTCGCTCACCGAACTGATGGGCGAGGCCGACGGCGAGACGGAACAGATCGGCCGCGACTGGCTGGCGCAGGCCGGCAAGCGGTGGCGGCCGTTCCTCGTGGCCTGCGCCTGGCGGGCGCTGCAAGACAACCAGGACCTGCCGTTCCCGACCGACCTCAAGAAGCTGGCCGTCGCCGTCGAGTGCTTCCACAAGGCGTCCTTGATTCACGACGACATCGAAGACAACGACGACCTGCGGTACGGCGAAGCGACCGTCCACGCCGAACACGGCGTTCCGGTCGCGCTGAACGTCGGCGACCTGTTGCTCGGCGAAGGCTATCGGCTGATCGCCGAAACCGAAGCCCCCGCCGCCGTGCGTGCCCAGATGGTGAAGATCGCCGCCCACGGCCACCGGGCGCTGTGCCTCGGCCAGGGGGCGGAACTCGTCTGGACGAACCACCCGAAGCCGATGACGCCGGTCGAAGTGGCGGACATCCACCGCCGCAAGACGGCCCCGGCGTTTGAAGTCGCCCTCCGGCTGGGGGCCGCGTTCGCCGGGGCCGACGCCGAGTTGCACCCGGTGCTGACCGCGTACAGCGAGGCCCTCGGCATCGCCTACCAAATCCGCGACGACATCGACGACCTCGTGAACGCCGACGGCGACGACCTGACCACCGCCCGCCCGGCGTTCCCGCTGGCCGTGGCGTTCGAGAGGGCGAAAGGCGCGGATCGGGCGCTGTTCGAGGCCGTCTGGACCCGCACCGCCGGCCTGGAAGCGACGATGGAAGCGAAGGAAGCCATCACCCGCCTGGGTGCGACCGACCGCGCGCGGCAGATGATGGAGTCGTACAAAGAGGAAGCCGTCCGGACCCTGACGGACATCCGCAACCCGAGCCTGAAGGGGCTGCTCCGCCGGGTGGTGAGCAAGATCTTCGGCGTCGAAGTGAAGGGGTGGTGCAGTGAGTTCGAGGCTCGAAATGTTGCAGGTGGCGCGGCTCTCGCCGAAGTTGCTCGGTGACAGCGCCGACCTCGTCCGCGACTACCTCCGCAGCCAACTCACCCCCGCCGGCGGGTTCGCCGACCGCGCGGGGAACGCCGACTTGTACTACACGGTCTTCGGCCTGGAGGGGCTGTTCGCCCTCCGCGCGGACCTACCCATCGCCCAAGTCCTCGGCTACCTGAAGGGCTTCGGGGCCGGGCCGGACCTGGACTTCGTTCACCTCTCCTGCCTGTGCCGCTGCTGGGCCGGGATGCCGAAGGACGAGTACCGGCACATCCCCGTCGAGACGATCCTCTCCAAGGTGGAAACGTTCCGTTCCGCCGACGGCGGGTACGCGCAGGAGCCGGGCGCGGCCGACGGCACCGTCTACGGCTGCTTCCTGGCGCTGGGGGCGTATCAGGACTTGGGCCGCGAGGTGCCGAACCGCGCCGGCGTGCCGAACTGCATTTCGCGGTTGCGGGCCGAGGACGGCGGGTACGCCAACCAGCTCGACGTGCCGCTCGGCCTGACGCCGTCCACGGCGGCGGCGGTGACACTGCTGCGCCAATGGGGCGAACCGATTCCCGCCGGCATCGGCGACTGGCTGCTGTCCCGCCAGGCCGCGGACGGCGGTTTCTTCGCCGCCCCGTTCGCCCCCATGCCGGACCTGCTCAGTACTGCCACCGCGCTGCACGCGCTCGACGGCCTGCATGTGGACTTGGGGCCGATCCGCGAGCCGTGCCTGGACTTCATCGACACCCTCTGGACGAGCAAGGGCGGCTTCCACGGCAACTGGGCCGACGACGAATTGGACGTGGAGTACACGTATTACGGCCTGCTCGCCCTCGGCCACCTGAGTTTGTGACGCGGGCGGCGTTTGTAAATTGTTCCACGTGGAAGCAAATTGCCGAAGTTGAACACGAAGCCACATCTCGATAGGCGACAACGTCTACTGTTCACCTGGGCACCGGCACCAGCGGCAGTGTGCCGACGGCCCCGCTCGCCGACGGCATCAGCACTTCGGTTTCGCTCAGTTTGATACCCCCCACGCGGGCGGTGCCGGCGGCCGGGTCGCGGCGGGTTTCGGCCGTCACCGCGCCGGTCTCCGGGTCGATCTCGCGGACCAACCCGGACAGGTACGTCACCAGCACCCGCTTGCCGGACGGGGTGAAGCCCAGCACCTCGCCGGCGTCGGGCGGTTCGGGCGTCACCCAGGCCGGCGCGTCCTTCGCCGGGTCGAGGGCGACAATCGTCTTGCGGTCCACCGTGCCGAGGACCACTTTGTCGCCGACGAACACCGGACCGGTGGCGGCCCCGGCGGGGATCGGGCCGTCGGCGGTGCCGTTCCACCGGCGAACCGGATCGGTGGTCTTGGTCGGGTCGAACAGCAGCACGACGCCTTTCGCATCCGCGATCAGGTAGTGCGGGTTGCCGTCCACGGAAGTCACCGTCACGGGACGGCTGATCGGGTTCCGCGCCGTCCACGGCCCGCCGGACTTCTGCGGCGCGTCGCCGGCCCACTTCCACCGCACCGCCCGCGTGCCGCCGTCGGTGACGAGGAACTCGTCCGGCCCGGTGACGGTCAGATAGCATCGCACGTCGTTCCCGCCGCCGGCCTTCCACTGCGATCCCTGTTGCGGCTCGGTGTCCGCGATGCCGATGCGGTACACCGAGCCGCTCGTGAGGGCGACCAGCAGCTTGTCGCCGAGGACCGCGACCGGGCCGGCGAGCTGGCCGGGGATCGGCAGGGTCGTTTCGCCGGCCGGCTTGCCGTCGCGGAACTTGCGGACGAGCAGCTTCACGCCGGCCTTGCCCGCGTCCGCCGCCGCCACCCACACGTCCTTGCCGTCGGCGGAAACGGCAACCTCGGCCGGCAGCCCGCCAACCGACGCGAGCGGCTTGGCCAGCACCGTCGCCGTCAGGATCGGTTCGCCGCCGTCGGTCGGAGTGAGCCGCGCGAGGCGGTAGACGCCGCCGGCCTGATCCACCAGCAGGTGGCCGTCGGGTGTGGGAATCGGCGGGTGCGCCGCCACCGCGCCGAGTTGCCGCCACCACTTCACTTCGCCGGAGTCCAGGTCGAACGCGACCACATGCACGGCGTCGGCGGCCTCCGGACGGACGGTGACGACGGCCACGTTCAGCGCCGGCCGGAGCTGCGGCCGGCCGGCGGCGGCCCCCAGTGACACCGGCTTGTCATTCCAGTGGACGGCCCCGCTCGCCGCGAGCTTCGGGCCGGCGACCGGGTCCACCGCCAGCCGCAGCCGGGACACCTGCCCGCCGGCCAGCACCCAGAATGTGTCGTCATCGGCGGCCACCACCTGGGCCATGTCCAGCGCGTCCGGGTCGCCGGTGGGCTTCGTGCCGGGCACGGCGAACAGCGGCTTGTCGGCGTTCCCCGGCTGGGCCACGCCGAACACGGCGAACACCCCGGCGTCGGTGGCGACGGCCACCCGCTCGCCGTCCGACACCGGCGAGAAGCCGATGTGCCCCGGCACCGTCACGTCGGCGGTCTGTTCGGCCGGCGTCTCGGCGTCGGCTTTCACCTCGGCCAGCTCGGTCGGGTTGGGCAGGCCGAAGGCGCGGAGCTTGGTGCCCTTCGTCCCGGCCCGCTGCGCCAGCACCAGCCGCCGGGGGGAAGTCGGGTCGGCGGTCGCGGCCAGCACCGGCTCGCCGAGCAGCGAGTCCTTCGGGTGGTCCGTTTGCAGGATGCGGACGCACGTCGGCGGGATGCGGCCGCCGTCCGGGGTTTCCCGGCCGATCTCGAAGATGAACACCCGCCGGCTGTCGCCGGGCGCGATCAGGAATCCGTGACCGGGTCGCGTCCCGGCCAGCACTCCGAGCGGCGTGCCGAGCCGCTGCCGCAACTCGAAACTGCCGGCCTTCTCGCCGGTGCGCAGGTCGAACTGGACCACGGTGCCGACGCTGTCTTGCAGGGCGACGAACAGTTGACCGCCGATGCGGGCCGGTCGGCCGAAGGCGGGCGCGGGCAGCGCCTGCGACCACTCCGGTTCGCCGGTGCGGCCCCGCCGCGCCACCAGCGCCGGCTTACCGTCCACGTTCGTCGGCACGATGACCCACTCGCCGGCCCCGTCGCCCAGCGGCACCACCAGCGGCTCCGGCGGCTTCGGGTCGGCCAGCCCGGCCACCCGCGCGGCCCATTGCGGCGCGCCGGTGTGCCCGTCCAGCGCGTACAGGATGCCCCGGCTGACGACGTGGATCGTCTCCGCGTTCGCGTCCAGCACCGGCTTCGGGTCGGGCGAATTCAGCACGGCGGGGGCGACGAAGGCGACCGTCCGCGGCTCCCCCGGCGACCGCTTGGCGGCCAACTGATCCTCGCTGAACCGCACCAGCTCCCGGATCGCCTTCCGCGCGGCGGCGGCCATTTGCAGGACTTCCGCGTCCTTGTTCAGCGCGGCCGCGACCATCGCCGCCTCGAACGTTTCGATCCGCTCCTCGGTCGGGTCGGCGGCCAAATCCCGCCACGGGGCGAGGGTGGCCAGCCGCGCCCGCTCGCCCGCGATCTCGGCGGTGACGGCGTCGAACTTCGCCCGCAGCGCGTCCGGGTTGGGCGTGGTCGGGTCGCGGTACTTGTCCAGCGTGCCGAGCAGAGCCAGCCCGTCGGCGACGGACTTGTCGGCGACGGCGAGCGGGGCGGGCGGCTTGGTGCGATCCTTGCGGAAGTCCTTCACGCGGTCGCCGGCGTGGTCGTGCAAGATGGTCACCAGCTTCTGCCCGACTTGATCGATGAGGGCACCGTACCCGTCCTTCGGCCGCGCCAGCGGGGTGTCGCCGAACTCGCCGACGAACTGCCCGAACGCCTTCTGGGCGCTGGCCGGGTTGTCGCGGGTGGCCACCGCGCCGACGCCGGTCTGCACGCCGGCGAACTTGGCGAAGAACTGGTACTTGGCCGCGTCCTCGCTGGTCGGGTACTCGGCGAAGAGTTGCTCGTACCGCTTGCCGGCGTCGCCGTACTTGCCGTCGTTGAACATCGTTTCGGCTTCGGTCGCCAACTGCAACTCGGACGCCACCTCGCGGAGGAAGAGCATGTAGACGGTGGCCCCGACGGTGCCGAGCAGCACCACCACCAGCCCCCAGAACACGACCTTCGACAGGCCGCCCTTCTTCTTGGCCCGCGCGCGGATGGGCGAGTCGTCGTCCTCCTCGACGGCCCGCTTGGTCACCATGCCGGGCGGCGCTTTCATCTCGTCCGCGGCCGTGGCCCAGTCCACCTCTTTCGGCGCGGGCAGGCTCTTGGCGACGGCCAGCGGCGGGGCCGGCTTCGGGGCGACCGGTTTGGCGGGCGCGGGCTTCGACATCGGCGGCGCGGACAGCACCCGCGCCAGGGACGGGCCGTCGTTCGTCGGGACGAGTTCGGCGTCGAGGACGGTGCGGTGCGCGAGGGTCGGCGCGGCGGACGACACCGCTTCCACGTCCAGCAGCGGCACGAAGTCGGCGACCGACCCGGCCACCGGCTTGGGCCGAGCGGCGGGGGCGAAGTCGAAGCCGAAGTCGGGAACCGCCGTCGGCGCGGGCGGCGGGCCGGCGGTGACGGCGTCCGCGTCGGCCACCTCGAACACCTCGCCGCAGTCGCGGTTCGGGCACCGCATGGCCTTGCCGATCAGGTCGCGGCTGAGCTGGAAGCGGGTCTCGCAGTGCGGACAGACGACGCCGGTGGTCACGCGCGGACTCCGAGGAAGTAGCGGCGGAAGTGACGGCGGACGGAGTTATTCTAACTCCGTCCGCCGGGAAACGACAGCCGGCAGTGGCGCGGGAGCGTCCTCTTCAGCCCGAAGGGCTGTCTCCACCAGCCCAGGGCTTCGCCCTGGGAAACCTGGGGTCATCACATCCGACCCTGAAAGGGTCGCTCGAGTGGAGTAGAGCGACCCTTTCAGGGTCGAGGACATTTTCCGACCCGCAACCCAGGCCGAAGGCCTGGGCTGGAGGAGACAGCCCTTCGGGCTGAAAACCGCCGTCACTTCCGCCCGCTTCGCCAGCCGACCCACACGAGGATGACCATCATGCCGCCGAACGCGGCGAGGACACCGGCTTCGCCCGTCATCCATCCCCCGACGAACCCGCTCAGGTCCAGCGACTTCAGCAGTTCGTCGTCCATAGCCAGGAACGCGGCGATGACGGACGCGATGGCCCCGCCGGCGATGTAGCCGCTGGCCAACAGCACGCCCGGCCCGGAGTCGCCCTCCTCCGGCTTCTTGCGGAGCGCGTCGGTCAGCCACCGCAGCATCCCGCCGAGGAAGATGGGCACCGACGACGCCAGCGGCAGGTAGACGCCGACGGCGAACGGCAGCGACGGCACCCCGGACAGTTCCAGCGTGACGGCGATGAGCACGCCGATCATCACCAGCCCCCACGGCAAGTTCTTGTCGAACAGGCCGTTGATGATGAACGCGAACAGTTGCGTCTTGGGGGCCTCGAACTTCTGCGACTTCTTCGAGTTGCCGTTGTCCTCGGCGGTCAGCTTGCCGTTCACCGCCGGATCCACGAGGTAAACGAACTTGCCGCCGTCGCCGATCAGGTAGCGGCCCGCGTCCACCCCGGCGACCTCCCCCTTCACGACGACCAGGACGCGGTACTCCGTCGGATCGCTCGAATACTGGCCGCTGCGGACGTGGTCCGTCTTCTCCAGCTTCGACACGTCCGCCGTGACAGTCGGGAGGTCGTTCTTGCTGTACACGGTGCCGGACTGGTTGATGATGAGCAGCACCAGTCCCATGACGAGGGCCGAGGTGAGCGACCCGATGAGGATGGCGTACTGCTGCCAGATGGGGGTCGCGCCGACCAGGTGGCCGGTCTTCAGCGCCTGGGCGGTGGTGCCGCCGTTGCTGCACGCGATGCACACCACCCCGGCGATGGTCAGGGCGAGCAGCTTCGTCTCCTTGCTCAGGGTGATGACCCCCGCCTCGCCGAGGCCGAGCAGGATCAGGCACACCAGCAGCAGCGTCGCCACCGTCATGCCGGAGATGGGGTTGGACGACGACCCGATCTCGCCCGTCAGCCGGCTGGACACGGTGACGAACAGGAAGCCGAACAGCAGGATCATGCACGCGCCGAGAATGCCGGTGAAATTCAGCCCGAGGCCGAGGGACGGGGCTGCGGCCAGCGCCAGCACCAGCCCGACACTGCCGAACAGCACCACCGCCATCGGCATGTCGCGGTCGGTCCGCTTCACCGCCCCGCCGCCGCCCGGCCCGCGCCGCATGTCCCGCAGGGTGGACGAGATCGACCCGACGATGACCGGCAGCGCCTTCAACATGCTGATGATGCCGCCGGCCGCCACCGCCCCCGCCCCGATGTACAGGATGTAGTGGGTGCGGACGCCCTTCGCGTCCATGTTCTTGATCAGGCCGACGTCGACGCCGTCCTTCATCTCGTGCCTGGCCGGGAACACCGGCTCGGTCAGGGTGTCGCCGAAGTAGACGATGGTGGGGGCGATGACGAGGTACGCCAGCACGCCGCCGGCCACCATGATGCCGGCGATCCGCGGCCCGATGATGTACCCGACGCCGAGCAGCGGCGGCGTCCACTCGCCGCCGACCGCCCCGCCCTTCAGCCCCAGGCCGGTCAGGGCGTGGTTCGTCTCCTCCTTCAACACCGCGAACACCTTCTGGAGGGCGGCGACGACGAACCCGATGCCGAACCCGGCGAACAGGAGTGCGGCCGAGTTGCCGCCCTTCTCCCCGGCGATCAGCACGTCCGCGCAGGCAGTCCCCTCCGGGTACTTCAGCTCGCCGTGCTTCTGCACGATGAACACCCGCCGCAGCGGGATCATGAGCAGGATACCGAGCAGCCCGCCGAGGACGCCGACGGTCATGACGCGGAGGACATCCATGTCGAAGCCGATGAGGAACAGCGCCGGCATGACCAGCCCGACGCCGAAGGCGATGCTCTCGCCCGCGCTGCCGGCCGTCTGGACGATGTTGTTCTCCAGGATGGTCCGCTGGCGGAGGCCGAACGCCTTGCTCATGCCGCGGAACACGGCGAACGCCAGCACGGCCACGGGGATACTGGCGGACACCGTCAAACCGACCTTCAGCACCAGGTACACCGACGACGCGCCGAACACGATGCCGAGCAGCGACCCGACGACGATCGGCGTGAGCGTGAACTCCTTCGGCGTCTCGGACGCGGGGACGAACGGCTGGAACGGCGGCGGGGCGGGGGCGGACATGCGGCGGCTCGGGGTGGACGGCGGGGCGCGAGAGGTGAGGACTAGATTCGCCCGAACCGCCGCGCCCGTCAACCCCCTACGGCGTTCGCGGCAAATAGTCGGCGACGGGGAGCTGCGCGACGGCGGTGCCGCCCAGCACCAGCGGCACCGACTGGCCGACGGCGTAGGCGGTGCGGGTGGCGTAGGCCGGCGGATCGGCGGCCGGGGCCGGCGACGTGTACACCTCGACCATCCGCTCCTCGATGTTCACGATCCAGTATTCCGGGATGCCGGCCTCGGCGTAGAGGCGGCCCTTCACCGTGCGGTCGTACCACAATGACGAATCCGACACCTCGACGACGATGCCGAAGTCGGCCGGCTCCGGGTGACGGTCGTCGAACGCCCACCGGTCACCGCGAACGATGGCGATGTCCGGTTCGGTCACGCTGCGCGTCAGCGAGAGGGGCTTCTGACTCCTCAACCACCAGCCCGCCGGCAGCAAGGCACGGACATCGACTTCGAGGCGATCCAGGGTCGAACTGTGGGGGGAGTTTTGGGACATCTTTTCCACCAAGTTGCCGTCGATCAGTTCCAGCCGGTCCATCGTGGTGAGCGTCCCGTTCGCCACCATCGCGTGGTAGCGGGCCACGCTGAGCAGGAACGGGTCCGGGCGGATTTGCTTGAGCGAGGTCGTCGCGGTCGCGGTCATGGTTCACCTCCACCGGCATTGTACCGACTCCGCACCCGCTTCTGCACCCCGGTTCGCGGTGGGCAATCGGCACGCACCGGTGGACGCGGCGTCGCCAGTCCGCCACTCTCCCACGGCCGCGCATCCCGCCGCGAAGCCGATTCCTCGGCCGTAACGGAACGGTCGCTGCGGGCCGCCGCGATTGGCCCACCGGTTGCGATGTCGCTCAGTTCGCCGCCGTTCCCCCACCGCGAGGGCTGCTCCCATGCGCCGCCGAACCGCGTTCACGCTCATCGAGCTGCTGGTGGTGATCGCCATCATCGCCATCCTCATCGGCCTGCTGCTGCCCGCCGTCCAGAAGGTCCGCGAGGCGGCCGCCCGCATGAGCTGCCAGAACAACCTGAAGCAGATCGGCCTCGCCCTGCACAACTACCACGACGCCAACCTGGTCTTCCCGCCGGGGTTCACGGCCGTCGCCGGGCCGGGCGGGGATGCCAGCCCCGGCTGGGGCTGGTCGTTCCACATCCTGCCCCAACTCGAACAGGACAACCTGTTCCGGTCACGGACGAACCCGAACCAGCCGGTGACGGCGTCGCCGCTGCTCCGCCAGAAGGTCAAACTGTACCAGTGCCCGTCGGACCTCCAGACGGAGCCGTTCCAAGTGTACGGGCCGGGCGGGGTGCCGCTGGCGGGCGTCCTGGCCGCGCCGTCCAGTTACGCCGCGTTCGCCGGCGGCGACGAGACGGAGGTGACGACCGGCGACGGGTACGGCCAGTTCCACGGCTGCTTCTACCGCAACAGCCGGACGCGGATCGCCGACATCACCGACGGCACTAGCCACACGGCGCTCGTGGCGGAGCGGGCGTGCGGCATCACGCAAGGAACTTGGGCCGGGGCGTTGCCCGGTGCGCGGATGCGGCTGGGGGCGAAGAACCCGGCCTACGCGATCAACCCGAACATGGACTACGACACGGACCTGTTCGGCCTGATCCACTCCAACTGGATCAACGCCACCAACAATCAGTCCGACGACGGCGGCACGGACGACCCGTCCAGCTTCCACACCGGCGGCGCGAACCACCTGTACGGCGACGGGTCCGTCCGCTTCCTGCGGAACATCGGCGGCGCGAAAGGGGTCTCCCCGACCGCCGACCGTCTGGCGTACTGGGCCACCGGCACCCGCGCCGACGGCGACTCCACGGCCGCCATCGAGTAACCCGGAGTTCCGACATGCGCCGCGCGTTCCTCCTTCTCGTTTTCGGACTCGCGGCCGGGTGCGGGCGAACCGACGGGCCGAAGGAAAAGTATTTCGGTGGCGAGCCGGTCGAACACTGGCTGGAGGCGGCGAAAAGCGCCGATCCGAAGGCGCGGAAGAAGTCCGCCGATGTCCTCGGCAACATCGGCCCGGTCGATCCGCGGGCGATCCCCGCCCTCATCGAGGCGGTGAAGGACCGGGACGCCAACGTCCGCGCCGCGGCCGTGCTGGGGCTGTCGAAAATCGGCCCGGCGGCGGTCGCGGCGGAAGCGGCGTTGGGCGAGGCGACGCGGGACAAGGACGCGAGCGTCCGCACCCACGCGGCGACGGCTCTGGAGCGAGTGCGGGGCGCGAAGTGAGCGATTACGGCAACAAGTCGGCGACGGGGAGCTGGGCGACAGCGGTGCCGTCCAGCACCAGCGGCACCGACTGGCCGACGGCGTAGTCGGTGCGGGTGGCGTAGGCCGGTGGGTCGGCGGCCGGGTTCGGCGACGTGTACACCTCGACCAGCCGCTCCTCGATGTTGACGACCCAGTATTCGGGAATGTCGGCCGCGGCGTATAGGTGGCCCTTCACCGTGCGGTCGTACCAGAGCGACGAGTCCGACACCTCAATGACGATGCCGACATCGGCCGCGACCGGGTGCCGGGTCCGGTAGGTGTGCCGGTCCCCGCGCACGATGGCGGCATCCGGTTCCGGGACGCTCCGGGCCAGCGACAACGGCTTCTGGCTTCGCAGCCACCAACCGGCCGGGAGTAGCGCGCGGATGTCCACTTCGACGATGTCCAACGTCGAACTGTGCGGGGAGTTCTGGGACATCTTTTCCACCAGGTTGCCGTCGATCAGTTCCACCCGGTCCATCGTGGTGAGTGTCCCGTTCGCCACCATCGCGTGGTACCGTTCCACGCTGAGCAGGAACGGGTCCGGGCGGATTTGCTTCGGCGGCGGTGCGGGAGCGGTCGCGGGCATGGATTCACCTCGGACGATCGAAGGCGAGCAGTTGCGGGAAGCGCGACGGCCCTCGCCGAGCAATTCCCACTACTCGCGATGCGTGGATTCTACCTTCCCGTCTTGGCCGAAGTACACCCGGAACCAGTCCAGGCGGATCGCGTCGAGCCAGTACAGCCAATACACCCGCTCCGGATGCCGCTCGTTGATCTCGTGCGGAGTTCCGAGCCGCGCACGCACCTCCTCGGCGGTCATGCCCTTCTCGATCACCCCGTCGGGGTAACGACCGAGCGGCGGCGTCTCGTGTTGGAGGCGGAATACCGCACTCGGGCCGCAGCAGCACGCCACGGGCAATAACAGACCGGTGGCGATACGAAGGGAACCCGCCCACCGGCGGCGCGGTGGATCGAGGAGAAGCTGTAAGCCGCGACCAATGCAAGACATGGACAGGACGAGGACGGTGACCACGATGCCCACGACCACCACGACCAGAGCCGCGCACACCATTCGGGTTCCTCCCACGGCCACAGTCCGCCACGTCTGCCGCGCGCTCGCGCGCCCGACCGCGACGCTTTCAGCCGGAGTTGCGCGTCACCCCCGCTTCCACGAGTGGTCGCAGTACACGATGCCGTGGTCCTGGCTGGTGGACAGGTGCGCGTGCTTGTCGTCGCCGATCACGTCCAGCACCACGGCGTTCTCGACGGCGTCCAGCAGCGTCCCCTGCGCGGTGCCCATCCACAGGTTCAGCAGGATCGTCTGCCCCGGCCGGATTCGCACGTCCTTCAGCGTGCACTCGAACTGGTGACGGCCCGGTGTCAGCGACACGTCGAACCCGACCTCCTTCGTCCACGAGCTGATGACGCGGGTGCCGTGCAGGCTGGACACGACCACCGACATCGACACGTCCGGCAGGGCGGCGGCCGACTCGACTTCCAGCTTCACCACCAGATCGGTCTCGGTGACGAACACCGACAGCGGTCGGCCGGTGGCGTCGCACGCCCCGGCGCGGACGAACTTGGCCCGCCCGTCGCCGGTGCGGTGCTTGTCCCGCAGGTCGCCGACCTTGCTGTCCTCCAGCAGGCGGTCGAGGTACTTCTGCGTGACGGTCTGGGCGTCGCCGATGGCGGCCACTTGGCCCTTCTCCAGGAACACCGCCCGGTGGCACAGGCGGGGCACCAGTTGCATGTTGTGCGTGACGAACAGGATGGTCCGCCCCTGCCGGGCCAGGTCGGCCATGCGGTCGATGCACTTCCGCTGGAACGTCGCGTCGCCGACGGCCAGCACCTCGTCGACGATGAGGATTTCCGGCTCCAGGTAGGCGGTGACGGCGAACGCCAGGCGGACGTACTGGCCGGAACTGTACCGCTTCACCGGCGTGTCCAGGTGCTGGCCGATCTCCGAGAACTCGACGATCTTGTCGAACTTGGCGAGGATCTCCCGCCGCCTCATGCCGAGGATGCTGCCGGACAGGAACACGTTCTCGCGGCCGGACAGCTCCGGGTGGAAGCCGGCGTTCACTTCCAACATGCTGCCCATCCGCCCGCGCAGTTCGACCCGCCCGGAGGTCGGCACCGTCACCCGCGACAGCACCTTCAGCAGCGTGCTTTTGCCGGCCCCGTTGCGGCCGATGACGCCGACCACCTCGCCGGGGTGAACGTCGAACGACACGTCCTTGACGGCCCAGTAGACGTTGTCGGTCGGGGCGGAGCCGGGCGACAGGATGGCCTTCACCTTGTTCCACGCCCGCCGGCCGGCGCGGCGGAGGTTCTCCGTCAGGTTGGCGTTGGCCAGCGGCCCGCCCACCAGCTGGAAGCACTTGGACAGGTTGTCGATGCGGATGGCGGGCTGTGGCATAGCAGGAGTCAGGGGACAGGAGTCAGGAGACAAAGGGCAGGAGTCAGAGGACGTTAGCCGAGAACAGGAGTCAGAGCAGAAGACACGCCGACTGCGTATCGGGTTTTGTGTCTTTGGTTTCTGACTCCTGTCCTCTGTCCCCTGTCTCCTGGCGAGCCGAACTCCGCGTCCGATCCTCACGAACCGCTGCGGACCGACTACAGAGAAATCCGCCGGTGCAGGTCGTCCACGACCCAGTGGAAGGCGGCCAGGTGGATGGTTTCGACGATGCCCATGTCGTCCAGCGGGACGTGCAGGCCGTGGGTGGCGAGGCCCCGCAGCTTGCCGCCGGTGAAGCCGGTGACGCCGTAGGTGGTGACGCCGTTGGCGTTCGCCCACGTCACCGCGTTCAGGATGTTCGGGCTGTTGCCCGACCCGCTGATGGCGATGAGCAGATCGCCCGGCGTGGCGAAGTTCTTCAACTGCTCCACGAACACCGTGTCGAACCCTTCGTCGTTCCCCCACGCCAGGATGTACGGCGTGTTGTCCGTCAGGCTGAGGATGCGGAACCGCTTCTTCCCGCTGGTGCGGTCCTGCGGCATCTTCAGCGTCCCCTTGCCGATGTCCTCGCAGAAGTGGGAGGCGTTGCTCCCGCTGCCGCCGTTGCCGACGACGAAGATGAACCGGTCGGCCAGGTAGGCCGTGTGCATCAGGTCGGCCAGCGCCGACACCTCGGCCGGGTCGATCCGCTCCAACTCCGCCCCGATCCGCGTCAGGAACGGGCCGGGTGCCATCTGGGTTCCGAGCATGTCTGCCTCCGGTGCGTGGGCGTTATCCCCCGGAGAGTACCGCTTCCGGCCGGGCGTGTCAGGACGGGTTTTCACGAGCCGCGACCGCAAGGGAGCGTGTTTCTGCCGCCCTGTCCGAGCCGGAAGCGTGAGCGAGGGTCTTCCGAAGAACCCGTCGCTCACGCTTCCGGCTCGGACAGAATGAAGAACCCGTCGCTCACGCTTCTCGGAATGGCTCGGACAGAATGAAGAACCCGTCGCTCACGCTTCCGGCTCGGACAGAATGACGCTCCCTTGCGGTCGCGGCTCGTTTCTAGATCGTGTCGGCCAGGGTGCGGTCCACCCGGCGGAAGTAGATCAGACTCACGGCGAACAGCCCGGCCGCTACCGCCGCCGACAGCCCCAGCGCGGCGAAGTCCGGCGGGTACTCGGTGCCCAGCACCGCCGCGCGGAAGTTGACGATCAGCCCGTACACCGGGTTCAGCACCAGCCACTGCTTGGCCGTCGCCCCGTAGGCGTCCTCCGGCAGGTAGATGCACGGCGTGGCGAACATCCACAGCTGCACGCCGAAGCCGAGCAGGAAGCGGAAGTCGCGCTGCGTGGCGATCAGGGCCGACAGCAGCACGCCGAACGCCGTGGCCAGCACCACCAGCACCCCCACCGACACCGGCAAGAGGAGGAGTTGCCACGTCGGGGCGACGCCGAACCCGATCAGCGTGACGGCCAGCAGGAGAAGGCAAATGGTGAAGTCGAACAGGGCGGCGAACACGTTCGCGGCCGGCAGCGCCAGGCGGGGGAAGTACGTCTTCGACACCAGCCGCTCGTTGCTGATCAGCGAGTTGCCGGCGTTGGTGACGGCGGTGGCGAAGAACGTCCACGGCAGCACCCCGGCGATGACGAACAGCAGGTACTCGCCCTGCCCCATGTCCCCTTTCGCCTTGCCTAGTATACCGATGAACACAACGAAGACAAGGATGGTGGCGATCGGCTGGAACACCGACCAGCCGACGCCCAGCACCGTCTGCTTGTAGCGGAGTTTGATGTCGCGGAGCGTCAGGTAGTAGAACAGTTCGCGGAACCGCCACAGCTCGCGGAAGTCGGCCGGCGACCAGCCGCTGCGGTTCTCGATGACGGTCAGGTGGGCGTCGGCGGGCGGTGCGGGCGTGAGGGCGGCGGGCGCGTGAACCGGCGGCGGCGTGTCCGTCAGTGGGGGGGCTTCCGTCAACGGCGTCACGGGCGGCGAACCTCGGGCGGGAGGGCGTGGCGGCGGGCCACCAGGAGAACGTAGTCCAAGTTTCCCCCGGTGGCTTGCAAGATGGGCGAAAACCGGGCGGCGCGAGAGCGCTGTGTTGTTAGCCCGCCGCGC
>JAYTTN010000407.1:0-5572 GCA_043745295.1 Fimbriiglobus sp. | reverse complement strand
TGGTAGCCCTGCGCCAGGTTGCCCATGCATAATAGTGTGTTGGGGTGGTCGGCCCCCAGCTTGGCTTTCACGAGCTTCAGGGTCTCCTCGAAGAGCGGCAGGGCCAGGTCCAGCTTGCCGGCGGCCTGGAAGACTGACGCCGTGTTGTTCATGCTCGCGAGCGTGTCGGGGTGGTCGGCCCCCACCTTGGCCTTCAAGAGCTTCAGGGTCTCCTCCAGGAGCGGCAGGGCTAAGTCCAGCTTGCCGGCGTCCAGGTAGCCCCGCCCCAGGTTGTTCATACTAAGTAGTGTGATGCGGTGGTCGGCCCCCCACTTGGCCTTGCTCAGCTTCAGGGCTTTTTCGTAGAGCGGCAGGGCCAGGTCGAGCTTGCCGGCGGCGTGGTAGCCTAGCGCCAGGTTGTTTATGTTCGTGAGCGTGTCGGGGTGGTCGGCCCCCACCTTGGCCTTCTGGATCTTCAGGGTCTCCTCGAAGAGCGGCAGGGCCAGGTCCAGCTTGCCGGCGGCCAGGTAGCCCTGCGCCAGGTTGCCCATGCTCGTGAGCGTGTCGGGGTGGTCGGCCCCCAGTTTGGTCATTCGGGTCGCCCGCGCCTTGGTAAAGAGGACGATCGCCTGCCCCGCATCGCCCAGTCCAAGCAGGGATAGGCCCAGCGTGTCCTGAATCGCGGCCACTTCCAACGGGTCGCCAATGGCCGAGCCGTCCAGGTCGTTCACCGCCTTCTTGAGGTTCGCCTTGAGCGCTTCGGAGAACTCCCCCACGGTCGCGTAGTTCCGGTTCGGATCCAGCCCCGAGAACACCGAGCCGAGGATCTTGTTTCCCTTCTTGGCGAACGCCAGGTTCTTTTGGGCTTGCTCCTTCGCCGCCTTTTCCGCTGCCGCCGCCGTCACCGCCGCCTCCTTCGCCTTCCGCTCCTCCTCGGCCGCCGCCACCGCTTTCGCCCGCTGGTCGGCTTCGGCCGCGCGGGCTTGCTCCTTCTCTGCGGCCTCGTCGAGGGCGATCCCCTCCTGCCGCCGCGCTTCGGCTTCCTGCCGTTTCGCCTCCACCAAGCCGAGCGACGTGCCGACCATACCGGCCAGCAGGGCGAGGAACACCAAACTCGCGGCGATCACCTGCCCCTTGTTCCGCCGGACGAACTTCTTCACCCGGTACGCCGAACTCGGCGGGTGGGCCTGCACCGCCTCGCCGCTCAAGTAGCGGTTCACGTCGGCGGCGAAGCCGTTGGCCGTCTCGTACCGCCGGCTCCGATCCTTCTCAAGCGCCTTCATGACGATCCAGTCGAGTTCGTTCCGCAACAGGCCCGTCAGCTTCTTCGGCTCGGTGCCGCGGTTGGCCGAGAGCGACGGCAGGGCGTCGGCCGTGCTCAGCTTCGCACTCGGCCGCGGCGGTTCTTCCTCGCGGACAACTCGGAGGATTTCCAGCAGCCCCTTCGTCTTGAGTTCCGCGTTCGAGAATGGCGTGCTACCGGTGAGCAGTTCGTACAGCAGCACGCCGAGGCTGTACACGTCGCTCCGCGTGTCGATGTCCAGGTTGTTGAACGTGGCCTGTTCCGGCGACATGTACTGCGGCGTGCCGACGACCCCGCCGAACCCGGTGTCGATGGTGTGTTCGGTCAGCGCCCCGCCGGTCGCCTTGGCGACGCCGAAGTCGATCACCTTCGGCACCGGCTTGTCGTCGTACAGGGCGATCAGCACGTTCGACGGCTTGATGTCGCGGTGGATGACCCCCTTCTGGTGGGCATGTTGGATGGCTTGGCAGACCGGCACGAACAGTTCCAGCCGCTGCTTCGGCGTCAGCTTGTTGCGGTCGCAGTACTCCGTGATCGGCACGCCCTTGACCAACTCCATGACGAAGAACGGCCGGCCGTCGTGCACGCCGCCGTCCAGCACCTTGGCGATGTTCGGATGGTCCATCATCGCCAAGGCTTGGCGTTCGGCCTCGAACCGGGCCAGCACCGCCTTCGAGTCCATCCCCGCCTTGATGAGCTTCACCGCCACCTTCCGCTTGACCGGCTCGGTCTGGTGGGCCAACCACACGCTGCCCATGCCGCCCTCGCCGATCCGCTCGGTCAGGCGGTACTTGCCGGCGATGACGGTGCCGGCTTCCACCTCCGGCGCGGTGGCCTGCGACCGCGTGTCGTCGCGGCCGAAGGCGGCGGCCAGGCCGACATCCCAGTCGCCCTCGGACGCGGTGGGCGGTTCCTGCGGGGCTTGGGTGACGGTCGGGCTGTTCGGGTCGTTCGGGGTCATGGCGGCCTCGGGCACGGTGGCGTTCCGATAGTCCATCCGCCGAGGGGCGATTTTCGCGGGGGAATTCCGCGAGGAAAGTGGGAATCGTGCGGCGACCTCGCGGCGACCCCGCGCGATCAACTCCTGTCGAGTTCACCCGGCCGTCGCGAACGGCTCGGCCCACACAGCGTCATCGCCCGCCAGCGGCGGGTCGGGCGGGTGGTCGTACAGGCGGTAGCGGTACGCGCCGCCGTCGTACACGGCGTCGAGGAGCGGCTTCAGGTCGAGCCACACGTCGGGGTCGTCGCCGGCCAGCGGGATCGGGATTTCGGGCAGCGTCTCGCGAACGCCGACCGGCCACACGTCCACATTCGGTCGCCGCCCCTGCCGCGCCACGAGCAGGCGGTAGTCGCACGCCGGCACCTCGCTCAGCGGCATCGGCTCGCCGCCGCGAAGCAGGTCGATCTCCACGAGGTTCGCCGTGCTGCGAAGGATCTTCCGCCGCCGGCGGAGGTATTGCGCGCGGTCGTCGGTGGAGGACTTGTTCGACGGACTCAGCACCTCCATGACGGTGACGACCGTGCGGTTCCAGGTGTCGCGGATGGTGAGCCAGCGGTGCTTGCGGCGAAGTCCGGCGGGGACGGTCGCCGGAATCGGCTTGACCCGCGGCCGCTCCGCGACGGCGACCCCGCCGGTGTCGGATGACCGGGCTGGGGAATCGGTGTCCGCGACTCCCACGTCGGCGACGGCGAAGAACGTTCGGTCGCCCGGTCCGGGCTGATCGATGTAAAGCGATTCCTCGTAGTCCGCGTGGTAGCGCGGCGCGATGCGAGAGTTGAGCGCGAAGGTGAGCTGGCCGAGCAAAAGGCCGTGGAACCCGCGCCAGATGCCCGGCTGTTCGAAGTACGGGTTCATGCCCGGAAACGGCGACGGCATGGGGGAACCTCCTCGTCGTGATGGCGATTCGCACCCGATCACTTCGCGTCGTCGGCAGCGCCCGCCGCTCACACCGCCTTCACCACCAGGCGGGTACCCTCCACCTCGATCACCTGGACGCGGGTGCCGGCCTCGACGTACCCGCCCTCCGTCACCACGTCCACGAACTCGTCGCCGAACAGCACCGTGCCGGCCGGCCGCAGCACGGTCGTCGTCACCCCCGTCGCGCCGAGCAGCGCCGCCGCCTTCGCCGCGCCGGGCAGCAGCCCCGTGCCGTCCGTGCCGTCGTCCACCGGCGGCAGGAACATGCGGTTAGCGATGGGCAGGCTCGGCAGGTACCGGGCGACGACCAGCGCCAGGAAGAAGCCGGCGATCAGCGCGAACATGTACTGCGCCATCTTGCCGCCGAACTTGATCCACTCGTCCCCGCTGTCCGGGACGCGGTCCACCGTCACCAGCGCCACCGACCCGACGATTAGCAGGATGCCGAACACCAGCGGCACGCCGACGCCGGGGATGACGAACACCTCCAGCAAAATGAGGATCAGGCCGAGCAGGAACAGCAGCCCGGCCAGCACCGCGATCTGCCCGCTGAACTGCGTGTGCGCCCAGAAGATGCAGATGAACGCCAGTGCGCTGATGATGCCGGGGATCATCGCGCCCGGCACCTTCAGCTCCAGGATCAGCCCGACCACCCCCAGCACGAACAGCAGCACGGTGACGGACGGGTTCCGCAGGAACGTGGCGAACCGGTCCAGCCACGCCGGGGTGGCGTCCTTCACCCGGCCGGGTTCGACGCCGTACTTGGCGGCCAGCTCGGCGAGATCGCGGCCGGCGGTCGTCTTCGCCAGTCCGATCGTCTCGGCCTGGTCGGCGGTCAGTTTCAGGAACTCGCCCTTCTTCTTCACCACCGTCAGGCTCACCCACGCGCCCTTCGCCGCGTCGTACTCCTCGCGGGTCATCAGCCGGGTCTTCCGCTGGTCCACCGTCGAGCGGACGAACAGGATGCTCATCTCCTTCCGCACCATGCCCTCGGCCAGAAGCGGCGGGTAGCCCTGCTTCTCGGCCAGCTCGCGGAGGCTGGTGGCGAGGCCGGCGGCGGCCTGCGGCGCGGCGGTCAGCGCGTTCGTGAAGTCGCCGATGTCCGCCTGCGGCGGGGCGTCGTCGCCGGCCTTGGCGTCGGTGCGGCGGCTCAGCACGATCTCGGTGCAGCCCAGCGCGATGATGGCGGCCGTGTCCGGGGCCGAGTTTGGCACGAAGGCGACGATCTTCAGCCCGTCGCCGGATTCGGGCTTCTGGAACTTGATCAGCTCCTCGGCCAGTTCGCGGGCCGCCTCCAGGTCGCCGCCGGCGCACTCCAGTTGCAGGAACACCAGATTCCCCTTCCGCGACACCACCCCGGCGAGGGCGCGGCGGACGGACTCCTTCACCCCCTGGTCGATGGCCCCCGTCAGGGTGTACCGGAACGCCTCCGGCGGGCGGCCGTTGAGCGGGTCGTCGCGGAGGCTGCTGGGGGCGATGCCGAGCAGGTCGGCCAGCTCGGTGCGGGTGTCGCGGACGCCCCGGCACAGGCCCAGTCGCACCGCCACGTCCGGCTTGTACAGGCCCACGCCCTCGGCCGACACGCCCTCCACCTCTTTCGGGTTCTCCACCGACTTTTTGTCCTCCGGGTCGGCCAGGTTCACCAGCCATTCGCCGCCGGCCTTCTTGCCCGACCCGACCCGGACGCGGGGGTCGAACGTCTTCCGCACGGCGGCCAGTTGCGTCGGCCGCACCTGTTTCAGGAGGCTGACGTAGGCCTCCTGCACCCACCCCGGCGGCGCGGCCTCCCCCGGCCCGACCACTTCCCCGACGCTCGCCTCCCGGCCCATGACGATGTCCCGGCACGCCAGGAACGGCAGGACCGTGTGGCCGTGGACCTTCCGCGTCGCGTAGGCGACCGTCTTCACGTCGTTCAGCCTGGTGACGATGTGGTTGCCCAAATCGATGGCGAGTGCCGCGTCCGCGTTGTGCGCGTCCTTGCCGTTCGGGGTGAAGTCGAACACCACCCACGCCGGGCGGTCGCCCCCTTTGCCCCGCTCGGCGTCCACGAGGTTCTTGATGCGGGTCAGGGCGTCGGACGTGAGCGGGTGCGGCACGGGGACGTACAGGCCGCGGTCGGACCCGCCGTCGGCCGGCTTCGGCGGCTGGGCGGGCGCGGCGGCGGCGAACAGGCACACCCCGAGTAGTGGCGTCCAGTGGCGCATGCGAACGACTCCCCTTCCGACGGACGGTGCGGACGTTATGGATTATACGCCACCGGCCGATCCGCCGGCGGTGCAGCAATTGATTTTGGCAGGTTCAGGCGAGCGGGGGGCGTCAGCCCCCTGTTTCCGTGGGGATGTCGAACGCAACAGGGGGCTGACGCCCCCGCT
>JAYTTN010000406.1:0-5585 GCA_043745295.1 Fimbriiglobus sp. | reverse complement strand
TTCGCCCCTTGCTGGCGCGGCGGGCGAACAAGTCCGTCACTACCCGCGCGTCCCCAGGCTCAAATCCGGTCGAGCGAGTCCAGCCAGACGACCAGCTCGTCCAGCGTCTTCTGGTCGAGGTACTCCTTGCCGAAGTTCTTGATCTCGCGGTAGATGATCGGGAACCGCTTCTCCTTCAGCTTGTCGCGGGTCTCCTCGATGTCCTTCAGCAGCGGATCCTGGGCACCGGCGACGATGAAGAACGACAGCGGCTGGGCCGGCAGGTTGTCCTTCGCGTTGATGCCCAGCACCGCCCCGCTGACGGCCACCCCGCGGATCAGGTCGCGGGCGGTGAACCCCATGTACAAGGCCATCTGCCCGCCCAGCCCCATGCCGTGCGCGACGATGCGGGTGCGGTCCACCGTGTACGGCTTGAGCGCTTCGTTCACGGCGTTCACCACGTCCTCGGACTCGTTCGGCGACCACCCGTTCCCGTTCTTCGACTTCGGCCCGATCATGATGAAGTGCGCCTGGTCGCAGAACTTCTCCCAGGTGTCCTTCATGTCCTTCGGGGCCAGCCCGCCCTTGACCGCGTGCAGCCAGAGGATGACGCCGTAGCTGCGGTTCTTGTCGTAGTTGTCCGGCACATACATCCAGTACTCGCGGCCGGTCAAGCTGGTCAGCGGTTTGGTGTCGTCCTTCGGATCTTTGGTCAGGTAGCCGACCGGCAGCTTGTTCTTCTCGTCGTCCTTCTTCGGCTCCTCCTTCTTCGGTGCCGGCCCGCCCTTCGGCATCGGCACGGCCGGCTTCTCGAGCGCCTTCTCCTTGGTGGCCGGGTACGGCAGCTTGTCGCGCTCCGGCAGGTCCTCCACGATGGCGGCGAGCTTGGCCTTCACCGTCTCCACCTTGCCGCCGTCCTTCCGCTTGAGTTCCAGTTCGACTTCGATGCCCGGCGAGAAGCGGGTGATGAGTTGCACCATCTGGGCGCGGCCGCCGGTGATTGCGGTCAGCCCGCCGGGGGCGACGGGGCCTTTGCCCTTCGGCGGCACCGGCCCGCCGGCTGCCACCGCGCCGAGCTTGGTGATGCGGTCGCCGGCCTTGATGCCGGCCGCCTCCGCCGGCGACTTCGGGTACACGAACCGCACCTCGACGCCCGCCTCGTTGTCGTCCCGCATGGGCAGGATGCCGAGGAACGGCTGGGCGAAGGTGACGTTCGTGCCGCCGAGAACCACCTTGTCGAACTTCACCTCCTTGCCGTCCCGCTCGACGGTCAGGTCGATGGCGTCGGCCTCGTACTTCGGGCCGAGGAGGTGCTGCAACTGGGAGTAGTTTTCGACTTTCGCGCCGTCGATGGCGGTGATCCTGTCGCCCGGCTTCAGGCCGATCTTCAGCGCCACCGACTCCGGGGCGACGGTGCCGACGACGCACGGCACGTTGTACAACTCGCCGGCCGTCTGCGGGATGAACCCGACGACGCCGCGGCGGAGGTCCTTGCCGGAGGCGATCATCCGCTTGGCGGACGCGAACACGTCCTGCATCGGGACGGCGAAGCCGATGCCGGAGTCGTACCACTCGACGCCGGCCGTCTCGCCGTCGCCGGACGTGGACGCCGGGATCAGCACGCCCATGATGCGGCCGTCCACGGCCACCAGCGGCCCGCCGTAGTTGACCGGCGACACCTTGCAGTCGGTCTGGAGGCACTTGCCGTAAATGCGGTTGGTCGCGGACACGATGCCGACCGACACGGACGGGGCCTTGCTCGTCTCCGGGTCGAGGGTGCGGCCCAGCGCCAGCGTCCACTGGCCGACCTGCACGTCTTTGGTGGGGAATGCCTCCGGCACCGGGACGGCCGTGGCCTTGGCCCGCTCGTCGGCGGATTTGATGCGGAGCAGGGTGAGCATCCGCGAGGTGTCGTTGGCGACGATCTCGTAGGTGAGACGGGGCCGGCCGGGAATGGTGACGAAGATGTCGGTCGGCTTGTTGGCGAAGTTGAAGGCGGAGCTGATGACGTGCCCCTCGGCACTGACCACCACGCCGGAGGTCGGGCCGACGCCCTTCCGCACGCCGGGGGCCGGGGGGCGACCGGGCGGGCCGTCGCCCCCGCCGCCGATCATGCCGCGACCGCCGGCCGTCTCGATCTTGGCGACGTACGGCGCGGCCTTGAGGGAGGCGGCCTTCAGCGCCTTCTCGGTGGCGTCGTTGGCGTCGGTCTGGGCGACCGCCGACGGCGCGGCCAGCGCGACGGCGGCGAGTGCGGCAAAGTGGGTCAGGTAGCAGGGCATGGGGGGAAGGCTCCGGGATGTCGAAGAGGGCACCCACAAGGGGTGCCCCTACGTTGTGTGGTTGGTAGGGGCACCCCTTGTGGGTGCCCTCTTCCTCGCTGTCACTTCTTCGGTTCGGTGCCGACCTTCGGGTCCAACTTGGGGAGCATCGGCGGGGGGAGCGGCAGTTGGTCCTTGGGCCACTCCTCCAGCTTCAGCTCGATGGTCTGGAGCGCGTCGCCGCGGCGGACCTCCATGCGGAGGGTGTCGGTCGGCTTGGTCTTGCTCATGAACTCCAGGTACGCCTTGATGCTGTAGATCGGCTCGCCGTCGATGAAGCTGACCAGGTCGTTCACCTTCAGCCCGGCCTTCACCGCCGGCGACGACGGGATCAGTTCGTCGATGTACGGGGCGGTGCGGTCCAGCACGTTCGGCACGAACCGGATGCCGGTGTAGCCGCCGCGAGTGACCACCTTGACCTTCGGCGGCACCGGCTTGTAATTGCCCGCCATCGCTTCCTCGACGAACATCGGGATGCTGATGTTGCGGACGACCTCCTTCTCGTCCACCTTGAACTTCACGTCCACCTTGGCGGCGATGGGGATGGCGTAGTTGATCCAGGTGTCGGTCTGGCTGTTCTTGATCTCGCGGCCGATGAGGCCGAGCAGGTTGCCCTTGCGGTCGGTGAGCGGCCCGCCGCCCGCGCCGGGGTTGCAGCAGATGGCGTCCACCACGTACACGTCGCCGTGGTACGGGAAGTCGAAGATGCCGCGCCGCCCTTGCAGCTTGGAGTACGACATGACGCACCCCCGCTGGATGCTGACCGGCTCGTCCCGCATGGCGATCTCGAACTCGTTGCTGAACGCCAGCACCCAGTCGCCGGTCTCGGACGCCGGGCGGGCGGCGGCCGCCTTCACGTCGAAGTACGCCAGGTCCAGGCGGGAGGTCTCGCCCGGCTTCAGTTCTTCCTCGATCTTCAGCAGGGCCACGTCCAGTTCCGGCTCGGTGACGATCACCTTCGCCTTCATCCGCTGGCCGTTCGGCATGTGCAGGATGATCTCGGACGTGTCCAGCGTCTGGGACGCGATGGTCAGGACGTGCCCGGTCTTCGAGACGACGATGCCGGTGCTGTAGTTGGTGGCCCCGCGGAACCCGCCGGCCCCGAAGATCTTGACCACCTTCTCGTTCACGTCCTTCGCCAGCTTGTCGAACGGGTCGGCGGCCGGGGCGACGGGCGCGAACAGGGCGACGGCGACGAGCAGCGAGGCGGAGCGGAACATAGCGGGGAAACCGAAGGGGTGGGTGTGATTTCAGGCGAGCGGGGGGCGTAAGCCCCCTGTTGGTCGTGAACGTCCCGGAAGAAACAGGGGGCTTATGCCCCCCGCTCGCCAAGACATTACTTCTTGCCGAGGGTGTAGTTCTTGACGGTCAGGGTGGCGTACCGCCGGTCCCCGAACCGGCACTCGACGCGGGCGGGCAGCTTCGCCCCGCCGAAGTCCTTGAAGTCGGAGAAGTACAGCTCGCACGGGTCTTCGTCCTTCGTCACCCGCGACTCCAGCGCGACCAGTTGGCCGGTCTTCTTGTCGAAGAAGAACTTGCCGTCGAACGCGCCGCCGGTGCGGATCACCTCGCAGTCCACCCGCAGCGACCGCATCTCCTCCGGCGGCTTGCCGTCGGCCGGCATCGGGTAGATCGGCTCCTCCCCGCCGTGGAAGAACTTCGGCTGGATCTCCTCGTCGTTCGGCGCGAACCCCTTCTTCAACTGCGTCAGCATGAGGCGGTACTGGTACAGGGCGATGTACAGGCCGCCGCTGCCCTGGGGCAGGAACTGCTCCGCGCCGCCGGCGTTCTGGTCGAGCGGCCTGACCGCCTCGGTGACGCCGTTGAGCGTCATCGACACCTCGATCTCCCGGTCCTTGTTCCCCTTCCACGCGATCTTGGCGTCCGTCCCCTTGCCCTCGTCGCGGACCAGCGTGCCGTCGAGCGCCCAGTCGCCGGCGAACCCGGTCATGTCGCCGGCCGCCTTCTGGAACTTGTCCGTCAGCTCCTTCTGGGCCAACCTGTTGAAATGGAAGTTGGCGAACCCCTTCTTGGCCTCGAACATCGCCTTGGCCGGCGACTTGGCGATGCCGGGGTTGGGCGGCGGGCCGCCGCCGGGGCCGGGCTGGGGCGGGCCGCCGGGGGCCGGCTTGTTCGGGTCTTCCTTCACCTGGTCCATGTTGCCCATCAGCCGCACCAGCATCTCCTTCTTGGCGTTGCCGCGGCGGTACGTCAGCGGCACCCGCCACTCCTTCGGGTAGATGCCGAGGACGTTCTTGAACTGGTTGGTGCTGGTCATCGGCCGGCCGGCGAAGGCGACGAGCTGGTCCTCCGGGCGGAGGCCGCGGCGGTACGAGTCGGCCTCGTCCAGGATCTGGCGGACGACCATTCGGCTCAGGTCGCCGTCCTCGTCGGCGCTGCCGACGGACGCGCCGAGGGTGGCGTGGTCGGTGTCCAGGCCGGCCTTCAGGTGGCCGAGGAAGTTCTTGATCTGGTTGACGCTGATGGCGTACCCGACGCCGGAGTTCACCCGGCCCCGCTTCTCGAACGACCCGCGGCCGTTGATGCCGATCAGCTTGCCGGTCATGTCGAACAGCGGGCCGCCGGAGTTGCCGGGGTTGATGCTGGTGTCGATCTGGATGCAGTCGGTGTACTCCAGCGTCCCCTTGCCTTCGGGCGGCTGGTAGCGGTTGACGCCGGACACCAGCCCGTAGGTGACGGTCGGGGTGAAGTCCAGCGCCAGGCCGAACGGGTTGCCCATCGCCAGCGACCAGTCGCCGGCCTTCACCCCGTCCGAGTCGGCCAGTTCGACGAACGCGAACTTGTCGCCGGGCTTCCTCGGCAGCAACTTCACGAGCGCCACGTCGCCGACCTTGTCCTGGCCGATGAGGACGGTGTCGTACAGCTTGCCGTCGGCCAGCCCGCACTGCATGACCGGGCCGGTCGGCTGGACGACGTGGAAGTTGGTCAGGCACAGGCCGTCGGCGGAGATGACCACGCCGGACCCGCACACCTGCCCGCCGAAGAAGCAGACGGCGGCGACGGCCGGCGTCACCTTCCGGATGACGGCGATCCGCTGGGCCTGGGCGTCGAGGACGACCTTCGGCACGTCGGCGTGCGACGGGGTGGCGACGACGCCGAAGCCGGCGGCGGTGACGGCGGCGGCCCACGCCACCGGGCGGCGGATCAGGCGGGCGAACAGCGACATCGGCGGTCGTCCTCGTCGGGGTGGGTGTCTCGCGAGCCGCGACCGCAAGGGAGCGGCATCTTCCAACGATTCCCAGATGCCGCTCCCTTGCGGTCGCG
>JAYTTN010000405.1:0-5607 GCA_043745295.1 Fimbriiglobus sp. | reverse complement strand
CAAGGGCCGTGGGTGTCGGGCAGGTCTGGCACCCACGGCCCTTGCGGGCCGGGTTCGCCAAGATGCCGCCGTGTCGGTCACAGCCCCGTGTTCACGGCGTCCTTCGTGGCCCCGTAGGGGTCCGGATTCGGCGGCAGCAGGACCGGCTGCGTGGCGATGGCCCCGGTCTTCGAGTAGACCACGATCAGCGCCATCTGCCCGGCTTCCTCGTACTGTTGCCGGGTTCCCGCGATGCTGAATGGCAGCCGCACGTCGCGGACCCAAAGCACCGTCCGTCCGCCGCTCGTGTTCATCACCTCGCCGTTCGCCGCGAACAGCACGTCGAACTCGCTGCCCGGCCCGCTGATGGCGGGCTGGCAGATCGGCCCGTCCACGATCATGTCGCCGGTCAGTTGCAGCGCCGGCTCGCCGATGGCCGGCTGCGGCCGGCGGTGGAAGCCGAACGTCGTCGTCGCGTAGGTCGGTGTCGGGGCCGGGCCGGCCGTTTTCGGGAAGCCCGCACCAAGAGCTTGTTGAAGGACCACTGCACCGTTGCCCGCTGGCGGCAGGCGGAGGAACACTTCCACGGCCGGCGGTGTCGCTCCATTCGCCAGGGTGATCGTCTGGACAGCGGAAAATCCGGTGATCGTCAGCAGCGTGTTGAATTCCGGGATCGACAGCATGTCGCTGCCGAACACGCTCTGAGTCAGATCGGGGAAGTTAGCACCCGTGATGAACAGTCGCGGCAGTTGACCGCTGACCCAAGCGACTAGCACCTGCGGCGGTGCGCTTGTGGTCGGCAGCGGCGCATAGGGGTCGGGCACCTCGATGTACTGCGCCTCGCGGATCTGGTTGTTCGCGCCGACGACGAACCGGACGCCGGCCGGCTTCTTCTCCCGCTGCGCCTTGCTCTTGGCGATGAGCAGCCAGCCGGACACGCGGTCGGAGGCGTTCGTCGCCTTGTACGAGTCGGTGATGCCGGACGAACTGACGGCCAGGGTAAGGCCGAGCAGCACGAGGATCAGGCCGACGACGACCAGCAGTTCGACCAGGGTGAACCCCGGCCGGGTCGAGAGCCGTGCGCGAGTCATGGTCAGTCTCCTCGGGTGCCTTCGCGGCGGAGGCGGTACGACACGTGGTTGTCCTTGCCGAAGTCGGTGTCCGGGCCGTTCCCGTACACGTCGCCGCCGGCGTTCGCCCCCCACTGCTTGTTCGGCCCGGCCGAGATCGCGGTGAAGGTGTGGTTCTGGTTTGGCGTCGCAGGGTAGGTACCGGGGATCACCACCCAGGTCACCGGCGCTCGGATCGCGTTCCACCACGCCGGGTTGCCCGTGGCGAAGGCGGTCAGTTTGAAACGCGGGTCGAACGGGTCGAACGGCGTCGGGTTGGACGGCGTCGGGTTGAAGAACGGTTTTCCCGAAAGCTCACCGTTGTACGCGGTGCGGACGAAGGCGATGGGCGTACCCCAGGCGTCCTTGTAGCACTTCAAGCCGCTCATTCCCGAATCGCCGACTTGCTGCTCCAGCCCGTCGTTGTCGGCAATAGTGCCTCCACCGGCGTTCGAGTTGACGGCCAGGAACAGGCACACGGCGGACTCGTCCGGCCCGCCGCCGGGGCCCCCGGCGGGCAGGGCCGTGAACACCGCCTTCGGCTGTATCACGGCGATGGTGATCGGCGTGGCGATCAGGCCTCCGCTGATAACCACTGGCGCTTTCGCCTCATTGAAGCTCATCGGCAGTTCGCTCTTCATCTTGGCGTGGGTCCAGATGGCTTTCGCCAAGTCCACGTTCTGGACCGCCGACAGCACGGCCGCGTAGCCGGGGTGGTTGTTTTTGGCGTCGTCGGCCACCTGGTCGTTGACCGCCTTCACCCGCCGCTCGAGCCGGGCGTTGATCTTGGTCAGGGTGGTGTCGGTGGCGGACCGCGTCTGCGCCGCGCGGACGCGGGCGAACACGCCGCTGGTGATGGCGGCGAGGAGGGCGATGATCGAGATCACCACCAGCAACTCGATGAGCGTGAACGCCGGCCGGCGGGCGGCGGGGGTGCGGATCATGTCGGGAACCTCCGTGGGTTCGGGCGGGGAAAGTTCCGGGGTCAGTTCACGCCGAGCATCTTGCCGGCGTTGAAGTTGCCGATGTCGTCGCCGCCCGGTTGGCCCGTGACATACGCGCCGGAGCCGGGGGCCCACGCGCCGCCGGGGCCGAACACCTTGTTCTCGCCGGCCGAGATGATCTGGCACCCGCCCTGATTCGCCGGCTTGCCGACGGCGACATAGAACGGGGTGATCCCCCCGGCCGAGAAGTTCGCGACGGCGAGCGGGGCCGGGGCCGGCAGGACCGTACTCGTGAACGGCCCGGTGGCGCTGAGGGCGACGGCCGGATAGTTGCCGCCGTCGATGCTGCCGAAGTAGACGTAGGGCGTCTTCCACGGGTCGAGGAACTGGCCATTGACGACGCGGTCGGGCGGGAAGTCGAAGAAGGGCACCTTCTTGCCGACTGCAGTGGGGGTGGGGGCGATTGGCGCGTCGATGGCCCAACCGGTTCCGCCAGGACCGCCGAGGAAGTACACCATTGACTGGCCGCCAATCAAGGTGGTGCCCGCGCCGGCCGGCTGGAAGGCGACTTGGATCGTCACGTTGTCGGCTTGCAGGGGCGGGTTCCAGCGGGGGAACATCCGCTTGAACACGTCGGTGAATCCGACCTGGTCGATGCGGGTGGGAATGGTGAACACCGTCGGCGGGTAGAACTTGAACTCCTGGTTGAACGACCGGGCGGCGACGCTCATCTGCTCGACTTCGGCGACGGCCCTGGTGCGGGGGCCGATGCCGCGGATCTTCTGGACAGCCGGCAGCAGCAGCCCCATCAGAATGCCGATGATGGAGATCACCACCAGCAATTCGATCAGCGTGAAGGCGGCGCGGGTGGACGGTCGGCGGGTCATGGGAAGGCACTCCGGTGAGTGGGTCGTGAGTCTTGGCGAGTAGGGGCGTTGCCCCTGTTGGTTTCGTTGCGGCCTCGGAACGGGGGGTAGCGCCCCCCCGTTCGCCCGTCCCGTCGGCGTCACTTGCTCAACCCTTCCAGCAGCTTGATGAGCGGCAGGAACAGCGAGATGACGATGCCCCCGATCGCGCCGCCGAGGAACACGATCATGATCGGCTCCAGCAGGCTGATGAGGGCCTTCACCGTGTTGTCCACTTCTTCGTCGTAGAAGTCGGCGATCTTGTACAGCATGGTGTCCAGGTCGCCCGTCTCCTCGCCCACCTCGATCATGTTCACCACCATGGCGTCCACCAGCCGCGCCCGCCGCATCGGGTCGGCGATGGTGTCCCCTTCCCGAATCGACTCTAGCACCCGCTGGAACATCCGCTCGAAAACCAGGTTATTTGCCGTGTCGCGGACGATGCTGAGGGCCTCCAGGATGGGCACGCCGGAGGCGATCAGGGTGCCCAGCGTCCGCATGGTGCGGGCGACGATGGTCTTCTCGATGAGCGTGCCGACGACGGGGATCCACAGCGCCATGCGGTCGAGCGCGTAACTGCCCGACTTCGTCAGGCGGATCAGCTTCAGGAGCATGTAGAAGCCGATGGGGAACAGCGGGATCCAGTACCAGTACTGCGACATCCACTCCGACATGTTGATGAGGGTTTTCGTCGCCCACGGCAGTTGCAGGCCGAAGTCGTCGAAGATCCTCTTGAACTTGGGGATGATCATCACCATGATGAACACCAGGATGCTGACGGCCACGCAGACGACCACGGCCGGGTACACCATCGCCCCGATGATCTTCTTCTTCAGGCTCTGCGCCTTCTCCTTGAACTCGGCCAGCCGCTGGAGGATGACTTCCAGGGCACCGCCGGCCTCGCCGGCCTTCACCATGTTCACGTACAGGCGGTCGAACGCCTTCGGGTGTTTGGCCATCGACTCGGACAGGGTCATGCCCGACTCCACGTCCTCGACCACGTCGATCAGGCTGTTCTTCAGCACGCTCGGCTTCATCTGCTTTTCGAGGATCCGCAGGGACCGCAGGATGGGCAGGCCGGCGTCTTGCAGGGTGGACAGTTGCCGCGTGAAGATGGTGAGCATCTTCTGCGACACGCCGCCCATGGCGAACGTCTTGCGGCTCTTGCCGGTCTTCTTCTTGCCCTTCTTGCCGCCCCCCTTCTTGCCGTCGGCGACCAGCTTGGTGACGAAGTAGCCCATCGCCTTCACCTTCTGCTGGGCTTCCTCTTCGTTGGCGGCCTCGATGGAGTCCTTCACCTCCGTGCCGTTCGTGTCCATCCCTTCGAATTTGAACGTCGGCATCGGACTCTCCTCAGTGCGGAATGCGGAATTCGGAGTGCTGTCGTCGTGTTCCCGTTTTCACGCCGGAGGCGTGGTGGACTGTAGCCAGGGGTGAAACCCCTGGAAGTTCGTCCGATCAAGACCAGAGGTTTCACCCCTGGCTACAGTCCGTCACCGCTCCGCGGTGAAAAGCCGTCATTCTCCACTCCGCACTCGTCACCCCTCGTCGTCCAGCACCGTCTCGCGGACCACCTCGTCGAGGGTGGTGCTGCCCTCGTACAGCGCTCTCATGCCGGCCTCGCGGAGGCCGTGGTAGCCGGCCTTGCGGCAGTACCCGCGGATCTGGTCGGTGGACGCGCCCCGCGACACCAGATCCCGCAGGTCGTCGTTCATGAGGAGCAGTTCGTACAGCCCGGTGCGGCCCTTGAACCCCAGGTTGTTGCACTTGTCGCACCCTTCGCCGTAGGCGAACTTGCGGCCCTTCAGGTCGGCCGGGGTCATGTTCAGTTCCATCAGCTGGTCGCGGGTCGGCTCGTACCAGGTGCGGCAGGCGGTGCACACCCGCCGCACCAGCCGCTGGGCCTCGATGGCCTCGACGGTGGCGGTGATGAGGAACGGCTCGACGCCCATGTCCCGCAGGCGGGTGATGCTGCTGGGGGCGTCGTTCGTGTGCAGCGTGCTGAACACCAGGTGCCCCGTCAGCGACGCCTGGATGGCGATGCCGGCCGTCTCCAGGTCGCGGATCTCGCCGACCAGGATGACGTCCGGATCCTGCCGCAAAATGGCCCGCAGGGCGGCGGCGAAGGTCATCTCGATGTCGGCGTTGATCGGGCACTGGATGATGCCGTCGATCTCGTACTCCACCGGGTCCTCGGTGGTGATGATCTTGGTCTCGATGTCGTTCAGCTCGGACAGGGCCGAGTACAGGGTGGTCGTCTTGCCGGCCCCGGTCGGCCCGGTGACGAGGACGATGCCGTTCGGCTTCTTGATGACCTGGCGGAAGTCGGACAGCAGCGACGGGTACATGCCGATGCGGTCCAGGTCGAGGCCGACGTTCGACCGGTCCAGCACGCGGATGACGACGCTCTCGCCGAACATGGTGGGCAGCACGCTCACCCGCATGTCCACCGCGTTGCCGCCGACGTTCAGCTCGATGCGGCCGTCCTGCGGCAGCCGCCGCTCGGCGATGTCCAGGTTGGACATGACCTTGATGCGGCTGGCGATGGCGGCGGCCAGGTGGCGGGGCGGCGGCACCATCTCGTACAGCACGCCGTCGCACCGGTACCGCATCTTGTACTCGTCCTCGAACGGCTCGAAGTGGACGTCCGAGGCGTGGTCGCGGATGGCC
>JAYTTN010000404.1:0-21430 GCA_043745295.1 Fimbriiglobus sp. | reverse complement strand
TTTTGGCGGCTCCGGGCGAGCGGGGGGCGTCAGCCCCCTGTTCCCTGGGGATTTCGACCACAACAGGGGGCTGACGCCCCCCGCTCGCCAAAATCCGCAACCGCCGACGGCGGTAGCATTCCACTTGCCACCCCGCCTTCCCCCCGTAGGTCGCCGTCACGCCCCGCTCCGTCCCGAAGTCCACTCACACCGCCGCCAGCACGGCATCGCCCACTTGCACCGTGGTCGCGGTGCCGCCCACGTCGGCCGTCTTCCCCGCGCCCGCCTTCAGCACCGCCGCGACCGCCTTTCGGATGGCGTTCGCGCTGGCGGCCAACTCCAGGTGGTCTAGCATGAGCGCCGCGCTCAGGATCGCCGCCAGCGGGTTGGCGATGCCCTTCCCGGCGATGTCCGGCGCGCTGCCGTGGACCGGCTCGAACATGCTCGGATACGCCTTCGTCGGGTTGATGTTCGCGCTGCTCGCCAGGCCGATGCTGCCGGCCACCGCCGCGCTCAGGTCGGTCAGGATGTCGCCGAACAGGTTGCTCGCCACCACCACGTCGAACACCTCCGGCTTCCGCACGAAGTCCATCGCGGCGGCGTCCACCAGCAGCGAGTTCGACTGCACGTCCGGGTACTCCTTCCGCACGGCGTTGTAGGCGTCGTCCCACAGCGTCAGGCCGTAAATCAAGGCGTTCGACTTGGTGATGCTGGTCAGCTTCTTGCGCGGCCGCTTCCGCGCCGCCTCGAACCCGGCGCGCAGGATGCGCTCGCACCCGCCGCGCGTGAACACGGCGTTCTGGATGGCCACTTCCCGATCCGTGCCGGGGTACAGCTTGCCGCCGACGGGGGCGTACTCGCCCTCGGTGTTCTCGCGGTACACCAGCATGTCGATGTCGCCGGGCTTCTTGCCCACCAGCGGGCAGGGCACGCCGTCGAACAGGTACGCCGGCCGCATGTTCACGTACTGGTCGAACCGCCGCCGCATGGGCAGCAGCAGGTCGTGGACCGTGACCGAATCCGGCACGTCCGGCGAGCCGACCGCGCCGAACAGAATGGCGTCGTGTTTGGCCAGCGTGTCCCAGCCGTCGGCGGGCAGGATGTGGCCGTGTTTCTTGTAGAACTCCGACCCCCACGGCAGCGGGGTCAGTTCGAGCGTCGCCCCGCCGTCGTGCTTGGCCACGGCCGCGCGGACGACCCGCACCGCCTGGTCGATCACCTCCGGGCCGATGCCGTCGCCGCCGATCACCGCGATCCGATGGACTGCCATTGCCGCCGTCTCCCACCTTCGCTATGCCGTGGAACCCCGAACTCCGGCCCGACCGTCACGGTCGGCGCGATGCGCGGCCGGAGGCGGGCGGAATCGGTCGAGCGAGGTGGACGACCGACGGGGAATCGCGTCAAGTGTATGGAGAGGGGAAACGGTTGGCCGTGGGACGCGAACGAGGCCCGGCGGACATGAAGACCGTACGACCGCGAATCCGATCCCGCTTCCGGTGGGGCTTTCTGCTCCTCGCTCCGTTGTGCGCCCTCGGCTGCAAGGGCAACGGCGACCGCGCCGGCGGCCTCTTGCCGCGCAACCGCGACCCGCTGATGGGGGCCGACCGCATTCCGCCGGCGGGCGTGCCGATCCCCGGCAAGGACGGCCGCTACGGGGCCGCCACCCGCGACCCGCTGTTCAAGGGCACGGCCGCGAGCCGCTCCGGGGCCAAAGAGCCGTTCCGCCTGACCGAGGACTTCACCCCGGCGGCGATGTCGGTTCGCGGCACCGACCACGCCGACCAGCTCGTGATCGACGACCGCCGGCCGTTGGCGACCCCGACCGGCGGCAGTTCCGTCCGACCGGCCGCGGGCGCGGTGCCGGCCGGCAACTGGGAGCAGTTGGCGGACGAGCTGCGGCGGATCGGCGGCAAGCCGTTCGCGCCGATCAAGCTGCCGAGTGGCGAGTACGAGTTCCGCTGCTCCGTCCCCCTCGACACGAGCGGGGCCATGCGGCAGTACACGGGCGTCGGGGCGACCCCGCTGGCCGCCGTCACCGACGCCTACGAGCAGGTGCGGGCCGAGCGGAAGTGAGGTCGGCGCTCGGCTTCGTCGGCCGGGGTGACGACGCCGATCGGCGGCGCTTTGCGGAGGGCGGTCCGGCCGTCACCCTGTCGCCCGTGTTGGTCACGTCTGGGGTTCTTAACCCCTTGAAGATGGACTTCGGCCGATTCGCCCCGAGCGGCGCGCCCATTTCCCGTACTTCCTCGGCGGCATCGGGCAAGACAAGCGCGACGCGAGCGTGAAGCCGGGCGGCCTGGTGCCGCCGGGCATGTACTCGGACAACTACCGCGAGGAACGGCGTGCGTATAATGACCACCGCCGCCTTAAAGCGACTCGGCAAGAGGTGACACTCATGGCGTTCAGCGATTTCGGCTTCGAGGAAGTGCTGACGAAGTTCAAGCTCACGCACGCCACGGCCGTGCTGTTCCCGGTCGTGTCGCGAACCCCGCCGCCGAGCTGGTTGACGGCATCGCTCGCCCGCATCACGCCGGCGATGCGGGCGAACGAGAAGTCGCGGAGCGAGTGCCTGATCGCCCCGATTCTGACCGCCGTGCGCGAGGTGTCGGGGGACAAGCTGGCCGTCTTCTCCGGCGCGCGGTTCGACGTGGACCCGGCGAACGGGCTGAACGGTGAGTGCGACTTCCTGCTGACGCTGTCGCCGCCGGTCTACCCGATCCGCGCCCCGGTGGTGGCGATGGCCGAGGCGAAGAAGGCGGACATCGACCTCGGGATGGGACAGTGCGTGTCGGAAATGCTCGCCGCGCAGGCGTTCAATCGGGAAGAGCAGTCGCGGGACGGCCCGATGTTCGGGTGCGTCACCAACGGCGACCAGTGGCAGTTCCTCCGGCTAGACGGCACCCGGCTGGTGTCCGACTGGAAGCAGTACTCCTCGGCCGTGTTGGACGAACTGCTCGGGGCGTTCCTGGCGGTGATGCGCGAGTTTGAAGTCGCGGCGGCCGGTCCGAAGCCGTGACGCATCACTTCGCGGTGCCGTCGGGTTGCAGTTTGGCCAGGTACTTGTGCCAGTCGGCCTCGAAGGCGGCGGCCGATTGACCGACCCACGCCTCGAACGCGGCCAACGGGTCGGTGCCGGTGTTCACCGCCTTCAGGTACTCGTCGAACTCCTTGCCGCCGACCAGCCGCCGCTCGAAGGTGAGGTAGAAGACCGCCGCCCACGCCGTCCGGTAGGTGCGGTCGCTCACAGCCTTCTCACTGGCGTGTGCCGCCAGGAACCCCTTCGGCCCGGCGCGGAGCAGTTCGGCCACCGGCAGCAACCCGCCGTCGCCTTTCCCGATCTTCCCGATCAGCCCGTCCTGCACCCGCTTCAGCCGCGCCGGGTCGGCGTGCCCGATCCGCAGCTCGCCGGCCTCGATCAGCGGGTTCTCGAACACCTGGGCCAGCCCCTCGTTCAGCCAGCGGGGGAGTTCGCCGGTCCCCTTGCCGGCCGTCACGTCGGCGGCCGACAGCGGCGGGTAGACGAACGTGGTGGCGTAGGAGTGGAACGCCTCGTGGTACAGCACGGCGAACAGCCGGCGGGTGGCGTCGTCGAACGCCTTCTCGTTGTCGCGGTCGGCGGCCAGCAGCTTTTTCCGCTCCCGGCCGGCGGCGGTCAGGAACCGCTCCAGTTCCGCCTTGCTGCCCTTGTACTGCTCGCGGATCCGCCGCTCGTACTCGTCCACGCCCGCCACCTGTTGGGCGTGCTGGATGCGGGTCCGCCGCAGGTCGAACCCCAGCCGGCGGAGGTCGGTGCCGACCAGGATGCGGTTCGCCGCCCGGTCGTACACGGCCGCGTTCAGCACGGCGTCGCCCGACGGCTTCAGCAGTTCCCGGTAGTGCTCCAGGTCGCCGGTCAATTCCACCCGCGTCGGCCGGTCGGAGTTGTGGCGGGGCGGCAGGATGCGGGCGAAGCAGGTGTAGATCTGCTCCAGCCGGACGGCCGCCCGGCGGGTCACTTCGTCCGGCGCGGCCGAGGTCAGCAGGAACCGCTCGCCGTCGTACCGCTTCGCCGTCTTCCCGGCCAAGTCGGTCGTCACCAAGTCGAGAGCGTCCATCCGCGCCCGCTCGCCGGCCCCGTCGGTGTCGAGGTCCGCCAGTTTCAGCCGCAGGTCGTCCCGCTCGGCGTCGCTCAGCTTCTTGGTCGCGCGGATCTCCTTCGTCACGAAGTACGTGGTGAAGGTGAACGTCGGCTTGCCGGGCGCTTGCCGGACGGCGCGGAAGTGGACGCCGTCCGGCACTTCCTTCTGGATCAGCCCGCGATAGACGGCCCCGTTCGTCAGCGTCACCTCGTCGAGCGGCCAGTTGTTCCGCGGCCCGACCGGCGGTTGGGCGAAGGCGGGGACGGCGAGGAGGAGCAGAAGAAGCAGAGACCGTGCCCGGCACGCTGGCGAGACCCAGCCCGCTGGCGAGCCGCGACCGCCAGGGAGTGGCATCGGCACGACGGATGCCACTCCCTGGCGGTCGCGGCTCGCAGGAATGTTGGGGCCGGGGGGTGGGGTCTTCGGTTGCCGCATCGCTCGTCCTCCGTGTCGTTCCCCTATTCTGACCCACACCCGCCCGGCGGGGAACACCCATTCCGGCGGAACGACCTCATGGCGGCGAACGATCTGGTGGTGGCCGTCACCGGCGCGAGCGGGTCGGCCTACGGCGTGCGGCTGGTCGAAGTGCTGCTCCGCGCCGGGCGGACGGTGCATCTGGCGATCAGCCCGTCGGCCGGCGAAGTGTTCGCCCGCGAACTCGCCCGCGACATCCCGCTCGACCCCAAGTTCTTCGACCCCGCCGCGCTGCTGGGCGACCGCGCGGCGGGCCTCGACTTCACCCGACTGGTCTATCACAACGTGCGGAACTTCCAGGCCGGCATCGCCAGCGGGTCGTTCCTGACCGGCGGCATGGCCGTCTGCCCGTGCAGCATGGGCACCGTCGCGGCCATCGCCCACGGCACCAGCCAGAACCTCATCCACCGCGCGGCGGACGTTCACTTGAAGGAGCGGCGGAAGCTGATCTTGGTGCCCCGCGAGACGCCGCTCGGCCTGATCCAGTTGCGGAACCTCGTGGCGGTCGCGGAGGCCGGGGCGGTGGTGCTGCCCGCGATGCCGGCCTTCTACACGCTGCCGAAGACCGTGGACGACATGGTGGACTTCGTCGTCGGCCGCGTCTGCGACCAGTTGGGCGTCGAACACGGCCTGCTGAAGCGGTGGGGGACGCCGGAGTCCGAGCCGGAAGCGTGAGCGACGGGAAGATCACCCCTTCGCCCGCGCGGCGCACTCCTCGGCGACGCGGAGCAGGTCCACCAGTTTGCCGGCGCGGTAGATGCGCTTCTCGATCTTCATCCACACCACGGACTCGTCCGCCGGCGGCACCCACGCCGCCACCCCGCCCAGGCCGGTGCCGGCCGCCGCCGCGAACGCCGGCCGCGAGTCGAACGGCAGCCGCCGCTCCCACCGCAGACGGATCGTCAACCGGCGGCCGTCCTGGAACCGGATTTGGTACTCGCCGAGCCACGGCATTCCCGGCAAGTCTTCTTCCAGTGTCGCGTGCTCCAGCATCCCGAGCAGCGCGGGGAAGTCCTCCGGCCGCATCTTGATCGGGCCGACATCCGCCTTGCCGTCCGGTCGATTCAGCAGTTGCACGCGGATCTCCGCCACGTCCGCCGGGTCAATCTGATCGACGGTCAAGTCGAGCGGAGAGGCAATCCACATGCCGGCCAGGAACGCCACCCCGACGACTGCCGCGATGGACAGCACTGCCAGCAGCAGGATGAGTTTCACGTTGGTCTTGGCGGGGCGAAGGGTCATGGCGGTGACGCGCGAGGGAGGGGACCGGGGTTCCCCTTAACCTACGCGGCGACCGCCCGCCGGCACGGGCTACAATTCCCCCACTGCCGCCCCACCGCGAGCCACCCATGTCGTCGCCCCGCATCCTCATGTGCCCGCCGGACCATTACGGCATCGAGTACGAAATCAACCCGTGGATGAACCGCTCGCTGGGCGCGGTGCGGGCGGTGGCGTTCGCCCAGTGGAACGCGCTCCGCGACACGCTGGTGTCGCTCGGCGTCGCGGTCGAGGTGATGGACCCCGTCGCAGGACTGCCGGACCTGGTGTTCACCGCCAACGCCGGCCTGATCTTCCACGACACGTTCCTGAGCAGCCGGTTCCGGCACGAGGTGCGGGCGAAGGAGTCGCCGCTGTTCGACCAGTGGTTCCGCACGCACGGGTTCGCCGTCGAACACCTGCCGGAGCGCGACTACCACGAGGGGGCGGGCGACGCGCTCTTCTGCGGGGACACGCTGTTCGCCGGGTACCGCACCCGGTCGGACGCCTCGTCGCACCAGTGGGTGGCGAACCGGTTCGGCGTCCGCGTGCTGCCGCTCGAACTGGTCAATCCGCGCTTCTACCACCTCGACACCTGCTTCTGCCCGCTCGCCCCCGGCGAGGCGATCTACTTCCCGGACGCCTTCGACACCTACGGCCGGCGGGTGCTGCACACGCACGTCCCGAAGCTGCACCCGGTGCCGGAGGCGGACGCCTTCCGGTTCGGCTGCAACGCCGTGGCGGTCGGCAAGACGGTCGTTCACAACAGCGGCTGCCCCGGCATCGCCGAGGTGCTGACGAACGCCGGGTACAAGTCGGTCGAGGTCGAGTTGGACGAGTTCCTGAAGGCCGGCGGCAGCGCCAAGTGCCTGACCCTGCGTCTGGACGGCGAGGAGGCCGCCGGGTGGAAGGCGTGACGGGTTTGGCCGCGAGGCATCGCCGTGGTAAAGTGGATCGAGTTCACCAGGCCCGGAGTTTCATCATGGTCGCCCGGATATCCGCTGCCGAAGCCACGTTGTACGGCGCGGACGAAACGGCCTGGCTCGATCAGACGGCCGACTCGGTCCGCGAGCGGCGGCTGGCCGAGGTCGATCTCGACACCCTGGCGGAGTACCTGACCGATATGGCCCGCCGCGACCGCCGGGAGGTGGGCAGCCGGCTCGCGCTGCTCCTCGCCCATCTGCTGAAGTGGCAGCTCCAACCGGACAGGCGCACGGGAAGCTGGCGGGCGACCATCGAAGTGCAGCGGCAGGAGCTGGCCGAGTTGCTGGAAAGCGGAACGCTGCGGAATCACGCCGGCGAAGTGCTGGCGAAAGCCTACGAGAACGGCGTCCGGCAGGCGGTGGCGGAGACGGGGTTCGAGACGGGTGCGTTCCCGGCGGACTGCCCCTACACGCTGGAACAGGCACTATCCGACGCCTAGGAACCGATTCCGATGTCTTTGCACCCCACCTCAGGAGCGTTCCCCATGACTCGCCCGCTCGCACTTCTGTTCGTCGCCGCCGCCGCGGCCTCCGCCGTCGCTGCCCCCGTGCCCAAGCCCGACCTGACGAAGGTGTGGGTTGGTAGACAGGTGGTGATGAAGGAGTCGAGCCAGACGATGAAAGTGAAGGTCGGGGACGGCTTCGAGATGGTGCCGGTGGGGTTTATCAACCCGGTGGTGCTGAGCGAGACCGCGACGACCATCGAGGTCTCCCATGCCGGCAAGATGGGTACGCTGAATAAGTCCGATGTGGTCCGGCCCGACGCGGACGGCGTGGCCTACTTCGACAAGCGGATCGCCGAGAAGCCGTCGGAAAACCTGTACCTCCACCGGGCGTGCCTCCACCAGATGATGAAGAAACTCGACCTGGCACTGGCCGATTACGACAAGGCCATCGCGCTGGACCCGAAGGAGGCGTTGTACATCATCAATCGCGGCCAACTCCATTACGCCCATAGGAACTTCGACGCGGCCTTGGCCGACTTTAACAAGGGCCTCAAGCTCAACTCGGATGTCGCGTTGGGGTACTACGCACGGGCGTACACCTACGAGGCGCTCCGGAAAACTGACGAAGCGCTGGCCGACTACGCGAAGTCGAACGAACTGGCCCCCGATGCGTCGGCGCACACCGGGGCCGGCCGCGTGCTGTCGTCGAAGAAGGAGTGGGCGAAGGCGTGCGAGCAGTGCGACGCGGCACTGAAGCTGAACCCGAAGCACGCGCCGGCGTACCTGCTCCGCTCGACCGCCCGGTTCGAGACGAAGGACGACGCCGGCGGGGCGGCCGACCTGGACGAGGCGGTGACGCTGCGGCCGACCGACCCGCAGGTGCGCGTGTCGCGCACGTCGGCGCTCGCCCGCCGCGGGTTGTACGCCGAGGCCGACCGCGACATCCGTCACGCGCTGCGGCTCGACCCGAAGTCTGACCTCGCGCTGAACCTGCGGGCGTGGTTGTCGGCCACCTGCCCGGCCGCCGAGTTCCGCGACGCAGAGCGGGCGGTCAACGCGGCGACGAAGGCGTGCGAGTTGACCGAGTGGAAAACGCCCAGGAACATCGACACCCTGGCGGCGGCCTCCGCCGAGGCGGGCAAGTGGGACGAAGCGGTGAAATGGCAGAAGAAGGCGATTGACGATGCGGGCCTGTTCTCGCCCGACCGGGCCGCGATGAGGAAGCGCCTCGCCTTGTATGAAGCGAAGAAGCCGTACCGCGAGCCGCCCCAGTGGAAGCGGTGAGCGGTGGCTGGCAGAATTGCTGGCTCTCCTCTCCCTGGGGGAGAGGGGTTGGGGGTGAGAGGGATTTTGCCGAACCCGGCTACCTGTGCGTCTCACCACTCCCCGGACCCGATTCCCCCTCACCCCTGCCCCTCTCCCCAGGGGAGAGGGGTTCCACGATTACCGCACCTTCACCTTGAACACCACCGTGCCGCGGGCGGCCGGCGGGATCGGGCCGGGGATCTCGAACCGCACCACCTGCGAGCCGGCGGCGTTCTCGGCCAGCGTCACGTTCGACGGGCGGTCGGCGGCGGCCGAGCCGGGGATGTACTCCAGACGACCGGCCAGGCTGTCGCTCAGGATCAGGTCCGTCACCGGCTGGCGGGTGTTGTTGTAATACTTCAGCGTCACCGTCAGCACGTCGCCCTGCTTGACCGCGCCGGCCGGGTCCACGCTCTTGGTCAGCACCAACTGGCCGGGGAAGTTGCCGATCTCGTCCACCTCGGACACCACGAACACCGACGCCACCCCTTCCACCTTGCCGAACGCCATCGGCCTGGTGCGGCTGGCGAAGGCGTGCAGTCCGACCAGCGACTCGGCCTGGCTCGGCCGGACGCGGGCGTCCAGGGCCAGCAGCCGCTCGCGGCCGAACAGCGTCTGCGCGAACGCCCGCTGCTGGAATACGTCCCGCCCGGTCACCTGCGCGACCGCGCCGGGGGCGGTGCGGCCTTGCACCCCGCTGCTGCCCACGTCCACCCGGCGGATGACGAACCGGGGGGCGCAGATGCACACCACGTTCGACGTGCCGAACTTCCGCTTGCTGCCGGCCACGTACTCGGCAATAGTGTTCGTGCTGCGGAGGGGGTAGACGCCGCCGTCCAGGCCGATGCCCAGGTTCGCGTCCACGTTTCCGCCGTTGATGAAGCACTCCAGGTCCGACGACTTCGGTCCGAGGATCGGGTCGTACAGCGGTACGGCGGAGCAGCCGAGGTACGGCGGCGCGGCGGCCGGCCCCAGGGTGGTGCCCGGCACCAGCACCGTGTTCGGCACGGCCAGCCGGGCCAGCTCCTCGCCGCTCGGCGTGCGGTCGCCGATCCGCAGGACGGCCACTAGCCGGCCGTTCAGTTCGGCTTCCTGCAACGCCCGCTCGACCGTTTCCGCCCCGACTTCGATGGGCTTGTCCGGGGTGGCCTCTTGCGGCACCGCCCGGCTCGGGTCTTCCAGGTAGATCACCTTCGTGACCATGCGGCCGGCGAACGCCTTCTCCACGTCCGCCGCCGTCACGGTGACGGACGCCGGGTATTCCATGTACCTCATGCCGGGTCGCGGGACGATGCTGCCGCGCACCTCCAGCACCGGGTAGAGCGACTCCCCCGGACGGCCCGGCAGGTTGTCGATCTTCAGGTGATACCGGTAGCCGGGGCGGAAGCCGAAGACGGTGCCGGTCGGGTACGCGGCGGCCTTCGGGTCGGCCGGCGACGGCACGACGGTCATGCCGTCGGCGAGGACGGCCTGGACGGCCAGCACCGGCGCGGGCGGGCCACTGGGCGGGCAGATCGGCTTGTAGAAGGGCGGCCGCGGCATCATCGCCAGCAGCGGCGGGCGGGGCGGCAGACACGGGGCGCAGCCGGGGCCGGCCGGTTGACCGAGCATCAACGGCATCAGCAGACCGAGAGTCGGGTTCATTGGGACGGTCCCCGGATGAGGAAAAGCGGCGGGTCGGGCCAGGGCCGGAACCGCCGCGTCTGGCATTCAGTCCGAGCCGGAAGCGTGAGCGACGGTGCTTCGCGACGATAACTGATCCGAGCCGGAAGCGTGAGCGACGGTGGTTGGGAAGAACCGTCGCTCACGCTTCCGGCTCGGATCGACCGAACGGTCACGTTACCGGCCGGGGATCGGCGGCAGGCTGATCGGCGGCAGGTTGGCGGGCATTCGCACGCCCGCGTCGCCGGCGGACGGGCGGGTCGGCACGCCGCCGTTCCGCGGGCCGGAGGACATCGGCGGGGGCATCACCGGGCCGGGGGGAGCCATCATCGGTCGCGCGCCGCCGCCGCCCATCGCCGGGTCGTTCACCGCCGGCGCGCTCTTGTCTTCCAGGTCGATGTTGCCCATGCGGACGACCAGGAGGATCGTCCCGCGGCGCTTCGCCTCCTGGATCGGGTCCACCCCGGCGTCCAGCTTCGTGGAGACGATCTCCTCGGCGGCCGCCAAGTCCTGGAACTGGGAGTCCGGCAGGTAGATCACCTTCACCACCAGGTTGCCGACGTTGACCTGCTCGAAGTCCTCGTCGGTGAACGCCAGCGGCACGGTGCTGTGCGACAGGAACTCGACCGTCTTCTCGGTCGTCGGGTAGACCTCGACGGTCGGGTAGTAGGACTTCGCCCCGCGGTTCGGAATGTTGTCCAGTTTCACCCGGTAGACCTGCGCCTGCGGGAACGGGTACTTGTTCGGCACCTGGCGGCCGGGGTCGCTGAACCCGCCGGCCTGATCCATGAAGTGGACGAACATGCCGCCCGGCTGGACGAACCGGATCTGCGTCCGCTGGTTCGGGAACATCGGCCCGCCCATGCCGCCCGGACCGCCCGGACCGCCCGGACCGCCGAAGCCGACGCCGGCGACCACGCCGGGCGGTCCCATGCGCTGGGCCGGCAGGATGCCGCCACCGCCCAGCGCCATGTTGGCGGCGGAGTTCCGCGGGCCGTACGCTTCCGGCGGGTAGCGGTCGTCGCCGTTCACCCGGCGGATGTTCGGGTCGTAGGTCGTGCCGCTCGGCCGGTACGCGGTGGCCTGCCGGACGGCCCCGTCGCGCGGGGCCGCGCCCCGCACCGCCTGCGTGTCCGCGACGGCGCTCGGCTTGCTCCCGTCCGGGCTGGCGCACCCGCCCAACCCGGCCACCAGCACGAACGCGGCTGCTGTTCGCTTCATGGCTCCCCCCTAAGCGGACCGGTCTGGGCCGCCTGACTTCGTGACCCCGCGGAATCGCGTCCCCCTCCGAATCGGCACAATCCGAACGCGGACTTTGGTCAAATCCGGAACGGCCGGCAGAGTCGGCGCAGATCGGGCAACCGGGGAAATCGGTGGCGGCAAGGTGGGAAAGCGGCTGTAATGCCGGAGACCCCACCCCCCGTCCCCCTCCCCATAAATGGAGAGGGGGTATTCGAGCGGGAATCGTCGCGGCAGCACCGCGTTTGTGATCTCAACCCGTGGGCGGAACGTCGGCCGCGATGTCCTGTTGAACACCCCCTCTCCGGGACGGGGAGGGGGCCGGGGGGTGGGGTTTCTGCTGCTTTCCTCCCGGAGTCTCCCATGCCCCGCCTCCTCTCCCTCCTCGCCAGCCTACTCGCGGTCGCGGTCGCGCCCGCCGTCGATCCGACGCCGGTCATCGCCGACGTGGACGGCCAGCCGCTCGCCGCCAATGCCGAGCGGCTGGCGAAGGCGCTGGAGTTCCTCGGCACGCCGCTGCCCGCCGACGACGCCAAGGCGCTCGCCAAAGCCGTCGCCGACAAGGACGCGAAGGCCGTGCAGACGCTGCTCGACCCCCGCGCGCTGTTCGTGGTGAACATCAACCCGGAGGCCCGCGTGAAGGCGGCGCGGGGGCCGGCGGCGGCGGTCGCGCAGCAGGCCGGGTACGTCCCGTTCCTCGTCAAGATCGTCAACGAAAGCACGGTGAAGAAGGCGTGGAAGGCGAACTCGCCGCTCGGCGGGCCGGTGTACGGCGGGCCGGGGCGGGACGCGAAAGACCCCAAAGCCGACCCGAAGGCCACCGAGCGGTTCCTGCAAGTGGAAGCCTTCCAGTCGCCGCCGATGACGGGCGACCTCGGCGGGCTGAAGGTCGAGTACGCGCTGATCCTGGTCTACGGCAGCGAAGCCGGCAAGCGCGAGGCGACGCTGTCGTTCGACATCGGCGGCGGCAACCAAGACCTCGGCTTTCGCGGCGAGGTGCCGGTGCTGTTCGACTTCAAGCCGGCCATTCCCGTGAAACTGAAGGTGCTGGACGAGGACGGCACGCCGACGGTCGGCCGGTTCGTCTTCACCGACGCCGCCGGGCACGTCTTCCCGCCGCAGGCCAAGCGGCTCGCGCCGGACTTCTTCTTCCACAAGCAGGTCTACCGCGGCGACGGCGGCACCGTGCTGCTCCCGCCGGGGCCGATCACCGTCGAGTACGGTCGCGGGCCGGAGTACCGCACGAAGGCGCAGCGGGCGAAGGTGGAACTGCTGGTGAACACCGAACTCCGGCCGGGCGTGTTCACGAACCCGCCGCCGGGCACGCCGGGCACCCTGCCGCCGACGTTCGAGTTCAAACTGGAGCGGTGGATTCACCCGGCCAAGCACGGCTGGTACAGCGGCGACCACCACATCCACGCGGCCGGCTGCGCGCACTACACGTCGCCCACCGAGGGGGTGAAGCCGGAGGACATGTTCCTGCACGTGAAGGGCGAGAACCTGAACGTCGGCTGCTGCCTGACGTGGGGGCCGTGCTACGACCACCAGCGGCAGTTCTTCCACGCCAAGCCGTGGGAGCGGAGCGAGCCGTTCACCGTGCTGAAGTACGACGTGGAAGTCAGCGGGTTCGGCTCGCAGGCGCTGGGGCATGTGTGTCTGCTGAACCTGAAGGACCAGACGTATCCGGGGTCGGACGGCTTGAAAACCAGGGGCTGGCCGACGTGGACGACGCCGCTGATGACGTGGGCGAAGAAGCAGGGGGGCGTCACCGGGTACGCGCACTCGGCGAGCGGCCTGGGCGTCAACCCGGAGGCCAGCACCCGCCGGCTGTTCGTCGCGCTGGACCCCAACGGCCGCGGCTTCTTCACCGCCGACGAGGCCGCGAAGGCGTCCCTGCCGCTGCCGGAGGCGTTCGCCAAGATCGACGCCGACGGCGACGGGCGGGCGACCGAGATCGAGCTGCGCAAGAGCATCGACCGCACCGTCGGCCAACTGCCCAACCTGGCCATCCCGGAGATGAACGGCATCGGCGCGCAGGAGATCTGCGTGACGACGGCGATGGGCGTGTGCGACTTCATCAGCGCCATGGACACCGACCGCGCGCACGAGTGGAACTGCTGGTACCACATCCTGAACTGCGGCTTCCCGCTGAAGGTGTCGGGCGAGACCGACTTCCCGTGCATCAGCGGCAGCCGGGTCGGCATGGGCCGGGTGTACGTGCAGCTCGGCAAGGTGCCGGAGGTCCGCTTCGACAAGTGGTGCGAGGGGCTGGCGAAGGGCCGTAGCTACGTGAGCGACGGCTACGCGCACGCCCTGGAGTTCGGCGTCAACGGCGTGTCGCCGGGGTTCGGCGAGGTGGCGCTGAAGGAGGCCGGGGCGGTGGAAATCAAGGCGAAGGTGGCGTTCGCCTCGGACGTGGCCCTGGGCACCGCGCCCGGCGCGAAGACGCCGACCGGCAAGACCCGCAAGGTGGAGCTGGTCGTCAACGGCCGGGTCGTCGAGACGAAGGAAGTGACCGCCGACGACAAAGTCCACGACGTGGCGTTCACGACGAAGATCGACCGCAGCAGCTGGGTGGCGCTGCGCAGCTTCCCGCAGCTGCACACGAACCCGGTGAACGTGCTGGTGGGCGGCAAGCCGATCCGCGCGTCGGCCGACAGCGCCAAGTGGTGCGTCGGGGTGATCGAGCAGTTGTGGCGGGTGCGGGGCGGCGGTATCGCCGCCGGCGAGCGGGGCGAGGCGAAGGCGACGTTCGACAAGGCCGTCGGCATGTACAAGGCCATCGCCATCGCCGCCGACGCGAAGTGACCGGCGGACGGGTACAATGGCGGGATGTTCCCCGACGAGATCGAACATGGACAGCCTTTTGACCCGCGTGCCGATCACCGTGGAGGCGACGGCCGGCGGCCGCTTCATCGCCCGCGCCGAGCTGAAACTGGAGGCCGAAGGCGCGACGGCCGAAGAGGCCGTGGCGAACCTGCAGGCGGAGGTCCAGCCCGCGCCGGCACCGCCGCTGCAACCGATGACGATGAGCGACCAGCCAAACCCCTGGGTGGCGATGGTCGGGTGGCTCCCCGACGACGAACTGACGGCGGCGTGGAGGCAAGCGATGGCCGACCGCCGCGCCGAGTTGGCCGCGCGGGAGTTGGTCGAGGACGCCGAGGTGGCGACGTGATCCGATTCGTCCTCGACACGAACACCGCGAGCGACGCCATGAATGGCCGGGAGCCACTGGCCGCGCGGGTGACGGCGGCCGCCGGCGAGATCGCGATCACGGTCGTCACGCTGGAGGAGTCGCTCTCGGGCTGGTATCGACTCCTCCGGCAGGCGAAACGTCCGGAGGATGTCGTTCGGACCTACGAACGGCTCATCCGAACGACGATTTTCCTGGCCGGCTTTCCCATCCTCCCGCTGACGCTTTCCGCGCTGGACGCGGCGGAGCGGTTGCGGAAGGCGAGGCTGAATGTCGGTGGCGACGATTTGCGCATCGCGGCGATTGCGATGGAAGCCGGGGCGGCGGTGGTCACCGCCAACGTCCGCGACTTCACCCGCGTGCCCGGCCTGACCGTCGAGGACTGGACGCAGCCGGTGCCGTGATCACCGCCGGAACGGCAGGAACTCCCACATGTCCACCGACCCGACGGGCGGCCGGCGGAAGTCGGCGTAGGCCAGGAACAGCAGCCCGCCGAGGATGGCGTAGCACACCACGTTCGGCCAGATCGCCGGCGAGAAGAACTTCATCGCGCTGCCGGCCGAGCTTTTCAGTTTGATCCGCAGGCCGTCGAACCCGACGCTCCAGATCTCGTCCAGGATCAGGTGCGACAGGAAGCCGAGCATCACCCCCAGGGCGAGCAGCAGCCGGGTGCTGCGATCCGGGCTGTGGTACTCCAGGTAGACGATCAGCCCGAAGACGAGCATGGCCGGGATGCTGTGGTACATGCCCCGGTGAACGGTGATCTTCTTGAACAGCGGGGTGCCGACGTACCGCACCAGGCCGTACAGGATGACGATGGCGGCGAACACCCCTTCCTGCGAGTGGAGGACTTGCGTCAGCCGGTTGTACGCCAGCAGCGGCATCACCGCGGCGATGAGCGACGACATCTCCCGCACCGGCCGGCCGGAGTCCGAATCGAGGTCCGGCAACATGCCGCCGACGGCCGTCAGCGTGCCGGCCAGGACGGCCGTCTCCGGCGGGTGGTGGAACGGGCCGACCGCCGCCGCGCCGTAGGCGATCCCGCACAGGGATGAGACGGTGATGTGGGTGCGAAAATCCGCCACGGCGGCCTCCTACCGACATTGTGTTCGGGTGTGCCGCAGGGGAAAATTCCCTCCACGAGCCGCGACCGCGTGGGCGTCTCCATCCGAGATCGCCGGACGCTCCCTCGCGGTCGCGGCTCGTCCAGGAGTAACCGCCATGACCAACGACGACATCGCCCGTCGCCTCCGCGCGCACGCCCGCGCGCTGGCCGCCCGCGGGGACAACTTGTACCGCGCCCGGGCATTCCGTCAAGCGGCAATGGCGGTGCTGGAACTGCGGGAGCCGCTGGCCGAGGTTCTGGCGCGCACCGGTACCGTGCCGGGGGTGGGGCCGAGCGTGGCCGAGACGCTGGACGTGTTCGTGCGAACGGGGGAGTGGGCACCCGACGCCGGGCCGGCCGTGCGGGTGGCCCGGAAAACGCCGACGGACGGCACCGGGGTTCCGGGGCCGTCCGTCGGATTCGCGGTCGAATCGGTCGCCTGACGGCCGATTACAGTTCGCTGCCTTTCTTCGGCTCCGTGTCCTTCGGGTCCTTCTTCGGGACTTCCGGCATGGTGACCGGCGGCATGACGACCGGGGTGCCCGGCATCATGACGGTGCCCATCGACGGGGCGCAGCCGACCGGACCGGACATCATGGCCGGGGCGAAGCCGGTGCCGCCGCCACTCATGGCCGGGGCGAAGCCGGTGCCGCCGGTGCAGCCGCCACTCATGGCCGGAGCGAAGCCGGTGCCGCCGCCGCTCATGGCCGGGGCGGAGCCGCTACAGCCGTGGCCACGACCGCCGGTCAATTTGCCGCGGAGGCCGAGGAAGCCGCTGCCGCCGTGGCAGCTCGCGGAGGTACCGGAGCAGCCGGCCGAGGCGGCCATCACGGTGCCCGTGCAACCGGCCGGCGCGGCGGCGACGGTGCTACCGGTGCAACTGCCACCGCGACGGAAGAAGTCGGGGGACTCGCCGGCCGACGAGACCGCCATCATCAGAACCATCGTGTACATCGAGAACTCCTCGAGAACGGGGGGTGTCCGTCGGAGACGGACACGGTTAGAAAAACGACCCCGTGCCGCAACGTGCGGAGGTTCGGAGTCGTTGTTCGGCGGATCCAATCCGCTTGCACGTTGCGTGCCGGGTGTTTGCGCAAGCTTTTTCAAGTACGCGGGTTATGAAGGAGATACTAGGAACGAGCCTGAAGACCGTCAATAGTAAACTGCGTAGGATGCGGGAAATCCGCGATTCTTCTCGCGTGCCACACACGACCGCCTGGGCGACCGCCAGGCGGGTGAATCGGTCGCCTGGGCGACCGGGTTCTTTCCCGCCAACAGCCCGGCGCGGTTGGCGTTCTACCCGCGAGTTCCGCGCCGTGATCGTGCCTGCCATCCGACCCTCAGGAGTCTCCGCCATGCTTTCCCCCCCCGCGCCGACCGACATTCTACCACCCGTCTCCCCTCGCACGGCGGCGCGGGTGGCGGCGGTCGGGGCGGGGCTGTGCGGGCTGGCAGCCCTCCTCGCCCTCGTGCCGTTCGACGACGCGGGCGGGCCGGTCGCCCTCTCGACCGCCCGGCTGCTGCTCGTCGCCGCCGGCGCGCTGACGGCCGGCGGCGCGCTGTCGTGGCGGCCGGACTTGTACTGGATGTGGCTGATCGCCGGCGGCACCGCCGCGCTGGCCTCGGTCGGCCTGCCCGAACCCCGCCCCGGCGACTGGGACTCGGCGCGGATGCTGGCGCGGGTGCTGGCCGGCGGCGCGGCGGCCGGGGCGATCCTCGCGCGGGCCTCGGCGCAGGTGCGGTACGCGCTGCTGTCCGCCTTCGCCCTGTACCACTTCGGCGGCATCCTGACGGCGGTGACGTGGCCGGACACCAACGGCACCTCGCCGCCGTGGGTGACGACGCAGTCCGCCGCCCGCCTGTACATCCCGTACTTCAAGTTCCTGTACTTGAGCAACGCCTACCACTTCTACTCGCCCGAACCCGGCCCGGCGTCGCACCTGTTCCTCCTGCTGACGTACGAGCTGAAGTCGGCGGCCGAGCCGGCGAAAGACGTCGCTTCGTGGAAAGAGGGACGGAACGCGGAGACGGGCGCGGCGGAGTGGACGAAGGCGGCGTCCGAGTGGGTGGACGTGCCGAACCGCCGGGACCACTACAAGGATCCGCTCGGCCTGACCTACTACCGCCGGCTGTCGATCACCGAGATGGTGTCGCAGGCCCTGCCCAGCCGGTTTTCGCCGGGCACGTTCGAGAAGAACGACGCCGTGATCCGGCGGCAGAACGTGGCGTTCGGGTTGGGCCAGCAGATCCCGCTCGACCCCCGCGCCGGGCCGTTCGACTTGCAGTACCGCATCCCCCGCGCCGACATCGTCCGCTACCTCCTGCCGTCGTACGCCCGGCACGTGGCGACCGAGTTCGCCGGGCCGGGACGCACGCCCGACGGGGTGGCCGTGGACCGGCGGGTGGTGCGGGTGAAGGTGTTCCGCGTCGAGCACTCCATCTTGCCGGCCGACGAGTTCCACGGCCGGCGGCGGCCGTACAGCCCGCAGGCGGAATGGACGCCGCCGGGCGACCCGTACCACCCGACCACCTACAAGCCGTACTACCTGGGCGAGTACGACGCCGCCGGCACCCTGCTGAACCCGACCGACCCGATGCTCTACTGGCTCTGCCCGATCCTGCCGAAGGCGGCCTCCGTGTCCGACCCGAAGGGGCGGGACTTCGAGGATTCCATGTCCAAGTACGCCGGCTTCGAATTCGAGTGGGAACGGAGGGCCGGCCAATGACCCCCCCCCAGCCGAACACCGCCTGGCGGCGGTGGGTCCACTTCTGGTTCGCCTCCGCCGACCCGACGACGATGGGGTTCCTCCGCGCCGTCACCGGCGTGCTGGTGCTGTACACGCACCTGGCGTACTCGTTCGACCTGTACTCCTTCTTCGGCGAGAAGGGGTGGTACGGGCTGGACGCCATCAACCGCGAGCGGCGGGAGTTCCCGTGGTCGTCCGCCTCGTTCTCGGACGGGTGGAAGTGGTGGGAGGAGACGGCCCGCTTCCCGGACGAGCCGCACCGCCGGGCGGTGCTGCTGGAGTACACGCGGAACCTGCCGACCGACCCGGCCGCGCTGAACCGGAAGCTGGCGCTGCTCGCCGTCGAGGGGGTCGAGGCGGACGGCTACCCGCCGGCGGTCGGGCAGGAGGCCGGCCGGTACGCCAACGGCCTCAGTCCCGACCCGGCCGTGCGGAAGGGCAGCCTCGCCGCGCTCGCCGACCCGGCGCAGCGCGACCCGAAGGAGCTGTACCCGCCGGCGTTCGACGCCCTCGTGGATCGGACCCGCCCGGCCGATCCGAACTGGCGGCTGCGGCAACTGGCCCGCGACCTGGAGGAGTTTTACACCACCCTGCCGCCGCCGCCCGGCCGCGCCGCCGGCGAGTCGGACGCCGACTGGAAGGCGCGGTCCCAGGCGGTCCTCGACGCGCGGCGGTACATCGCCCTGTACTTCCTCGAGACGGACGAGGTCCACCGGTACAACTACCTGCGGTTCGCCCGCGACCTGGCCTGCCCGCCGGCCGAGCGGGAGAAGAAGCTGGACTACTTCGCGTACTGGAACGCCGAGAAGCGGTACACCACCAGCAACGGCAACCCGATCTTCTCCATCTGGTTCCACGTCTCCACCCCGACCGAGATGGCCGTCGCGCACGGCGTCATGCTGGTCGTCATGCTGATGTTCACCGTCGGCCTGTTCACCCGCACGACGGCGGTGCTGACGTGGCTGTGCGCCGCGTCGTACATCCACCGCAACCAGCAGGTGCTGTTCGGGCAGGACACGATGATGAACATCCTGCTCCTGTACCTGATGATCGCCAACTGCGGGTCGGCGCTGTCGCTGGACCGGGTGATCGCCCGATACCGGGCGGCGAAGGCCAGCCTGAAGCGGTGCGGGTTCATCGACGAGCCGACGGCGCGGTTCCTGGCCGCCCCGCCGCCGTCGGTGGCGGCCGGGTTCGCCCAGCGGCTGCTCCAGGTCCACTTCTGCTTCATCTACATGGCGTCCGGACTGGCCAAGCTGAAGGGGGCCGACTGGTGGAACACGAACGCCTTCTGGAGCACCATGGGCAACCCCGAGTTCACCATGATCCACTACCAGTGGTATCAGGACTTGCTGCGGACGATGGTCTCGCACCGGGTGGTGTACGCCGCGTCCGCCGCGGGCATGGTCGCGTTCACGCTGGTGATGGAGATCGGCCTGCCGATCCTGGTCTGGACGAAGCTGCGGCCCTATATGGTCATCGGCGGGCTGCTGCTGCACCTCGGCATCGGCCTGTTCATGGGCCTGATCGTGTTCAGCCTGTTCATGATGACCATGCTGGTCGGCTACCTGCCGGGGGCGGTCATCCGCCGGCAACTGTTCGGCCCGCCGCCGCCGGAGAAGGACCGCCTGCGGCTGACGGTGAACCCCGCTAGCGACGCCGAAGTGAGCAAGGCGGCGTGGGCCATGGCGACCGACACCGGCGGCCGGGTGGAGGTGGTGAAGCGGTAGGAGTGGTCGGGGCCATTTCGTTATCGGGTGAACCGGCGGTTCCCGCCGCCGGTTCGCCCGTTGGCGCACCCCGGCGGCGAGCCGGCGTTTCCGGGCGACAGGGAACTGGCTAAGATAGACCGTGGGGCAATCGGCATTCCTCCCGCCCCGCGCCGAACGTGTCGATCCGCTCATCGACGGGCCGCTTCGCCCAATCGAGGAACGGAGCCGGAATGAGTCGCCCGCCGAGGCGTCTTACGAATACCGACACCTCCGACCGGCGCGGCGGCGCGAGCCGGTCGGGCGTCTCGATTCGCGAGAAACCCCCACTCCGAAATACCGCCTCACGATGCTCGAACTCATCGACGCCACCAAGACCTACGCCCAGGGGCGGACGCCCGTCACCGCCGTGCGGGGCGTGTCCCTGACCGTCGCCGCCGGCGAGTTCGTCACCATCATGGGGCCGAGCGGGTCGGGCAAGTCCACCCTCATGCACCTGATGGGCGCGCTCGACACCCCCACCTCCGGCCGCGCGGTGTTCCAGGGCCGCGACCTCCAGCGGATGTCCGACCGCGAGCGGTCGCTGCTCCGGCGGAACAAGATCGGGTTCGTGTTCCAGGCGTTCAACCTGCTGCCCACCCTGTCCGCCGCCGAGAACGTCGCCCTGCCGCTGCTGCTCGACAGCCGCCCCCGGCGGGAAGCCGTGGCGCGGGCCGAGGCGTGCCTGGAGCGGGTCGGTCTGCGGCACCGCGCCGACCACTTCCCGGAGGAGATGTCGGGCGGCGAGATGCAGCGGGTGGCCGTCGCGCGGGCGCTCGTGAGCGACCCCGACGCGGTGCTGTGCGACGAGCCGACCGGCAACCTGGACTCGTCCAACAGCCGGGACATTCTCGCCCTGCTCGCCGAGCTGCCGGACGCCGGCCGGCGGTGCGTGGTGGTGGTCACGCACGACGCGACCGCCGCCCAGTACGGCACCCGGCTGGTGACGATCCGCGACGGCCTGCTCGAATCCGACGCGCCGGTGCGGCGGTGAACGGCGCTATGGTAGGGGCACCCCTCGTGGGTGCCTTCGTCCGCAGGAGGGCACCCACGAGGGGTGCCCCTACGAATCGAGGGTTTCGATGCTGACCGTGTTCCGCCTCCTCAGCCTGCGCTACCTCCGCCAGCGGTGGACCCGCTCGGCGCTCATCGTGGCCAGCATCGCCCTGGGGGT
>JAYTTN010000403.1:0-1551 GCA_043745295.1 Fimbriiglobus sp. | reverse complement strand
ATCGAGGCGTGCGCCAACGCCGGGTGGGTCCACGATCGGGCCGTCGCCGCCGGGCACGTCGTGAAGGTCGCCAACACCGCCGCCGAAGCGTGGAAGTTCCAACACCTCAAACGCAAAACCGACCACGACGACGCCAAGCGACTCGCCGAACTCGAAGCGATCGGCCAGCTTCCCACGGTCGTATTGCCGACGCCGGCCGTGCGGCAGCGACGGATGCCGATCGCGACGCGTCAGGAGTTGGTCGGCCGTCGGGTGGCGTGCCAGAACCGGATTCGGGCGCTGTTCGCGGGCCAGGGGATGCCGACGCCGCGCGGGGCCAGCGCCTGGAGTTCCACCGGCATGCTCGGGATCGAATCGCAGTCGAAGGTACTCGCCGACTGCGTTCCCGACGAGATCTGGCGCGGGCTGCTGAACCTGGCGGTGGTCGAGTATCGCTTCCTGTTGGAGCGGATTGCCGAGACCGAATCGCGGCTCGATGCGATCTCGGCAACCGACCCGGCGACGCAGTTGTTGGAGTCGATCCCGGGCGTCGGTCCGCGGACGGCCGAGGCGGTGTCGGCGCATTTGGGCGACGCCAAACGGTTCGCGAATGCCAAGCAGGTCGGTTCGTACGCGGGTCTGGTTCCGAAGCAATATCAGAGCGGCACGACGGACCGCAAGGGTCGGATCACGCGTCGCGGCCCGGCCGTTCTGCGGAAGCTGCTGCTCGAGTCCGCGTGGGTGATGCTGCGTTACAACAGTTGGGCGCGCGCGGTGTACGCGCGGCTGACGGCGGGCGGCACGACCCGCAAAAAGCCGGCGATCGTGGCGTTGGCGCGGAAGCTGTTGGTGCGGTGCTGGGCGATGCTCCGCGACGGCGTGCGTTGGAAGTCGGACCCGGTACCGGAGGCCGCGGGTGCGACGTGATGGCGGTTGCCAGTGCAGGCCCGTCCGCTTCCGCGAACGGGACCGCCGCCGAAGAGAAGAGCCCGGGAGGGGGTGACGAGGGCGGCGGGTGTCGCGATCGTTCTTGGGAGTGACACCGCAGTGTCACTGGGTTGTTGAAGTGGAACGAACCGGTGGATCGGGTGCGCTCACGAGGAGACCCGTCCCCGTCAGCTCGGAGCTTGGTCTGGGAGGAGTGACAGCTGGGTGTCACTCGAACTCGGCCGAACGAAGGGGCGGTGGGGCGGCGAATGAAGATGGGTGGGGCCGGACGCAGTGCCCGCTCGGTCGGGGCGTCCGCGACCTCGGATAGTCGAGTGCGGTCTTCGCGTGTTGGGTTCTCGGTTCGATCGGCAGCGAACTTCGCGAGCGGCCGGGCTTCGCCCGGCAGCGTGGGCGGTTACGTCTTCGCGGGAGCGTACGGAAGAAGACGAACGAAGAAAAACCTGGATTTGTCGTTGATTCTTACCACGGCTTCATAGTCGACTTAGCTCAGCGGTCGCCCCAGTGACGACCCGAGCACCAGAACCACGACCCGACAGGCGGTCCGCTGCAGCGACTGGTTCGGCTTTCGGAAAGCCTGCCGCGAAGTCGCAACTCGGGCGACGCCGGATGCTGCCGCGAAGT
>JAYTTN010000402.1:0-5646 GCA_043745295.1 Fimbriiglobus sp. | reverse complement strand
CAGCACTCGCAGCAACTGCCGCCGCCTTCCATCGCGCAGCAGGTCAGGCCGCAGCAGGTGTCATCGCGCGCGTTCGATTTCGACTGCTTGTCGTCGCCGGGCGGCTTGTCCTTCGCCTCGCCGTCGCCCTTCCGCTTGCGTCGCCACGGCGTCTTGCCCTCGTCCGCCGGCGGGATCGGCTCGGCCGGTTGCATCCCGTAGGACGACTCGTCCGGGTTCGGCCCGGCCATCGCCGGCACTGGTTTCGCCGTCAGAAACGCCAGCGCCTGCTTCCACGCCGGCACCGTCGGGCACGCCACGGCCGCCAGCGGGTTGCGGGCGGCCAGCCGATCCGCGACAGCCGTGGCGGTGCGCGCCGCGGCGGACTGCGACCCAAACGCCAGTCGGCACCGCTCCGCCACGTCGTCGAGTTCGTTCACGCTGAATCGCATGGCGCTTCGCACCGCCGCTTCGTCCGGTAACGGGTTGAACTCATTCCGCTGGCGGTCGCGTTGCCAGTCCACGGCGCAGTCGAACGCCAGCAGTGCGGCCCCGACGCCCCGGCCGATGGCGGTCAGCGGTTCGGCGAAGCGGCTCATTCCCGGCAGCCGCGCGGCCAGCCCGAAGACGTAGCCGAACGCGGCGGAAGTCGGTTCGACGTACTCCGTCAGCGGGATCGCATCGGGTCGTACTTCGAGCTTCGCATGGGCGGCGAGGAACCCGTTCACGGTAGCGTCGAAGTTCGGGTCGAACCCGGCCAGGTGCGCCCGCGCCGCCCGGATGCGGCCCGTCAGCGCGAACCGCACGCCCCGCGCCAGCCACGAGCCGGAGTCGCGGATGTCGTCGGTCAGTTTGATGTCGGCCAGTAGCAGCGCGAACGCCGCCGCGAACCGCCCGTGCGCGGCGTCGGCGGCCGCGCTCAGGTCGCCGGGCGACGCCAGTTTGCAGCACCGCACCGCCGGCATCACGGCCGTCGGGAACGCGCCGGCGTCGAGGGCGAGCTGGTAGGTGAACACCGCCTCGTAGCTGTGGAACGGCAGCGCCCGCACGCCGAACGCCCGCCGTAGGTGGACGCACACGCGGGCGTAAGCGTGGCGGTAACTGTCCGAATGCGGGCGCGGGCTGAGGAAGCCGAACATGGGACGATCCGAAAGGGGACGACGGGCCGTGGGGTGATGCTACCCGAACGCCGACGGGCGGGCAAACGCGACCTCGGCTCCGGCCCTTGACTTCCGCCGAACCGCCGTGTAATATCACCATACAGTTCTAGAACCGAATGGTGATTCACGATGCGGCGCTCCGACCGGCTCGACGCCACCTTCGCGGCCCTCGCCGACCCGACCCGGCGGGCCATCCTCGCCCGACTGGCGACCGGCGCGGCGTCCGTCACCGACCTGGCAAAGCCGTTCAAAATCAGTCAGCCTGCCATCTCCAAGCACCTGAAGGTCTTGGAGAAAGCCGGGCTGATCGCCACCGGTCAGGACGCCCAGCGGCGGCCCCGGCGGATCGTCGCCAAGCCGCTCGCCGAGGCCAGCAAATGGCTGGAGGAGTACCGCCAATTGTGGGAAGCCAACTTCCGGCGGCTCGACGACCTGCTCGACGAGTTGAAGTCCCAACAACCGTAACCCCTTCTCGCCCAGGAGTTGACCGATGAAGACGAACGCGCTATCGATCTCGACGCCGACCGACCGGGAGATCGTCATCACCCGCGTTTTCCGCGCCGCGCGGCCCCTCGTCTGGGACTGCTGGACGAAGCCGGACCTGCTCAAGAGGTGGCTGACCGGCCCGCCCGGCTGGACGCTGGCCGAGTGCGCGGTCGATCTGCGGGTCGGCGGCCAGTACCGCTACGTCTGGCGGAACGCCAACGGCACCGACATGGGCATGGGCGGCGTCCACAAGGAAGTCGCGGCCCCGGAGCGGCTCGTCAACACGCAACTGTTCGACCAGGACTGGACCGGTGGCGAGGCGGTCGGCACGCTCGTCCTCACCGAGACGGGCGGCGTCACGACGACTACGAACACCATCCTGTACGCCTCGAAGGAGGCCCGCGACGGCTGCCTGAAGTCGGGCATGGAAGCGGGCATGGAGTACGGCTACCAGCGGATGGACGAACTGCTGGCGGGCGGCCACCGGGTGCGGCAGCCGGGCGAGTTCTGCTGGATCAACATGCTGACCCCGCAGCCGGCGGAGGCGATGGCCTTCTTCGGCAAGCTGCTCGGCTGGGAGTTCTTCGAGATGCCCGGCGTCGGCCACGGCATGAGGGTGGGCGGCCGCGACATCGGCGGCCTGTTCGACCTGCACGGCCCGAACACCCCGCCCGGTACGCCGGCGCACCTCGGCGTCATGGTGAAGGTGGCCAGCGCCGACGCGACCGGCGGGCGGGTGACGGCCCTCGGCGGCAAGGCGCGGCCGGCCTTCGACGTGTTCGACGCCGGGCGGATGGCCGTCTGCTCCGACCCGAACGGCGCGGGCTTCGACGTGTGGGAACCCAAGAAGATGCCCGGAACGGATGTCGATCCCGCGCGGCCGGGCGCGCCGTGCTGGTTCGAGACGCTGACCACCGACGTGCCCCGCGCGACCGCCTTTTACACAGAACTGTTCGGCTGGACGGCGACCACCAAGCCGTCGGCGGCCTCCGGCGCGGCGTACACCGAGTTCGCCCTCGCCTACCTCCCCGTGGCCGGCATGATGCCGATCCTGCCGCACATGGGCGAGTTCCCGCCGCACTGGGCGGTCTACTTCACCGTGACGGACGTGGACGCGACGGCGGCGCTCGCGGCGGCGCTCGGCGGCTCGGTCTGCGTCCCGCCGATGGACATCCCGAACGTCGGCCGCTTCGGCGGCCTGCTGTCCCCGCACGGCGTGTCGTTCCACGTCATCACGGTGGCGGGGTAGGGGGCGCGGTGTGACGGCGTCACTCCACGGACGAACGGACGCGCCGGCGATTCGGAATTCCGTCTTCGTGCTGTCACGCAACGAGAACACCGTCCGTATCCGTTGCGATGGTCTGTCGTGGGAGATCGAAACGAGTCCGGTGGCGGTGTGTCGTCGTTAGCGGTCGCCTAGCGGCTGTGGCCGTTTTTCGCTTGGCCGCACCGTGCGCCTGAACGATACTGCCATCCGCTTCGCGTAAAAACTCGAACCGATTCGGGATGTCACACGAGGGAGGAAACGCCCATGAGGAAGGAAACGCAGGCATGTAGGAAGTGCAAGCACACGTACGCCGAAGTCGTGCGATCCGGCGTGCCGGACCCCCACGGACATGAGCGACCTGTTCCGGCACGCCGACGAGAGTGAGTGCCGGAAGTGCGGCGGACGAGTCCTGTGGGTCGATGAGCGCGGCGTCCCGCTGAGCGCGGCGAAGCGAGCAAACGAGCAGCGGCAACGGCTTAAGTGGGTGGCAGGCGCGGTGGCTGTCGTCGTGGTCCTCGCCGTTGGCTTGGCTCGATACTTTTTGTCCCAGTCCGATCCGGGGGGCCAACCGTGACCATCACTCTCGACGGTGGGGGAAGTCCCCAACTGCGTGCCCCGTTCCGTGTCACCCTCATCGGCATCCCCCACTTGAGGCCGTCGCGCTCGTCGCCGCGCTCGACCGAGAGCACGGCACGTTGTCGCTCGACGCGACGCACGCGGCCGCGACCGCGGCGGCCGGCTTCCCGCCAGAAGTGGTCCACGCCATCGTCTGTTCGCCCGCCGCCCTCGCCCAGGCCACCCCGTCGGATGTGGCCGCCGTCCGCGCGACCACGTCGCTGGGAACCAGCCGCGTGTACCTGCTGTCCGCATCGGGGCCGTCGGGAGCCGGCCTGCTCGACGACTTCGTTCAACGGACGGCCACTCCTGGCGCGGAAGCGGTCGCTCGGCAGATCGCCGGCTTTTTCCGCACCGCGCACGATCTGAATCAAGTCAGCACCGCACTCGGCCTGCGGGATTCGCTTTGCCTGAACTACTACCCGATTCTCTCGATTCTTTGGCCGTTGAGCTACTTCGCGGCGCTCCTGCACTGCGCGTCCGCGGTGGCGTTGGTGGCGGGGGGCGGGCCGTGGCCGGAGTTCCTGGCGAACCCGTACGTCCTCCCGTGTGCCACGTTCTTGGCGGCCTTCTTCATCACCCACTGCCTGTTCGTCGTCGTCCGGAATTGCCTCTTCGGCCTTCGGGTCGTCGGGCGACTCGACGCCCGGTTCTGGCTCCCGGCGGCCGCCCTCCTGTCGGCCGCTGCGGCGACCGCCGTGTCAGTGGCGTCTCTCGAGGTGCCGCCACTTGGCCTCTTCTTCGGCGCGGTGTCCGCCGTCATCCTGTACCGGTTTTACTTGTACGCCCGCCGCATCCGGGCGGAATGCACGTCGCTGTCCGATCTGCAGGCCGCGCTGGCGAACCCCGCCCGGCGCGATCACACGCTGACGGCGATCGGCCAATTTCCGTTCGGCCCGGACGCATTCCCGTTCCGCCCGTCCCGTTCGACCTCGGTGTTCATCAGCTACATGCACGGGTCGGCGTGGTCGTGTGACATGGCGGCCCGGATTCATGGTTGGATGGCGGGCCAGGGACGCGAGGTGTTCCTCGACACGTCGTCGATTCCGTCCGGCACGCTCTGGCGGCAATCCCTCCTCCGCGGCACGAGCGAGTGCGGCTGGTTCATCGCCGTGATCGATGGGGACTGGCCCGTCACCGACTGGGTTGCCGCCGAGTCCGCGTACGCGGTCCTGCTGCGGAAATCCGTGGGCAAGCCTCGCACGCTCCTGATCGTCCCGAGTGACAAGGGCGTGCAGAAGCTCCATTCCGGGCCAATCGGACTTCTGTACCGGGATTTGTTCCAACTGGGACCGGGAAACGCGCCGGGAGTGGGGCTGTTGGTGGCCACGGGCGGCCTGTCGGAAAGTCAACTTCGTCTGGCGATGGAGCAGGTTCGACCGATGGGATTGCTGGGTTGACGGCCACGTCGCGCTCGCCAGTCCGGACGGGTCCGCGGGGGGAACGGCGCATGCCACCTAAGCGGATGAATGTCACCCCACTGGCGGAGCAAGTCCGGGCCGCGCTCGCGTGGCTGGAGGCGAGCGGCACCGACCGCGACCGCGCGAACCTGGCGCGGTTCGGCATCACCGCCACCCGGTTTTACGGCGTGTCGATGGCCAACCTGAAAATCCTGGCGAAAGAACTGGGGCGCGACCACGAGCTGGCCGCCGCACTCTGGGACACCGGCTGCTACGAGGCCCGGCTGCTGGCGGCACTCGTCGATGACCCGGCCGAAGTCACCCCGGCGCGGATGGACCGCTGGTGCCGCGACTTCGACACCTGGGGCGTCTGCGACACCGTCTGTTTCCACCTGTTCGACCGCACTCCGCACGCCTTCCGCAAGGTGGCGCAGTGGGGCGACCGCCGCGCCGAATTCGTCAAGCGGGCGGCCTTCGCACTACCGGCCAGCTCGTGAGACCGCGACGGGGTGCGCCAAAGTTGTCTGGCACGGCCGGCGTTCGGCCCTCACCCGGTTGCTGCACAACTACCCTCTCCCTGTGATCCGTAGCCGGTGGCTCCGGCGGGTTCAGGCCCTCACCCCCGGCCTCCTGTCAGGGGTTGGTCTTTGCGCTTGCCAGCGTTTTCAAGACCCCACCCCCCCGGCCCCCTCCCCGTCCCGGAGAGGGGGTGTTCGAGCCGGAAACGTGTCGGCGAAAC
>JAYTTN010000401.1:0-5648 GCA_043745295.1 Fimbriiglobus sp. | reverse complement strand
GCAAGGGGCCAGCCGCCCGAGTGATTCGCCCCTTGCCGGCGCGGCGGGCTAACAAGGCGATACGCCGAACTGAACTGGGCTTTCGCCCGACTCCGGATCGGGTCGAATTCCACATGCGTTCGCCCACGCCCGTCGCCGTCGGTTCGCTGCTGCTGCTGGCCGGCCTCGTGGCCGCGCTAATGGTGCGCGACGCCCCGCACGCCGGCGGCGCGCGGCCGCTGGTGGTGTACGTTGCCGCCAGCCTGCGGCCGGCGATGACGCTCGTGGCGGCGGACTACGAGGCGGCTACCGATCGCCGCGTGGAGTTGCGGTTCGGCGCGTCCGAAGACCTGCTCGTCCGCGTCGAATTCCCGTCCGCCAGCCACCCGGCCGACGCCTTCTTGCCGGCCGACGACAGCTACCTCCGCCTCGCAACCGAGAAGGGGTTGATCGCGGACATCGTGCCGCTCTCGGTCATGCGGGCGGTGGTACTGCTGCCGCCGGCCGACAAACGGCGGATGAGCGTGCGCGCCTGGGCCGACCTGATCCGCCCCGGCACGCGGGTGAGCTTGGCGAACGAAGGCGCGGCCGTCGGCAAACTGGTCCGCTCGCGGCTGACCGCCACCGGCAAGTGGAACGAGTTGCCGCCGGCGAACGTCCGCGGCGCGGGGACGGTGACGGACTCGGCCAACGCCACGCCGGTCGGGGCCGTGGACGCCGCCATCGTGTGGGACGCCGTGGCCCGCAACTACCCGGCGCAACCGACGCTGGAGCTGCCCGAACTGGCCGGCATCCGGGCGGACGTGAAGATCGGCCGGTTGAAGCAGGCCCGCGACCCCGAAGCCGCCGCGGCGTTCGTGCGGTATGTGGCCGGCCCCGGCTTCGCCCGCTTCCGCGAACTGGGCTTCCCGGAGTGGGTGGGCAAATAGGGTGGCCGACTCTCGCCGAGAGTCCGCTACGAGTCGCGCGGCGGGTCAGGACCACCGGCAGCCGCTCCGGCGCTTCGCCGGTTCGACCCCCGAACGACGCGGAGTTGTCCGAGCAGTTTCGGCCGCGGAAACGGGGTATTGGTGCTTTGCGACATGTCGTGTTTCCCAAGTGCGGCGAGGAAGCCGGATGGCCAAATAGCAGTACAGGGGAAAATTCCGGCCTTCCGGCGGATTTTCGTTTGACCGCCCGAACTCGACGGTTAGCATGTCGGAAATGCCTTCGGCCAGTCGGCCGGAGAATCACATGTTCGGCGGCGGAGAAGAAGCCGCTTCGGTGAAAACTCTGCGGGAAGAACGGAAATCCGTGCGACCTCAAGAAGTTTCTTGGGTTGTTGGGCGAAGGACAGGGTGACTCGCTCAAGGCAACAGAACCCCTGAAGGAGAAGGACCATGTCCAAGACCAGCATCGTCAGCAAACTGTTCCAAGCCACCGTCGGCGCGCTCGTGGTGACGGCCTTCCTCTCGCTGGGCGGCACCGCGTGCGCGGGTGATCGCGAGGACGCCAAGGCCCTCGTGGGCAAGTGGAAGGAGCAGACGTTCGTCCTGCCGGACGATTTCGAGTTCAAGGCGGATGGGACGTCGCGCGGTGGCTTCATTCCCTGGACCGTCAAGAAGGGCAAGCTGGTGATCACGAACATCGCGGGCAAGGATACCGAGTACGACTACACTCTCAGCCCAGACGAAAAAACGCTCAAGTTCGACGGGCGCACCTACAAGCGACAGTAACCCAGTAGTAGGGCGGGCCGCCCCAGGAACTTCCCCCGTAACTGATGGCGGTTGACCCTCTTCTCCCCTCGTTTTCGCCGCGCCGCGCGCGGACACCCCGTCCGCCGCCCGGCGGTGGCCTTCCGCACCCGGTTGAATAAGTCGTTGCAGCGGACGCCGGCATCCGCTCCTGAGGCGAGCCATTACTGGCTCACTCGCCGCTGAACTCCCCGTTCGGCTTGGGGTGCCGGGGGATGTATGGGACGAGGTGCCGTCGATGTCGAACAGCAGCACGGGCATGGGCAAAACCGGGGCGAGTGAGGGCGAAGGGCGTGGGTATGATAGATCAGGCGTTTCGCCTTACAGCCGGTCGAGCAGTCGGGGCAGTTGAACCGGAGGAGGAGTGCTGGGCGGCATGACATCTTCCCAATCGTGCGGCAAAACGACTGGATGGTGCAGTCCTGCTCCCGCGCCGAAATCCGGCACGGTACAGGTTTTTCGCTTGACCGGCTGAGACTTGGCGGCAAAACTGACCACGGAATCCAATAGCGTGGACGCGTCGGACGACTCAGCGGCGGAATGCTGGGCGATATCAACCAACCTTGGCCGATCCAGCCTTCACACCGGACGCCCGGATCACGCAGGCACGGGGAACGCCTACCGAGGCGCGCAGGCGAGTTCGCCACACTCGGCGGCAGGCGCGAACTTGAGCTGATACGATGTGTCCGGTAGGAAAGGTTCGTGCCGTAAGCCAGGGGAAGCAGCCATGCCAGGCAGAGTCTTCGTTCAGGACGGGCAGGCCATTCCGGTTTCGTTCATCAACGACCTCGTTCAAGACATTATCCTTGCCGAGGATCGAATCGAGGCATCGCACTCACCGACTGCTTGCCGCGACTTTGTCCGAGCAGCCTTCGCGCTCCACGAAGGGATGTTGGACTGGTTTCGGGGGATTGTCTCCCAATGGCTGGTGGGCAGAATGTATCGGTACAACGAATTGCGAATCGCCCCCCTGTACATGCTTGGCAGACTTGCCCACCGAATCACCAAACAAGGCAAACTCGAAAAAGAAGCGGCGCGGCGGCCGTTCCTCAACGAATTTGCTTTCGTCATCAGGACTGGTGCCAACTGTTGGCACCTCAATCCCTCAAGATTTTTCTCCGACACTGGGTGGGAGCGGACTCAGAACGCGCTCAAAGTTCGTCACCGTATCACTCACCCGAAGCGAAATCACGACCTGTACATCAATACGGATGAGTTGGAAGATGTCCGGGACTCTATGCGGTGGCTGTTCTGGACTATTGAGGTCATCGTCAAGCACGCCGACGACGCAGATATGGACGAGATCGATGCTCAGAATGGTGTCATCGAGTCCGACTTGAGCGAAATTCTCAGCCCGTAGTCCGCCGAACCAGGCGCGGCACCTGACCCGGCCCGTAGGTCAGGCTTCTGGAATTCGCAACTCGCTGGTGTGGGCCATGTAGGTGAGTTCGGTCGTTCAGCCTCACACCCTTTTCCTCACTTCCCCACGACGCGGCTGGCTTGTTCCTCGTGGAGCGGGCTGCTCAGGTAGCTCGCCTTCACCTCGGCGCGGAGGCGGGCGGTGCCGGCCTTCGCCCCCTCCACGTCCACCGTCACCGTCACCGTGCCGCCGGCGGGCAGCTCCGGGATCGTCGGGAAGGTGATCCGGCTGCCCTCGGTTCGCACGGTCGCGCCGTCGGTGCCCAGGCCCTTGACGTTGGCGTACTCGTCCGGGATGTCGGCGCTGATGGTCACGTCCTTGGCCGGGCCGGTGCCCAGGTTCCGCACGCGGATGCGGTACTGCCCCCGCCGGCCGACGGGGATCGCTTCGCGGGGGTCGGCCAGTTCCAGCACCAGCGCCGGTTTGCCGACCACGGAGACGACCATCTCGGCCTTCGCGGTCAAGCCTTTCCCGCCGCCGGAGTCACTCGCCACACTCACCGCAATGGGTGATCGCTCGCCGGTGCGGTCGGCCGTCACGCTCACCTTCATGGTCCGCCGCTCGCCGGCCGCCAGCGTGTCGAACGTCCACAGCACGAGGTCGCGGCCGGACACCTTGCCCTGCTCGGTCGCGGACTTGGCTTGCAGTGCCGGCGGCAGCGCGGCCCGGACGGTCACGTTCGGCAATGGCACCTCGCCGGGGTTGTGGACCTTCACCTCGTACACGCCGTCGCCGCCGGGCGCGAGCGTCTCCGGCCCGGCGATCGTGACTTTCAGGTCCGACCGCTTCACTTCGACGGTCGTGACGGCCTTCTCGGTCAGCCCGCCGTCGGCGGTGACGTTCACCGTCATTGCGTACTTGCCCGGCTGCCGCGCGATCAGCGGGATGTCCACCGGCTTGGATTGCCCGGCCGGCAGCGTGCCGACCGTGGCTTGTACGGTGGCGTTGCCGGAATCGTGTTCGAGGCCCTGCGGCACGACCACCCAGACTTCCGCGTTCTCGACGGTGATGCCGCTGGGGTTGGCCACGACGACGCGGATCGGTACCCGCTGGCCGGCCGCAACCACGCCGCCCGGTTCGGCCGTCACCTTCAGCGCCGCCGTGCCGATCTCGGTGGACGCGGTCGCCTCCGAGCGCAGCCCGTCCTCGGTGCTGGCCACGCCGCGGAGTGTGACGCCACCCCGGCGAGTGGGCTTCACCGTCATCCGCACTTCCTGCTTGCCGCCGGGGGCGAGCGCGCCGATGGCCCAACTCCGCTCGCGGCCGGCCTGCCGGGTCGGGACCGGATCGGTGGACACCAACTCCATTCCTTCGGGGACAGCCGCACGGATCGTCACCGCCGACGTTTCCACCGGCCCGGTATTCGTCACCAGCATGGTCACCGGCAACTCGCGGTCCTGGGCCGTCGCCTTCGGCATCTTCACGTCCAGGGCCAGTTGCGGGGCCGCCCACTCGACGCTGGTGGTGGTGCGGCCGACGACCGTGCCCGCGCCGACGCCGGTCGGGTCGGCCTTCAGGATTTCGACGATGACGTTGGTCTTCCCTTGCAGCGGACGGGGCTGGACGATCCGTACGCCGGCCTTGCCGTCGCCGTCGGCGGTCACGTCCATCTCCGGCTGGCCGGCTCGCGCGCCCCGTTGGGTACCGACCGGGATGAACTCGGCCTGCGGCCCGCCGGCCAGCCGGTAGCGGACCTTGATGTCGTTGGGCGTCACGCCGGCCTCGGCCGACAGCCGGTTGATGACGGTGCTGAGGTCGTACTCGCCGCCGTACCGGGTGACGGCCGGCGGCGGGAAGCTGAACTGGTTGTCACCCCACGTCAGGTCCACGTCCACGATGTTCTTGGTCGAGTTGAAAATCTCCGGCGCGTAGGCCCGCACCACCGTCTGGCCGGGCACCGCGCTGCTGACGATGCACCACGTCTGGCCGGCGCACACCTTCACGTCGTCGGCCTTGTCCGGGGTGCCCCGCGTCAGCTCCTGGTCGCGGTAGCCGGTGTAGCCGACGGCGTATTTGGTATCGACCTTGTACCCGCGGCCGGCGGTCCAGCCGGTCTCGTCCACTTCGATGATGCTGCCGGGGCCTTCGAGGATCCACTCGACCCGCCGCCCGCGCCGCGGCTGGTTGTCCTTGTCGAGGACGGTGGCGACCAGGACTTGCTGGGTTTTCAGCGGGTTGTTCGCCCGGCCCGGCGTGACCTCCAGGCGGACGGCCTTCGTGTCGAAGTCGTGGATGGCCGCCCGGCCGCGCGGCTTGGCGTGCGTCGGCTCGACCCGCCCGCCGGGAATCCAGTACGGGAAGTAGCTGGGGTTGTAGGTGGCGCAGCCGCCCGCGCCGGCGAGGGCGACGGCCAGCGCGACGGCGACAGCGAGGCGGGGCATGGCGACACTCCGGGCACGATCCACGGGCCGGCGGGGTATAGGAAGGCGGCGGCGGGGCTGCAAGCCGAAGTGGAATGGCGGACGGAAAATGCCAGAACCGTCGTGGGCCCGCGCAATGGCCGGGGGCCGCCTTTG
>JAYTTN010000400.1:0-1553 GCA_043745295.1 Fimbriiglobus sp. | reverse complement strand
ACTTGTCGAGCGATCCGAACCGCTACTCGACCGCCTTCCTGACCCCCTCGGGCGGGTCGGGCGCCTTGAGGGCCAGCCCGTCGAAGTACAGCTCGTGCAGGATCACGCTGTTGCCCCGGCTCGACTGCAACTGCTTCAGCCGCTCGAACGCCGCGGCGTCGATGGCCGTGCCCTTGGCGAAGTGCTCCTCGAACTTCTCCTCGACGCCGACGAACGCCTTGAGGGCACCGCCGTAGTGGGCGGTGTGGTGCGGGGCGAGCTGGGCCGCGCTCAGGAAGCCGGGCACCTCCTTGTGCCGCAGGGCCTTCGGCTTGCCGGTGACCAGTCCGCTCCCGGCGTGCGGCGCTTTGTCGCCCTCGGCGGCGTCGGCCAGCCCCGGCACGAGCAGCGACCCGGCCGCGGCCCCGGACGAGGCGAAGAGGAAGGTGCGACGGTTCGGCGGTTCCATGGAGCAGGCCAAGTACTCGTGGTTCAACGTCGCGTACACGCCCAACCCGAAGGCCGAGTCGAAGGGGCGGGGCCGACAGCCGGTGGGCAAGCTGCCGGCGAACGCGTGGGGGCTGCGCGACACGCTCGGCAACGTGTGGGAGTGGTGCGCCGACCGCCGCGCCGACCCGGCGACGGGCGCGACCCGCGACCCGGTGATGCGAGGCGGGTCGTGGCGATCGGGGGCGTCCCACTGCACGGCCCGCGCCCGCGACCCCGGCGCGCCCGGCACCAAGGGCGACAACATCGGCTTCCGTGTCGTCGTCACCGTCGCGGCGAGGTGAACGAAACATGACCGACCCCGATCCGTCCGGCGGTGTAACCCCTCCCGAAGTCGCACAGACCCTGTACGACCCGCGGAACGGCGGACTCGCTCTTGAGGTCGCCGAACCCGACGTGGGAACCCTCGCCCGGCCCCACCGGACCAACTGCTTCACGATCTACTGGGTGCAGGCCGGCGGCGGCTCGTTCTGGGCCGACGACGCGTGCCACCCATTCGCCGCCCCGTGCCTGCTGTTCTTCGTCCCGTACCAGGCCGTCCGGCTCGTGCCCGACGCCGGCCTGCTCGTTACTACCGTGCGGTCCCTCTGTCTCCGGTCAAGGCGAGACGGGATGGCCGGGAAAAACGCAACCCGTTGCGTATTTCCGAGCCGTTCGGTCGCTCCCCGATCCAGTCATGGCAGTTCGACCCCGAAGACGACGTTGAAGCGGCTGGTGAAGTTCGCCTGGCCAACCGTCGCCGCCAGCAGAACCATGTGTTCCGCCGACAGGGCGGTGGTCAACTGGACCAGAACGTCCCCGTCCACCCGCCCGCGAGCGGTCCACTGTTCCGTGAACCGCAGGACGTCCTTCTCCAGCGGCGAGTACGCCTCGCTCGCCTCGAACCGGTCGAGTTCATGGACTTGGCGGTCCGAGAGTCCGGCCCTCCGACCGAGGGCCAAGTGGTCGTGCAGTCAGTAGTGGCAGTCGGTCAGCCGGGTCGTCTTCAGGTACGCGAGTTCCCATAGTTTCGGGTCGAGGCCGCTGCAGATGGCCTGCCCATCCCTTTCGCTACGTCACGTTTGTTC
>JAYTTN010000399.1:0-5653 GCA_043745295.1 Fimbriiglobus sp. | reverse complement strand
GTGCAGCGACTCGCACGCCCCCGCGTACCCGTCCGCCGGCAACCGCCCCGTCGCCCCCGCCAGCCAGGCCGGGAACGCGGCCGCGCCCAGCGACGCCCGCCCGGCCGACGCCAGGTGCTCGGCCGCGCGGTAGTAATCCGGCACCTGCCCGGCCGACGGGAACCGCTCGTCGGCCGGGTTCCGGATCCACTCCGCCCCGTCCCCCGGCACGGTCAGCCGGGACGGGTCGGTCAGCCCCGGCCGATCCGCCTCGGCCCGGCACCGGGGGGCGGACGGGCCGACCTCCTCCGCGGCCGCGATCGCCGACCGCGCCGCCGGGGCCGGCAGCGCCCGCGACGACGCCTCCGCCGATTCGCCCGCCCCCGCCCGCCCCCGCACGGCGAACGCGGCCACCGTCACGTCCCGCCACCCGCCGGTCGCGTTCACCTTGCCGGCGTCGATGCGCGCCTCCGCATCGACCGGCCCCGGCCGCTCGGCCGTCGGCTCCTGGGCCCGGGCGAACGCCGCCGGCAACGCCTCCCGCTCGTCGCGGGCGCGGGTGGCCGTCGCCGCCTCGGCGTGCGTCCGGCGGCGGATCGCCTCGGCGCCCGCGGTCCACCCGGTCGACTCCCGGGGCAGCACTTCGGCCCGGCGGAACGGGTCGCTCACCCCGGCCAGGCAGGCCATCCGACTCGCCCTCCGGGTCGGGTATCCGTCCGGTCCGAGCCGCCCGTCGGCCGGGAAGCCGGCTTCCCCGCAGGCCGGGCATCGGGTGTGCCGGCGGCCCGGACGGATCGCCCCGACGGCCGTCACCACGTCCCGCTCGACCCGCCGCTTGCGGTGCCGCCGGCCCCCGCGCGGGCAGGTGCGATCCGCCCCTTTTTCCCCGCGCCGGCGTCCGCACTCGCCTGGACGGCCCGCCCCAGGCCGGTGCGGAGCAACTCCCGCCCGGCCCCCGGGGCGTGCCCGTCGAGGGCGTCGAGGACCTGCCCGTATGGGGCGTCCCCGGCCGAGTCCCGCATCTGGGCGACGAACGCGACGTGCAGTTCGATGGCCGCCTTCTCCGCCTCGTCCCGATACTCGAACGTGCCGACGGGCATGGCGATTCCTCCCTCACACCTCGCGAGTGGCTCTCCGATACCCGAAACCGCCGCCTACTTCCAGTGGCACACCCACCGACCGACGCCCGCGGCGCGTACAATTCCCCAACCCCCTCACGCCCTCGCCCCGGATGCCGCCATGCTCACCCTCGGAATCGCCGGCGGCACCGGCTCCGGGAAGTCCACCCTGGTGGACCGCCTCCGGCATCTCGACATCGGCGGCAGCCTGACCGTGCTGCCGCACGACGCTTACTACCGCGACCGCGACGACATGCCGGAGGACGTGCGGGCCGCCAACAACTGGGACCACCCGGACGCCCTCGACACGGCCCTGTTCCTGCAACACCTGGACCATTTGAAAGCCGGCCTGCCGGTGGAGTGCCCGACCTACGACTTCGCCAACTACCGGCGGACGGCCGGCGTCACCGTCCTCACGCCGAACCCGGTGCTGATCGTCGAGGGCATCCTGGTGCTGGCCCTGCCGGACATCCGCCGCCAGTTGGATTTGAAGGTGTTCGTCGATACGCCCGCCGACCTGCGGCTGCTCCGCCGGATGGTCCGCGACGTGCTGCCCGAAGACCAGGGCGGGCGCGGGCGGAACGTCGCCGATGTCGGCCACCAGTACCTGACCACCGTGCGGCGGATGCACGCCGAGTTCGTCGAGCCGTCCCGACAGTTCGCCGACCTGATCGTCCCGTGGGACTGGCACAACGACGCGGCCGTGGCGGTGCTGGCCGACGCCATCCGCGCGCGGACCGGGTGAGGAGGCGTCCGGCCGCCCGCAACCTCGCGGCGACGACCGGGAAATGTCTCCACTCCTCGCTACGGGTGTTCCCACGTCAGCGTCACCCGCGACACCGGGCCGACGAGTTTCAGCCGCACGAACGGGATCGGGTCGAACGCATCCTTGGCGGGGTCCGGGTCGAGCCACACCGTCAGCGGGGCGACCCGCAACTCCCGCTGGTGGTGGAACGAGAGGATCACGTCGCCGTGCTCGTTCGGCACGAGGTCGGTTAGCACCAGTTGCCGGGCGTCGGCCCGCTCCAGGGTGGCGGTGCCGGCCAGCACGAACGACCGCGGGCGATCCAGCTCGAACAGCACACAGCCGTCGGCGTCGGCCGGTCGGACTACCCGCGCCGTCGGGTCGCACCCCCACCACGCCACCGCCTCGGCCGACCGGCACAGCACCCACCCGACGTTGTACTGCCGGCAGAACTGCGCCCGGTCGAGCGCGGACCATTCGGCGAATTCCCGCCCGGCCAATTTCCCGTCCCGTAGTCCGCAGAACAGGTGCTCGAAGCAGGCGTCCGGGTCGATTCCGCCGAGGCACGGGACGCCGGTGTGGTGCGGGATGAGGACCGTCCAGTTCCACCCCGGCTGCTTCGTGTCCGGCTCCTCGATCAGCAGCCGGGCGTCGGGCATGACGAACTGTTTGAGGTCGTCCATCAGGCGGAGTTGATTCGCCGTCAGGCCGAGCCGCAGCGGGGTGACAGTAAACGGCGGCAGCACCCCTGGCAGAATCCATCCGACGAACGCCGGCAGCCCCGCCGCCGCGAGGACGACGGCCGTGCGCAGGCGAAGGCGCTCCAGCAACTTGCACAGCAGGAACGCCGTCGGGAACACCGCCACCGACGGCACCAGCACCGCCGCCCGGTGCGCGTTCACCGCCTTCGCCAGCGGCCACACGTCGCCCAGGCGGGCGACCGCCGCCGCCAGCACCGCCGCCGCCGCGATCACCCCGACGGCCCCGCCCAGTCCGTTCCGCACCATCGTCACCAGTCCGACCACGCCGACCGCGACCGCCGCCCACCCCAGCGGGCCGGGGCCGAAGATCGCCAGGTAATCCGCCGCGCCGCCGACCAGCTCGACCGCCGTCGGCAGCGAGCCGTCGTCGCCCACCGGCCGCCGCAGCGACCAGAACCAGACCCAGTCCTTCAGCCACCACAGGTTCGGGCCGGCCCCGACGACGAACACGGCGAGCAGCCCGAGGTGCCACGCCGGGCCGTGCCGGGGCGCGTGGACGACGTACTGTGCCAGGACGACGGGCAGCAGGCCCGCCCACGCGACCGGGTGGACGTACCAGCCGAGGACGGCGGACGCCGCCATCAGCACCCAGCCGGTGACGCCCGGATCGGCGACGTACCGGGCCAGCCCGCCGAGGAACACCAGCGCGGCCAGGCCGTACAGCAGGGCGTCTTGCTGGCCGGCGACGAACGCCGCCTGCACCGGGGGCGACCACCAGACGGCGCACCCGCCGACGCCGGCGAGGGTGGCCGCCGCCGCCGGCAGGCCGAAGCCCCGCGCCGCCGCCGCGAACGCCAGCGGAGCCAGCAGCGCCGTGAGGAACAGGCCGAGTTTGTACGCCGACGGGTTCGGCGTGGCATGACCGAACAGGTAGAGGACGAGTTCGGCCGGGCGGGAGCCGGAATCGAACACCGGCGTCTTCGGGTAGCCGGCCTGGAAGTTCGGGTCGTAACAGGTGGTGGCCGACCACGCGCGGAAGGTGGCCGCGCCGAGGCCGCCGTGGTACAAGTGCAGCGGGTGGCGGCCGTCGGTGACGGGGCGGTCGTCGGCCAGCGCGTCCCACGGGCGGTCGGCGTCGAACAGCCGGCCGGCCAGCCCCGCCTGCCCGATCACGATCAGCCCGACGGCCAGCAGCCACGCCGGCTTGCGGCGGAACCCGGCCGCGTATGTCCCGTCCATGGGCACTACCACCGTATGCGAATCGAACGACCGCGCGGATGCTACCGCCGAACGGCCGACGAAGGCAAGGCGGAGTGGCGGGATTCCTTTCGCCCGATGTCGTTTAGCGGACCAGCAGGAGCAGAGTCGCCAGCACGACGGCGAACGTCCCCCCCGCCACGAGCCACTTGACCGCCGGGTTCTGGGCGGGAACGGCGCGGCGAACGGTCACGGGTTCGGGTTCGACCGCGACTGCGGCATCGGGGTCCGTCCGGCCGAGGGATTCGAACAACCCCCGGACGCGGAAGTCGAACGCCGCGTCCGGTTCCTCGACGGGGGACACCTCGCCGAACGACTTCGGCAGCGGGGCCGGCGAACGGAACTGCTTCGGCATCGGCGTGACGTGGGCGGGCGTCGGCTCGTCGGCCACCGCCACCGCATAGGGGATTTCGTCGGGCTGATACTCGACCGCCATCGGCATCGGCGGGGTGCTTGGCACTTCGACGCTCGGCCGGCTGACCGGGCGAATCGGCCGGTCGGCCGCCACCGGTGCGGCGGGCGGTTTCGCCTTGGGTTCGGCGAGTAGCCCGGACACCGACAGCGCGGCGGACACGTCGGCCATCGACTGGTAGCGGTCCTCCGGGCGAACCGCCATCATCCGCCCGATCAGGCTCATCAGCTTGCGGTACTCCGGCTCCTCGGCCGGGGTGCGGGCGGCGATGTCGGGGCCGGGCGCGCCCAGCACCAGCGGCCGCTTGCCGGTGGCGGCCAGGTGGAACGTCGCGCCGAGGGCGTACACGTCGGCCCGCGCGTCCACGGCGGCGTTCGCCGCCATCTGCTCCGGGGCGGTGTACGCGGCGATGCCGAGGACCGCCTTCCCCTGCGTCAGCGCCGTCTCGTCCGCCTCGTACCGGGCCAGGCCGAGGTCCATCACCTTTACCGCCCCGCCGGCGTCGATCATCAGGTTGGACGGCTTCACGTCCCGGTGGACGATGCCGGCCCGGTGCGCGGCGTGCAGCCCCTGGGCGGCTTGGTGCATCAGCTTGGCGATCCGCCGGGGGGCCATTCGGCCGCGTTCGGTCAACTGCTTCAGCAGTGTCACTCCGTCTACATACTCCATCACCATGTAGTGCAGCCGTCCCTCAGTCGCCACGTCGAAGGCGTGGACGACGTGCGGGTGCCGCACCGCCGCCGCCGCCTTCGCCTCCCGCTCGAACCGCCCCAGCGCCTCGGCGTCCTTCGCCTTCTGGAAGGACAGCACTTTGATCGCCACCCGCTGCTTCAGGCGGACGTGTTCGGCCAGGTAGACGACGGCCGACCCGCCCGCGCCGAGCTTGTCCAGCATCTTGTAGGTGCCGAGGAAGAAGCCATGCCACTTGCCCTGCCGCAGGTGGGACGCCTGGAACGGCGTGACCAGTCCGTCGGCCACCAGCGCGTCCGCCAACTCGTCGGCCGTGGCGTACTTGTCGAGGGAGCCGCGGTACGGTTCGACGGCGGCCGGACCGAGCAGCTTGCTCTTCTCGACGCCGTCGAGGAACTCGGCCGGACTGGGCGCGCGAGCCATGACTGGAATCCGCCGGTACGAGGACAGTCGGAACGTCCGACATTCCCACATAGCACGGATTTCGTGCCGCTGCGCGAGCGGGGGAGGAAAGTGATCGCGGGTGGGGGGGGCCTTCATGCCCGTGCGGGCCACGTCTTCGGCGGTTCCGGGTCTGGTGTGGAGCACACCAACCGCGCCCCACCTCTCCCCGCTGGGGCTGTCAGGGGTAGGTTTTGGGTTTTTCCTGGGTTTTGGAAGACCCCACCCCCCGGCCCCCTCCCCGTTCCGGAGAGGGGGTGTTCGAGCGAGAATCGTTGCCGCGAATGCCCTGTGGTGCCCGAACTCCTCG
>JAYTTN010000398.1:0-21598 GCA_043745295.1 Fimbriiglobus sp. | reverse complement strand
CGCGCTCCCTCCGGTCGCGGCGAAGACCCGACCACTCACCCCCGACTTCCCCCCACCGCCCCATCATCGAGTTCCCGCAATGAGCGACCGCGAAGCCGTCCGCGCCTCCCGCGTGGCCGAGACCGACGAACTGTCCAACTCCGACCTGGACGCCGCCACCAAGTTGACGTCCGCGTTCCGGGACATCAAGAAGCAGTTGTCCCGCGTCATCGTCGGCCAGGACCAGGTGATCGAGGAACTCCTCATCGCCATGTTCGCCCGCGGCCACTGCATGCTGGAAGGCGTGCCGGGGCTGGCCAAGACGCTCATGATCTCGACGCTGGCCAAGTGCCTGTCGCTCGACTTCAGCCGCATCCAGTTCACGCCCGACCTGATGCCGTCGGACATCACCGGCACCGACGTGATCGAGGAGAACCGCAGCACCGGGTCGCGGGAGTTCCGCTTCCTGAACGGCCCGCTGTTCGCCAACGTGGTGCTGGCCGACGAGATCAACCGCACCCCGCCGAAGACGCAGGCCGCGCTGCTGGAAGCCATGCAGGAGCGGCAGGTGACGGTCGGCCGCGTCCGCCACAAGCTGGGCAACCCGTTCTTCGTGCTGGCCACCCAGAACCCGATCGAGCAGGAAGGCACGTACCCGCTGCCGGAAGCCCAGCAAGACCGCTTCATGTTCAAGGTGTTCGTCAACTACCCGACGTTCGACGAGGAGTTCGAGATCGCCCGGCGGACCACCGGCACCACCGTCGAGGAGCCGACCCCGGTGCTGTCCGGCGAGCAGATCCTGGAGCTGCAGCACCTGGTCCGCAAGGTGCCGGTGACGGACCACGTCATCAAGTACACGCTGGCGCTGGTGCGGCAGACCCGCATCAGCCAGCCGGGCTGCCCGAAGTTCATCAAGGAGTGGCTGAGCTGGGGGGCCGGCCCCCGCGCCGTCCAGAACCTGATCCTCGGGGCCAAGGCGCGGGCGCTGCTGATGGGCCGCCAGCACGTCAGCGTCGAGGACGTGCAGGCCCTCGCCCTGCCGGTCCTGCGGCACCGCATCCTGACCAACTTCACGGCCGCCTCGGAGGGCGTCACCACCGACATCGTGGTGAAGCAGATCCTCCGCGAGACGCCCAGCCGCGAAGGGGAACTGGAGAAGGACGAGCGGTTCAAGAAGATCTTCTCGTGAGACCGCCCCGGCCGCCTTCGCCGCGAGTTCACGAGCGGGCCACCGTGGCCCGCTCCTAAAGTCGCGGCGAACACGCAACCACACCCACCCACCCCCTCGGCTCCGCACCTATGGCCACCGACGTCGATTCCGACCCGCGGCGCTTCCTGCACCCGACGACGATCGCCAAGATCAGCCGGCTCGACCTCCGCGCGCGGCAGGTGGTGGAGGGGTTCATCTCCGGCCAGCACAAAAGCCCGTTCTTCGGCCAGTCGGTCGAGTTCGTCCAGCACCGCGAGTACGTCCCCGGCGACGACATCCGCCACCTGGACTGGAAGGTGTGGTCGAAGACGAACAAGTTCTACATCAAGCAGTACGAGGCCGAGACGAACCTGCGGTGCAGCCTGGTTGTGGACACCAGTGAATCCATGCTGTACGGCCGCGGGGCCATGAACAAGTACGAGTACGCCTGCACCGCCGCCGCCTGCCTGGGCTACATGGTCGTCAAGCAGCAGGACTCGGCCGCCCTGAACAGCTTCGGCTTCGACGTGCGGCAGGCGCTGCCGTCGAAGAGTTCGCAGCGGCACCTGGACGCCATCGTCAAGGTGCTCGACCTGACCCGGCCGGAAGGCAAGACGGACGTGTTCAAGTCCCTGCGGCAGGTGGCCGAGACCAGCCCCAGCCGCGGCATCGTCTGCCTGTTCTCCGACCTGCTGACCGACCGCGAGCCGATCTTCAAGGGGCTGGAGATGCTCCGCCACCGCAAGCACGACGTGGTGGTGTTCCACATCCTGGACGACGACGAGCTGACGTTCCCGTTCGCCGGCATGACCAAGTTCGAGGGGCTGGAAGAGCTGCCGGACCTGTTCTGCGACCCGAAGGCGCTGCGGGACGGGTACCTGGAGGCGCTCGAGGAGTACCTGGTCGAGTGCCGCCGCGGCTGCACCCGCATGGGCGTGGACTACAACCTGATCCGCACCAGCGACTACATGGACGCGGTGCTGTCGCGGTTCCTGTTCCGCCGCATGTCCGACCGGGCCAGCAGCCCGGCGCGGTGAGGACGGAAGGTCCGGCATCCCTCCGGGATGCAAGAGAATCAACGGAATCCGGCCGCCAGGGGTTTCACCCCTGGCTACAGTCCGGCACCGCTCCGCGGTGAAGAATCGGCTCGGCGGTCACAACCCAGGCGGGTGACAGTCTTCACGCCGGAGGTGTGGCGGACTGTAGCCAGGGGTGAAACCCCTGGACCCTATCGAGGTCTTGCGCAATGTTCGAGTCGCTGTCCGGCTTCTTCTCCGCCGCCTTCGGCCTCAAGTGGGCCGCCCTCGCCGGCGGCCTGCTCGTGGCCGCGCCGGTCATCATCCACCTGATCAACCGGATGCGGTTCAAGCGGGTCCGCTGGGCGGCGATGGAGTTCCTGCTGAAGGCGCAGAAGAAGATGAAGCGGAAGATGATTGTCGAGCAGTTGCTGCTCCTGATCCTCCGCATCCTGCTGATGATCCTCGTCGGCCTGCTCATCGCCCGGTTCAGCGGGTTCGACCTGGCCGGCAAGGACAACCGCGCCACCCAGCACCTGGTGGTGATCGACGACAGCCCGAGCATGGCGGACAAGTGGAAGCCGGCCGCCGACCAGCCGGAAGTGGACGGCCTGGAGCAGGCCCGCAAGGTCGTCACCGAGCAGATCGTCAACGCCGTCGCCAAGGCCCCCACCGCCCAGTTCCTGGACGTGATGGTCGCCTCCCGGCCCGGCGAGGTGCGGCCGTTCGGGCAAGTCGGCACCGCCGAAGGCGGGGGCGGCAACCTGGACACCTACCTGAAGAGCGTCGCCGCCAGCACCGTCCGCACCGACCTCGCCGCCGTCCTCCGGTCGGCCAAGCAGACCCTCCAGAAGCAGGCCGGCGCGGACAAGGCGCAGGTGCTGTACTTCGTGTCCGACCTGCGGGCCAACGACTGGGCCGAGCAGGGGGAGGCGGTGACGCTCGAACTGGACGAGCTGAAGAAGGCCGGCGTCCTCGTCCACCTGATCGACGTGGTCGGCGACCCGTACCGCAGCCCGGAACGCCGCGCCCCGCGGGGGAACGACAACATCGGCATCATCGACCTGATCCCCGGCAAGCCGGTGGCCGCCCGCGGCGAGGCGGTCGAGTTCACCCTGGTGGTGAAGAACTACGGCGTCGCCCCGGTCGAGAACGCCCGCTTCGCCATCAAGGTGAACGGCGACGACAACAAGGGGCTGTCGAAGCAGTTCGCCACGCTGCCCCCCGGCCAGGTGTCGATGGAGCGGTTCGAGCTGTCGTTCGACGAGATCGGCACCGACCCGCGGCTGCTGCCCGACCCGTCCGCCGTGTTCACCGGCACCGACAAGGACGCCGAGGGGCTGTTCAAGCGGTTCAGCCTCGTCACCGCGTCGCTGGACACCCCGGAGCGCGGCGGCATTCCGGCCGACAACGTCCGCCACGCGGTCGTCGAGGTGCGGGAGAAGCTGCCCGTCCTGGTGGTGGACGGCGGGAAGGCCGGCCTGGCCCCCGGCGAGAAGGCCGACGGGCACTTCGTGTTCCTGAAGCAGTACTTCGCCAACCCGTCCACCGGCGGCAGCGGGTTCGCCGTCGCCGAGACCACCGCGGCCAAACTGGAGCGGGAGGATTTGACCAAGTACTCGCTGCTGCTGCTGCTGAACGTGCCCGGCCTGACCGAGCCGGCGGCCAAGAACGTCGAAGCGTTCGTCAAGAACGGCGGCGGGTGCGGCGTGTTCCTCGGAGAGGACGTGAAGCCGCAGGAGTACAACAAGCTGCTGTACAAGGACGGCTCCGGCTTCTTCCCGGTGCCGCTGCCGGACGGCCCGACGCCGAAGCCGACCGACGACCAACTGACGGCCATGCTGCTCCGTCTGTCCCAGCAGAAGTTCCTCCTCCGCGACCCGGCGGTGCGGGCGCACCCGGCGCTGGCCGGCCTGTACCAGAACGAGCGGGGCCAGCCGATCAAGCCGGCCGAGGAGATCGTCCGCTGGTCGCAGTTCATCACCATCAAGCAGTACTACAAGCTGGACCGCAACGGCAAGTGGCGGGACGACAAGTCCGTCACCGAGCTGTACTGCATGCCGAACGAGGGCGAACTCGGGCAGTTCTCGGACGCGGTGAACGCCGTCCTGGAGAAGCTGGCCGGCCTCGTCGCCGAGCCGGACCTGGCCAAGTTCAAGAAGCCGGTGAACGACGGCCGCGAAGGCATCCGCAAGGTGCTGTTCGACAGCGACGCCGGCCTCGGCGGGCTGGCCATCCAGTTCGACCGGCTGCTGGCGGACGGCCGCAGCGACGGCGACCCGAACGAGCCGATCCTCCGCGAGTTCTGGGCGCACCCGAAGGCGGCCGACCTGCGGGTCGAGATCGCCCGCCTCCGCGACCGGGTGAAGTTCGGCGACCCGCTGTACCTGGCCAAGCAGTTCGGCCGCGGGCGGGTGACGGTCCTGCTCACCACCGCCAACGACGGGTGGACCGACTGGCCGTCGTCCCAGCCGGCCAACTACTGCTACATCCCGCTGGTGAAGGAGATGGTGACGTACCTGTCCGGCGGCGGCGGCGGGGCCGGGGTGGCGTGCGGCCGGCCGATCCAGTTCGAGTTGCCGGCCGGCGGCAAGGACGCGCCCGTCGGTTACGAGGCGCGGGTCCGCAAGGGGTTCGTCACCACCTACCCGAAGCCGGGCGTGCGGAACAACGACGCGGTGAAAGTGGACTTCGTCGATTTGAGAGAGCAGAAGTTGGAGGCGAAGGACGGCATGCTGACGGTCGCGCACGGCGACACCGCCAAGCCCGGCGTCTACTTCTTCGGGCTGGTGCAGACGCGGCCCGGCGAGGGCACCAAGCCGCCGGAGCAGTCGCCCGACTTCCGCACCGTCGTCGTCAACCCGGACAGCCGCGAGGGCGACCTGAAGCGGGTGACGACCGACGACCTGGCCCAGCACGCCCCCGGCCTGACCATCCACTCGCCGGACGACGCCGGCTGGACCGACGCCCTCCAGAACAAGAAGTCCGACCTGTCCGAGGCCGGCTGGATCTTCCTGGTGCTGGTGCTGGTGCTGGTGTGCGAGCAGGCCCTGGCCGTGCGCCTCAGCCACCACAACACCGACGAGTCGCTGGCCCAGAACGCGCCGTCGGCGGCCGCCGCCACCCGCCGCGCCGTCGTCCCGACGGCCGACGCGGCGTGACCGATCGTATTTGTCTTGGCGAGCGGGGGGCGTAAGCCCCCTGTTTCCGTGCAACCAACAGGGGGCTTACGCCCCCCGCTCGCCAAGAACCGCCCGATTTTCCCGAACGCCTTGAGATCGCGATGAACGAACTCGACACCACCCGCGAACGCGAATTCATCTGGCGACGGCTCGGCGAGGGGTTCCCGCTGTCCGCGGCGGACGACTCCCTGCTCGTGCTGCTGACCGTCGTCGGCGGGCTGTTCCTGCTCGCCGTCGCGGTGTTCCTCGGCACCATCCTGAAGAAAGGGCGGTCGAACTCCATCGTCTTCTGGCTGACCGCGTCCGCCCGCGCCGGCATTGTGCTGCTGCCCGCCGTGCTGATGCTAGTCGGCAAATTCGGCAAACTGCCGCAGGCGAAGCCGCTGTGGTGGACGCTCACCATCGGCACCTTCCTGCTGGCCGTCGTTCTCACCGCGCTCAGCTACCTACGCGACAGTCGCAACCACTTCGGCTGGTGGATCTTCAGCTTCCTGGGCTGGGCGGCGGTCGGTGTCGGCGTCGCGGTCGGCCCGGTGCTGCTGGTCGGCCTCGACCACCCGTACCAGACCGAAGGGTGGTGGGTGTGGAACGGCGTGATCGTGTGGTGGACGGTGCCGGTGCTGATGCTCGCCCTCGGTCTGGTCGTCGCCGTCACGCACAAGCTGCGCGAGCCGCGCCACGCCGGGCTGGCCTGGACGCCGCTGCTGGCGCAGCTCCGGTGCCTCGTGTATGCCGTGCTGGCCGTCGCCTTCCTGCTGCCGGCCATGCAGGAGCGGGAGAAGACCCGCAAGCAGTCGCGGGTGCTGATCGTCATCGACGTGTCGCCCAGCGTGGCCAACACGTCCGACGAACTGTCCAAGGTGCCCGGCACCAAACCGAAGACCCGCCTGGACAAGATCCTCGACTTCCTGACCGACGCCACCGCCGTCAGCACCGACGGCTCGGACAAGGCGAACCTGCTCAAGAACCTCGTTGACAAGAACCCCGTCTACGCCTTCCGCTTCGGCAAGCAACTGGACGACGACGCGCAGCTGTTCCCGGCCAAGTCCGCCCCGTGGAGCCGCGACGAGTGGTCGTCGTGGGTGAAGTACGACTTCCGCCCGGTGGCCTTGCGCGGCCTGTCCGACGACGGCAAGAAGAAGGCGCAGGCCGCCGCCGCGTGGAAGGCCGACGAGCCGGGCAACGCCGACTGGGCGTCGGCGTGGGCCAAGGTGCCGGAGGCCGAGGCCGTGCCCGACGCCCTGACCCCGGACGACAAGGCGGCGCTGAAGGCGAACCGCGTCAAGATGCTGACGCGGGTGGAGGTGGCCCGGTCGGTCGTCACCGGCACCGACGTGCCCGGCAGCCTGGTGGACCTCATCAAGCGCGAGTCGGGGAACATGGTGAAAGGGGTGATCGTGTTCAGCGACGGCCGCAGCAACCCCGGCTCGGCCGGCACCGCGTCCGCCCTCCGCGAACTGGCGGTGAAGGAGAACATTCCCGTCTTCACCGTGACCGTCGGCGAGGTCCGCGAGAACGTGAGCATCGACATCACCGACCTGCAAGCCCCCAGTGTTACCGGACCAGACGAGCCGATCAAGGTGACGGTGGCGGTGGACGGCGTCGGGCTGCCCGGCCAAGAGACGGACGTGAACCTGGACATCTACATGCCAGGCCAGGACGCCAAGAAGGACACGCCGGTCCACACGATCACGAAGAAGATCAAGTTCCTGCCCGGCGACCCGCCCCGCGGCGAGGCCGAGTTCGTCCTCGACCCGGACGACAAGACGTTCCCGGAGGTGATGACCGAGGCCTCCAAGAAGGAGGGCCGCATCCGCCAGTTCAAGGCGTCCGCCGGCAAAGAGAACTGGAAGCTGGTGGCCCGCGTGGCCGCCGACAAGCGGGAGATCTTCGACGGCAAGGAACACCTGACGCCGCCCCGCGAGATGCTGGTGCAGGACCGCATCCTGCGGGTGCTGCTGGTGGCCAGCGCCCCCAGCCGCGAGTACCAGACGCTCCGCACCCTGCTGGTCCGCGAGGAGAACCAGGGCCGCGCGCGGGTGTGCGTGCTGATCCAGAACGAGGGCGGGCTGAAGGGCGACATCGTCCAGGACGTGGAGCCGGAGCAGGTGCTGACGCGCTTCCCCGACCGCCTCGACCTGACCAACAAAGTGCGATCCGACGACAAGGCCGACCGCTTCTACAACCTGAACGAGTACGATCTGGTCATCATGTTCGACCCGGACTGGGACGAGAAGGCGACGGACGGCAGCTCCCGCATCTCGGACCAGAGCATCAAGAACCTGGCCACCTGGGTGGACAACCTGGGCGGCGGGCTGATGTACGTGGCCGCCCCGCTGTTCACGTACAAACTGGCCCGCACCGACGAGAGCAGCCGCCTGCGGCCGCTGGTGGACGTGCTGCCGGTCGAGCCGATCGACAGCGTGCTGAAGGCCCGCGGCGTGCCCCGCGAACCCCGCCGGCTGCTGCTCGCCCCGACCGCGCTGGCCAACCTGCTGCGGCTGGAGGAGGACATCCTCAAGGACAGCACCGACCCCAGCTACCAGGTGGCCGGGTGGGAGCCGTTCTTCACCGGCCAGAAGGTGTACGCGCCGACCGGCGCGAACCAGAAGGACTTCAAGCCGACGCGGGGCATCTTCTCGTACTACCCGGTGAAGCACAAGCGGGGGGCGAGCGTGCTGGCCGAGTTCGTGGACCTGGACGACAAGGACCAGCCGGTGAAAGTGCCGTACCTGGTCGTCACCCAGCCGGCGCGGGGCCGCTCGGCGTTCCTCGGCTCCGGCGAGATCTACCGCATCCGGCAGACCGACCCGGCGTACTACGACCGGTTCTGGATCAAGATGTGCCGGTTCCTGGTGGCCAACCGCGAGGCCAAGGCGTCGCGGGGCCGGATCCTGATCTCGAAGGAGTTCGTGTCCGGCGGGCCGGTGCGGGTGCAGGCTCGCATCCTCGGCCCGAACGCCCGCCCGTACCCGGCCGAGGGCGCGAGCAGCATCAACGCCACCTTCCGCATCGAGCAACTGAAGGCCAGCGGCGAGTTCGTCAAGACCGTCGGCACGTGGCCGCTGCCGCCCGCCAAGGGGAGCGGCGAACTGGCCGAGTACTACCGCTCGCAGGTGATCGCCGACCCGAAGTTGATGCCGCCCGACGACTTCCTGTACCGCATCGTGGTGGACGTGCCGGACAGCGGCGAGCCGCTGACCGACACCTTCCGCCTCCGCCGGTCGGACCCGGAGCTGGACAACCTCCGCCCGGACTTCGACGCCATGCGGGCGATGGCCGGCACGCTGGAGGAGGTCGCCCGGCTCATCCAGACCGACCCGAAGGCGGTGCTGACGCTGCGGGGCAACGCCGGCGACAACGCGAAGGCGAAACTGGCGTTCAACCTGTCCGAGACGGAAAAGCTGAAGCTGATCCCCCGGTGCATCGACCAGCAGAACGTGATCAACACCCTGCGGGGCAAGGTGGACGACCTGTGGGACAACGAGATGGAGCCGCCGGCGTCGGCGGAACTGGCCGTCGGGTTCTTCACCGACAACCTGTTCGGCGAGGGACGGCTCGGCCGCTGGGGGAGCCTGCTGGCCCTGCTCGCCGTGCTGCTGACCGTCGGCGCGGTAGTCGGCTCCTTGTGGGTCGCGCCGCTGATGGCCCTGGCCTACGCCTTCGCCGCCGCCGCCGTCGCGTTCGTCTACCTGGGCAACCCGTTCCCGCTCGGCGACTTGACCAAGGAGGCCTACGAACTGGGATCGCTCCGCGGAGCGGTCGCCCCGTTCCAGGACGAAGCCGCGTTCGGCCTGCAACTGGGCACGGTGCTGGCCATCGTCTTCGGCGGCCTCGCCCTCCTTGGCGGCATGGGGGCGATGTTCGTCACCCCGCTGAAGTGGGTGGCCATCGGCGGGACGATCCTGGCGGTGCTGGCCATCGCCCCGGTGGCGCTGTTCGCCGACACCCGCCTGCCCGCGACCGTCGCGGCCACGACCGACCCGTACCTGGTGAGCGTCCGCTGGGGGATGCTGATGGCCCTGCCGCTGGCCGTACTGTCGCTGACGTGCTTCCTGCTGAGTCCGTACGTCGGCGGGTTCAAGTGGGCGGGCCTGACCCTGTTGCTTTTGACCGGGGCGGCCGTCTACTTGGCGTACCCGTTCCCGGTCGGGGTGGTGATCGCCGTCGTCGTCAGCCTGCTGTCGTTCGAGTGGATGACGCGGAAGCTGATGCGGATGGCGTGAGGTGGGCGGGGAACTCGTCCCAGGGGCTTCCGCCCCTGGCTACGTTCGGCGGCCCCTCCGGGGCGGAAATCCGGTGTCCGCTCCGGTTCCGGAGTTCTTGTCTTCGCCGCGGAGCGGCCGTCGGTCGTAGCCAGGGGCGGAAGCCCCTGGACGCCTTTTCTCCTTGGTGTGCCCGATATGTCCACCGCCGCCGCCCGCCGCCCCGAATCGGCCGTCCCGTCGCCGGAGCTGCTGCACCCGCTGCACCGGCTGCGGGGCGTCATCCACACCTACATGCTGATGGACGTGGCGCTGTTCGCGCTGCTGTTCCTCACCTGCTGGTTCTGGATCGGCCTGGGCGTGGACTGGGGCCTGTTCGCCCTCACCGGGGTGGACGTGGTGCAGCACATGCCGGCCGTCTTCCGCATGGCGGTGACGGCCTTCCTGGCCGGCCTGATGCTCGCCCTCATGGTCCTCCGCGGGTACACCCTGCTGCGGCAGGAGCTGTCCGACACCAACCTCGCGCTGCTGCTGGAGAAGCGGTACCCGAAGCTGCTCGGCGACCGCCTCATCACCGCCATCGAACTGGCCGACGTGGCCGAGGCCGAGCGGCAGGGGTACTCCCGCCAGATGATCGAGAAGACCATCCGCGAGGCCCGCGAGCGGGTCGGGCAGGTGCGGGTGAACAGCGTGTTCAACTGGCTCCGCCTGTGGGTGAAGTTCTTCCTCATCCTCGGCGTCAGCCTGATCGGCCTGGGGGCCGGTCTGGCCATCTACCTGACCAGCGAAGACGCGACCCTGCCCGGCAACTATGCGGCGAAAGTGACCGACGCGGCGCACGTCTGGACCGAGCGGCACGTCACGTTCGCCGGCACGCCGTGGCCCCGCCGGGCGCACGTCGAGCTGATCGACTTCCCGGAGAACAACGAGCTGCGGGTGGGCAAGACGGCCGCCGGCCCGACCGTCCGCGCCCGCGCGTACAAGTGGGTGGTCGCCGCCCCCGGCACCCGCGACGGCTGGCGGCCGCTGATGTGGTCCGACCTGAACGCGACCGAGATTCGCGGCACGGTGCTGGCCTGCCCGGTGCCGCCGCTGCCGCAAATGGTCTCCGCCAACGCGACCTTCGCCCCGACCGGGGCCGACGTGTCGGCGGACGAGGTCGAGTTCGCCCTCGGCCTGGACGTGGACGCCGAAGTCGCCGACGCCCTGGCCAGCGGCACCGACACCGTGGAAGCCATCCTCGAGCGCACCGAGGCGATGCCGGTGGCCGCCACCGCGTCCGGCCTCCGCGAAGTGTTCAAGCGGCTGAACGCGATGACCCGCCAGTCGTCCATGAGCCGCACCTTCCGCCGGCTGCTGGTCCCCCGCCCGGTGGTCGTGACCGACGAGAACGGCAACCCCAAAACGGTCGATCAGACGCTGACGCTGGAGTACGCCGGCAAGAAGACGGCCGCGCCGGTGACGCTGTCCCGCGAGTCGTCGGGCGTCTCCGCCGGGCAGGTGGCCGGGCTGAAGGAGTCCGTCTGGTTCGACATCCAGTTCGAGAACTTCCAGACCGACCCGAAGCAGATCGTGCTGGTGCCGCCGCCGATGATCACCGACTTCCAGAGCATCGACTACCACCCGGCGTACCTGTACCACAAGGCCCCCGGCGGCGACCTGACCGCCCTCCGCGGGCTGAAGCAGGTGTTCGCCGGCAACCGCCTGACGCTGACCGGCGAAGTGACCGACCACCAGGTGCCGTTCGGCAGCGAACTGGAACTGACCGCCACCACCGACAAGCCGCTGACGGCGGTGCGGCTGGTGCCGAAGACGGGGAACCTGCGGCGGCAGGAGGCGCTCGCCGACCGGCCGCCGGCCGTCGCCGGCGACCTGACCCTGCGCACGTCCAGCCGCGAGGTGGAGGTGGACGGCAAGACGGTGACGGAGGAGTTTTCGACCGTCACCGTGGCGTTCCGCAAGCGGACCCGCCCGGACGTGGTGTCGGGCCAACCGGTGACGGTGGTGGACCTGGACGAGTCCGTCACCCAGGCGACCGAGTTCGACCTGGAGATCACCGACCGGGACGGGGTGACGGCGACGCGGGCGGTGAAGTTCCGCACCACCGAGGACGCCCCGCCGGAGGTGAAGCTGGCCGTCGACGACCTGTTCAAGATCGGCACCGAGTACTGGTGTACCCCGAAGGCCCGCCTGCCGTTCGCGTCCGGCAGCGGCGTGACGGACGCCACCGGCCTCAGCAAAGTGGAGTTCGAGTTCCGCTGGTCCACGGTGGAGTCGGCGGCCGTCGCCGCCGCCATCACCGAACTGTCCGCGCCGCCGGCTGCCGCCGCGCCGCCGGCGGTCACGGCCCCGACGCCGGCCGCCGCCGCCGCCGTCGCCGCCATCACCGCCGCCGCCCTCAGCCTGGACGCCGGCACGGTGCAGGTGCAGACCGGCACCTTCCCCGTCCCCCGGTTCGCCCGCGAATACGACGCCATCCCCGCCGACACGCCGGACGGGCTGAAGCGGAAGCTGGGCCAGAAGTTCGACGGCAACGAGGGGGTGGTGAAGAAGGTGATGCTGAGCGATCCGTTGGCGAAGGCCGGCGAGACGACGATCGACGTGTTCGACATCGAGGCCGCGCTGCCGAACCTGGGCGTGCTGAAAGAGGATCAGATTCAGCCCCGCTACCTGGTCAAACTGAACGTCCTCGCCACCGACTCGAACGCCGACCGCACCGCCCTCCTGAACGACTGGGCGTGCCGGCGGATCGCGTCGAACACCACCCTGCCGGCCCGCCGCTACGAGGTGCCCGCCCCGCCGAAGACAGCCTCCGAGACGACCGCCATCCCGCTCCTCATCGTGTCGGAAGGCGACCTGCTCGTGGAGGTGAGCAAGAAAGAGGACGCGCTCATCGCCAAGGTGGACGAGGCGGTGAAGCGGGTCGAGGACGCGCAGCGGAAGCTGCTGGAGCAGGCCGGCTACCTGGCCAACCCGAACCCGGACCAGGAGGCGCTGAAGAACGCCGCCGTCCGCTCCGGCGACATCGCCCTGGACGTGAGCAAGGCCCGCGGCATCTGCCAGGAGCTGCTCGTCCAGTACACGAACCTGTCCACCATCCTGAAGGTGAACCGGTTCAAGGCGGACGTGCTGAAGACCTACGAGAACCCGCCGCTGCCCGGCAGCACCGCCCTCCGCGGCGACGGGTACGTGGACCGGCTGGAGTTCCTCCTCCGGGCCGAGCCGAACCCCGGCCCGTTCCAGAACGCCGGGAACGCCCTGGACGCCTTCCAGACCCCGCTGTCCGCCGTCCCGCCGGTGCGGCCGACCGACCCGCAAATGGCCGCCGTCCGCGCCGAGGTGGACTTCCTGCTGAAAGAACTCCGCGACCTGCAAGCGGTCAGCGGGGCGCGGCTGAACATCAACGAGGCCCGGCGGATCGCGCAAAAGCTGGTGGACAATCAGCGCGGCATCTACGACGGGATCGTCGGCGAGATCAAGCGGATGCAGGACGATTTGCGCGGCCCGCGGGTCACGCCGCCGGAGCAGGTGACGCTCCGGGCCGGCGAGAAGCGGACGGTCAAGCTGAGGATCGACTGGCAGCTCTACAAGGCGAGCGAGATCCTGATGACGACCGAGACGGTGCCGGTGGACAGCGACGTGGTCGTGCCGAAAGACGTGACGGTGAAGGAGGAGAAGAGCGCGACCGAGTTCGAGATCGACGTGACCGCCGGCCAGAAGGTGGGCATCACGGTCGTCAAGATCAAGCCGTTCATCGGCCGCGCCGTGGACCTGCGGATCGAAGTGGTGAAGTGACGGCGCGCGCGACATTCCCACGCGACGGCACCGGCCCCCGCGCCGGTGCCGGTTCGTTTGGCGGCCGGTTCCGCGCCGGCCACCTGTCTTCGCCCGGTCGCGTCGGGTACAATCCCACCACCTCATCCCGGAGCCGTTATGGACCGCCGCGAGTTCCTCGCCGCCGCGACCGCCGCCGCCGTTCTGGCCCCGGCCGCCGCCCAGGAGAAGAAGGACAAACCCGCCATGCTCCCCGTCATCGACACCCACCAGCACCTGTGGGACTTGACCAAGTTCAAACTCGGCTGGCTGAAGAAGGGCGACCCGCTCGACGGCCAGTTCACGCCGACGGAGTACGCCGCCGCCGTCGCCGGGCTGAACGTCGTCAAGAGCGTGTACATGGAAGTGGACGTGGTCGAGGAGCAGCAGCAGGCGGAGGCGGACTACGTCGCCGAACTGTGCAAGGACGGCAAGACGACGATGGCGGCGGCGGTGGTGTCGGGTCGCCCGGCGTCGCCGAAGTTCGCCACCTACGTCGGCCAGTTCAAGGGCAGCAAGTTCGTCAAGGGCGTCCGACAGGTGCTGCATGTGGACGCGACGCCGGCCGGGTTTTGCCTGAAGAAGGAGTTCATCCAGGGCGTCCAGTTGCTCGGCGAACTCGGCCTGAGCTACGACCTGTGCATGCGGGCGACCGACCTGCCGGACGCGGCGAAGCTGGCCGACAAGTGCCCGGACACGCGGTTCCTTCTCGACCACTGCGGCAACCCCCAGCACAAGTTCACGAAAGACCAGTTCGCCCAGTGGCAGAAGGACTTGGCGGGGGTGGCGGCGAAGCCGAACGTCGTGTGCAAAATCTCCGGCTTCCTCGCCAACGGCTGGCCGAAGGACAAGTGGACGGCCGACGATATCGCCCCCGTCGTGAACGGCACCATCGAGGCGTTCGGGGTGGACCGCTGCCTGTTCGCCGGCGACTGGCCGGTGGTCACGCTGGCGGCCACGTTCAAGGAGTGGCTGACGGCCGTGCGGGCGATCCTGGCCGACCGCCCGGAGGCCGACCGGAAGAAAATCCTGCACGACAACGCCGCCAAGCTGTACGGGATTTGATCGACAGGCGAACCCGGCCCGCAAGGGCCGTGGGTGTCTGGAATTTCATCCACCCTCGGCCCTTGCGGGCCGGGTTCGCCTCCAGAACCGGAGGGTTCCCGTCATGACCCCGCTGCTCGCCGCGCTGCTGCTGACGCCCGCCGCGCCGGTGCCCAAGCCGCCGCCGCCGAACCAGCACGCCTACGCCTACCTCGGCGTCCGCATGAGCGTGGCCGACGACACGCTGACCATCGAGCCGCCGCTGGAGGGGACGCCGGCGCACAAGGCCGGGTTGAAGGGCGGCGACCAGATCCTGCAACTCGGCACCCTGCGGCCGACGGCGTTCGCCCAGATCAGCGAGTACGTCCTCGACCTGCGGCCGGGGACGGACATCTACGTCGAAGTGAAGCGGAACGGCGAGGTCGTGAAGACCCGGCTCGTCCTCGGCCTCCGGCCAGACCCGCCGGAGTACCCGAACCCCCGCAACGTCTTCCTGAAGCGGCAAGGGCTGCCCTTGGAAAACGACGACCGGTGACCGCGGACCGCGACCCGTCTTGCGAGCCGCGACCGCCAGGGAGTGGCATCGGGAATCGAACGAGACGCTCCCTGGCGGTCGCGGCCCGTCGGTCACGCAGCCTGGGCCGGGTCTTTCTCGACGTTCCGCACGGTCGCCTCGAACCCCTTTACCGCCGTCACCGCGAACGTCAGCGCCGGGCCGTTCCAGCGGCTGATGTCGTCGCCGTACCCGGCCTTCGCGCCGGCCTGCGCGACGTGCGTCAGCAGCGCCCCGACGGGGCACAGCTTCTCGGCGGCCAGCTTCGCGTCCTTCTCCCGCAGTCGGCGGTGCAGCTCGTCGCCGCTCACCGGCAGCGCGCCCGCCTTCGCCGCCGCGGGTTCGACGGCCTTGGCGGGCACCGCCTCGACCGGTTTCGCCGCCGCCGTCTTGCCTTTCGGGATCGCCCACGCCGGCAGTTGCGGGGCGGCCGAGAACTGCTTCTTCTGCGGGTCGTAGTCGGTCCACACGGCCGGCAGGCGGTACAGGTAGCGGCCGATGCCGTACTTGACCGACGCGCGCTTCAGGGCGTCGCTGAACGCGGCCTTGAGACGGTCGCCGCCGTCGGGTTGCTCGCTCGGCGAGCCGACATCCGTCTTCGTCACCCACTCGCCCCCCAGCTTCAACTTCAGCCGGCAGACGACGGACCCGTCGGTCAGGATCTGGTAGTCGTCCATCCAGTTCTCGACACCCAGCACGTCGTCGAGCCGGTCCTGGATGACCCGGCAGTCGATGTACGCCAGCGCCAGGGCGCGGTTGCCCTTCACGCTCTGCGGCTTGAACTTCACCTCCCGCGGCTCGAACGGGACGGACAGGGCGGCGGTCAGGGCGGACAGTTCGGTCACGGCAATTCCTCCTTGGGGAATGACGGAGGGAACTGTACCCAAAGGCAGACGTGATCCAAATGTCAGTAGCAGTGATTTTGCCGGGAGCCGCACGGCCCCCGGCGAACCGCGTGCCTCACTTCACCGGGCAGGGTTTGGCGTCCTCGAACAGTTCGCGGAAGCTGGCCACCCGCTCGGCGAAGTGGGCGTTCCCGTTGCGGGCGTCGAACCGCTTCGCCAGGCGCGCCAGTTCCCCGTCGAGCCAGGCGGTGAACGCGGCCACCGAAACGGTCTGGTCCTTCAGCGCGGTCAGCTTGTCCGGGATGCGGACGGGCAGCGCCGTCTCGCCCTTCCGGGTCAGTCGCTCGCACAGCACCCGCGCGGCCAGCAGGAACTCGAACTGCCACAGTCGGCTGGAGGCGTCCAGGCACTCCGGCAGGTGGCGGTCGAGCAGCTTGACCGCGCGGTCGAGGTTGTCGGTCAGCGTCAGGGACACCATGTACATGGCCTTGTGCCGGAGGAACTTCGGGTTGAAGTTGATCTTCCGGTAGCCGGCCTTGTAGTGGCCCATCGCGTCGGCGGCCTTTCCCAGTCGGATCAGCGGCAGTTGCACGCAGGCGTAGGTCCGCTCCGGCACCTCGCCGCAGGTCAGCTTGCCCTTGAAGATCGGCTTCGCCGCCTCCACCGCCGCCGCGTCGTCGCCGACGAAGGCGTAGTACTCGACCGACTCGTCCTGCACGCAGGCGTGGCAGTTGCTCAGGTGGTCGCGGTCGGTCTCCTGCAACTTCTCGTTGGCTTCCATCGCGCCGTCCAGGTCGCCGGTGGACACGGCCACGCCCCGGCGGATGCCCCAGTAGGCGTGCAGCGTGCTGCCGTCGGCCTCGTACCGCGCCTTCATGTCGGCGAACAGCTTTTGGATGTCCGCCATCGGAATGCTCGGGTAATCGGCGACCCCTTCCAGCACCCACTTGTACATCCACAGCAGTTGGCCGGCCTCGAACCGCTCCGGGTCGGCGTCGTGCTTGGCCAGCACCCACGAGAAGGCGATCATGGCCAAGTCGGTGCGGCCGCTGAACACGCCGGCGGAGACGAGTTCCAGCCGCGCCTTGTACCCGTAGTCCTCGTCCCGGTGGGCGTCGGCGAGGGCGACCGCCCGCTCGGCGAGGGCGAGCTGGGCGGTGCCGTGGTCGAGTTCGTCGGCCTGTTCGAGCAGGTCATCGATCTGGTCGCGGTGGTCGGCCATCGGGGGTTCCTCGCACTGGGGAAGGGAACGCCCCGACAGTTTATGCCGCCTCGTCGAATCGGCTCAATCGCGGGTGGAACTCGTCGGTCGGGACATCCAGCAGGAACGGGAGGAACGGCATCTCGTCGGCATCGGAGTCGGCAGCGTCCGCGACGGTTCGGTGCGCCGGCTCGTCCAGGCGGACGGCCCAGCGGCCCACGGAAACGGCGGCGGCGTCATCGAGGGACGGGAACATGAGTTCGCTTCCGTGCGAAGTGAGGGATGCCGTACAATCGGTATGACTTCGGCCGGCGGCAGCGTGCGGCATAAGGGAAAGTCGGTGGCAGTCCGAATCGCTCCGAATCAACCGCCGCCATCCGAGAATCACGATGACCGAACAAGCGCCGCCGACTGAACCCGATACCCCGCGATCAGCGGTGGCGAAACGGCGGTTGGTCCAGTTGGCAACCGTGGCCGTGATCGCGAGTTGGGTCGTTCATTCCGTCGGCGAAGTGGAAACCCGGATCATCCGAGAACAGGTTCCCCATGCCAAAGACGAGGACGTGTTCGAAGCCCTCGCGCGGGATCAAGTCGTGTGGCAAGCGGCTTGGCAGAAGGTCGGAGTGTACTATGTCGCCGCCATCGTTCTGGACTTCGTCGGTCTCGCGCTGTTGTGCATGAGGCTGGAAGGCGGGCCGGTCGGGCATTGGGGCATCATCCTCTTCGTGTTCTGGATGCTCTCGGCGGGCTGGCACTCGCTTTACCTCTGCGTCGGTTTCCTGTCCCGCGGATGACCCATCGAACGGCCGCGACCCGCCGCCGGAAGGCCGGGGCGGGTCGCAAGTCGTCGCGGAGGCAACGTCACTTCTTGTACTCGACCTTCGGTTCGGTGATGACGTTCTTCTCGTCCTTCTTGGACACCTTGCCGGTGACGGTGGCGTCCTTCGGCTCCTGGCAGATGGCCGCGTGGTACGGCTCCTTGCCGCCCTTGTCGTCCAGGTAGTACTTCACTTCCTTGTCGCCGTCCTTCACGATCAGGCAGTGGCCGCACGCCTTGGTTTCCTTCAGCTCGCACTTGGTGCAGACGAGCTTGCCTTCGAGCTTCTTGGCCTCGACCTTGTCCTCGGCCCCGGCGAACGACACCAGACACACCGCGACGGCGGCGACGAACAGGTTCCGCAGCATGGCAACACTCCCACTGATCTCGAGGAGGGAACGGGTACTCTCACCCGCCTATTATGGTAGGCGAGTGGGGCGGAATGGCAACCGGAAACCGCCCGCCGGTTTTTCCCCACTTGCCCTGTGCGCCGTTCGGCCGCGCGCCTAAACTGCCGGGATCGTTTTTCCGGCGTTTGACGGTCGCGCGACCGCCCGCCGGGTGTCCGTTTCCCCCAACCCCGCGCGCCGCCGGCCGTCTCGCCGGAAGCCCGCACCCGCACAAGGCGTCCCCCCTCACTCATGGTCAACCGCAACCTCCTCCGCCAGTACGACCGGGCCGACGACGAAGACATTTACACCAGCATCGCCGGCATCGACCTGAACGACATCACCACCTGGCTGCCCGAAGAGCAGCAGGTGTACGAGAGCAACAAGATCGTCCAGGGTCGGGTGCTGGAGATCCGCGGCGACGCCGTCGTCATCGACATCGGGTACAAGTCCGAAGGGCTGATCGGCCTGGACGAGTGGCGGGACGAGGGCGGCATCGGCACCGCGCCGAAAGCCGGCGACACGGTGGAAGTGCTGCTGGAGACGCTGGAAGGCGAGGACGGCACCATCCTGCTGTCGTACCGCAAGGCGAAGCGGCAGAAGGAGTGGGAGGCGATCCTCGCCAAGCACAAGGAAGGGGACGTGGTCGCCGGGCAGGTGCTGAAGAAGATCAAGGGCGGCCTGCTGGTGAACATCGGGGTGAACGTGTTCCTGCCGGCCAGCCAGGTGGACATCCGCCGGCCGCAGAACATCGACGAGTACCTCGGCCAGACCATCGAGTGCCTGATCCTGAAGATCGACGAGCAGCGGCGGAACATCGTCGTCAGCCGCCGCAAGCTGATCGAGATCCGCCGCGAGGGGCAGCGCGCCAAGCTGATGTCCGAACTGGACGTCGGCCAGGTCCGCAAGGGCATCGTCAAGAACATCGCCGACTTCGGCGCGTTCGTGGACCTCGGCGGTATCGACGGCCTGCTGCACATCACCGACATGGGCTGGCACCGCGTCACCAACCCGCACGACGTGGTCCGCATCAACCAGGAACTCGAAGTCTACATCCTGAACATCGACCGCGAGAAGAACAAGATCGCGCTGAGCCTGAAGCACAAGTCGGAAAGCCCGTGGAAGAACATCGAGGGCCGCTACCCGGTGGCCAGTAAGCACCAGGGCGAGGTGGTCAACATCATGCCCTACGGGGCGTTCGTCAAGCTGGAGCCGGGCATCGAGGGCCTCGTCCACATCTCCGAGATGTCGTGGACGAAGCGGATCAGCAACCCGCAGGAAGTGGTGCAGATCGGCGACAAGGTGGAAGTGCAGGTGCTGGCCATCAACCACGACAAGAAGGAAATCTCGCTGGGCATGAAGCAGTGCACCTCGAACCCGTGGGACGAGGTGGCCCGCAAGTACCCGCCGGGCACCCCCGTGAGCGGCGTGGTGCGGAACCTGACCAGCTACGGCGCGTTCATCGAGATCGAGGAAGGCATCGACGGCCTGCTGCACGTGTCGGACATGAGCTGGGTGCGGAAGGTGTCCAACCCGTCCGAGGTGGTGCAGAAGGGGCAGAAAGTCACCTGCGTCGTGCTGAACGTGGACCAGGAGCGGAAGCGCGTCGCCCTCGGCCTGAAGCAGATGGGCAGCGACCCGTGGGAAGGGGACATCCCCGGCCGCTTCAACCCCGGCCAGAAAGTTCGCGGCAAGGTCACCAAGCTGACCAACTTCGGCGTCTTCGTCGAACTCGAACCGGGCTTGGAGGGGCTGCTCCACATCTCGGAGCTGTCCGACACCCCGGTCGAGTCGCCGGAGGACGTGGTGAAGGTGGGCGACGAGGTGGACGTGAAGGTGCTGCGGGTGGACCAGAAGGACCGCAAGATCGGCCTGTCCATGCGGAACGTGGACGACCCGACGGTGCCGGACATCATCCCGGAGATGCCCGACTACGAGAACATGGAGGCGGCGGACAAGGCGGCGACCGAGGCGGCGGCCGCCGCCGCCGGCGAGCCGAAGAAGGAAGGGAAGGGCGACCGGGGCGGCAAGGGCAGCAAAGCCGACCGCGACCGCGACCGCGGCGACCTGCGGGGTGGCACCGGCGGCGGCGGCCCGCTGTTCCAACTGCCCGGCCAGGGCGAAGAGCCGAAGTGACCGGTTCCAGTCAGGTCATCAAACTTACCGTCCGCACACATCTGGTGCGGACGGCTTTTTGCACTGTCGGGAACTCCAGCAGCAGGGTGGCCGGCGTCGTCGGTTTTTCGGACTGCCGAGAGGCGGGAGGCGGCCACTTCCACGGCATATTCTGCCCGCGCGGCGCGACGCAGCCTTTCCCGACAGCCGCGCCAGTTGGCAAAACTGGAAGCAATGTTAACGAACATTGCTTCGGGCGGGAAACCGCTCTATAAGAGTTCGGTCGCCCGCGACGAACCTGCGACCCGCCGCGGCATCCTCACGGACGGCTGCGGGGTGACGGTTCTTCCATCTGTGCCCGCGCTGCCGTCGAGCTCCCCCCGTCACCGAACGGTTTCGCCGCGCAACCTGCCGCGTTCTCGTTTCGTCGGTCGATACCGCTGTGCGGGGTCACCCGACGAACCGCGACCGACCGACCCTTGGCGATTGGTTGACAGTCGCCGCCCCGTGAGACGGAACGCCCCCCTCACGCCGGCCCGCCCCGACCACAGGATGGACACCGAATGTCGCGCCTCCGCCGCGTCCGCACCGACGCCGTGCAGTCCCCGCTCGAGACGTACCTGCGGGAGATCAACGAGACGGCCCTGCTGACGGCCGACGAGGAGAAGGATCTGGCCCGGCGGATCGGCGTCGGCGACACGGCCGCCCGCGACCGCATGGTCCGCGCCAACCTGCGGCTGGTGGTGAACATCGCCCGCGGGTACACCGGCAAGGGGCTGGCCCTCCAGGACCTGATCGAGGAGGGCAACCTGGGCCTGCTGCGGGCCGTCGAGGGGTTCGACCCGAACATGAACACGCGGTTCAGCACCTACGCCAGCTACTGGATCAAGCAGAGCATCAAGCGGGCGCTGGTGAACACGGCCAAGACCATCCGCATCCCGGCGTACATGGTGGAGCTGCTGTCCAAGTGGCGGCGGGCGACGAACAAGCTGACCGACGAGCTGGGCCGCCCGCCCACGCCGGAGGAGATCGCCCTGCTGCTGGGGCTGCCGAAGAAGAAGCTGAACATCATCAAGAAGGCGATCCGCGTGTACAACAGCGCGCCGCAGACCGAGCAGGCCGGCGAGCAGGGGTGGAGCATCGACGAGATGCTGATGGACAACCGCAGCAAGTCGCCGGACACCGAGATGGTGGAGAGCGACGACCTGAAGCACGTGATGGTGCTGCTGGACAAGATGGACCAGCGGGAG
>JAYTTN010000397.1:0-1554 GCA_043745295.1 Fimbriiglobus sp. | reverse complement strand
AAGCCGAACGGGTTCGTGGCGACGTTGGCGTGCGGGTTGACGCGGCGAATCTCCGCGGCGACGCGCGGGGTGTTGACGCGGAAGTGCTTGAAACTTCGCAGCAGTCGCCGTTCCGCCGCGAACGTCAGGCGGCGAGTCAGCCGGCCGCGCCAGGTTGGCGGCCGCGTCAACTCCTGGTCGATTCGGGCCAGGCAGAAGACGTTGACGAGCGCCTTGTCGATGTGCCGCAAGCCTAGTGTCCCGAGTCGGAAGTCCGCCGGTTAACCTTGCGCTCGGGATCCGGGACTGCTATCGTCTCCCGGAAAAGGAGTCCCCGATGGCCCGCCCCAAGTCCGAACTCGTCCTTTCTGGCGACGAGCGCCAGAAGCTCACCGCCTGGGCCGGTCGGCCCAAGAGTACCCAGCGGCTCGCGCTGCGCGCCCGCATCGTCCTGGCCTGCGCCGACGAGCCGAGCAACAAGGCTGTCGCCGCCGCCCTGGGCGTGTGCAACGCCACCGTCGGCACCTGGCGGCAGCGCTTCGTCGAGTGCCGGCTCGACGGCCTCACCGACGAGCCCCGGCCGGGGACCCCGCGGACCATCCGCGACGACGCCGTCGAGCGGGTCGTCACCCGCACCCTGGAGACGAAGCCCGAGGACGCGACCCACTGGAGTACGCGGGGCATGGCCGAGGCCGCCGGCCTGTCGCAGTCGGCCGTGTCGCGCATCTGGCGGGCGTTCGGCCTGAAGCCGCACCTGGCCGACACGTTCAAGCGGTCCGCCGACCCGTTCTTCGTGGAGAAGGTCCGCGACGTGGTCGGGCTGTACCTGTCGCCGCCCGACAAGGCGATCGTGCCGTGCGTGGACGAGAAGTCCGGCACCCAAGCCCTGGACCGCACCCAGCCGGTGCTGCCGATGGCCCCGACCCGGCCCGAGCGGGGCACGCACGATTACGTCCGGCACGGCACGACCTCGCTGTTCGCCGCGCTGGAGGTGGCGACGGGGAAGGTGATCGGGAAGTGCCTGCGGCGGCACCGCCAGCAGGAGTTCGTCGACTTCCTCGACCACCTGGACGCGGCCCTGGTCCGGGCGCCGGGGGTGGCGGTGCACGTCGTGCTGGACAACTCCGCGACGCACAAGACGCCGTCGGTGAAGGCGTGGTTCCTGAGGCACCCGGAGTACGTGCTGCACTTCACGCCGACGAGTGCGTCGTGGCTCAACCAGGTGGAGCGATTCTTCGCGGAGATCACCCAGAAGCGGATTCGCCGGGGTGTCTTTAAGAGTGTCGCGGCGCTGGAGGAGGCGATCGAAAGCTACATCGACCGCCACAACGCCGACCCGAAGCCGTTCGCGTGGGTTGCCGACGCCGACTCGATCCTGGATCGGGTCAAGAAGGTTTGCGAACGGACTTCCGACTCGGGACACTAGCGACAGGCCGCTCACGCCCCCGGCCTGCCACGCCGCCTGCCGGGACGCCGTTCGAGCCGCCCCGGCTTGCTGCTCCAGCCGCACCTCATTCTGGATGCGCAACTCCGACATGTGACGCCACGCCGACGACACCGCCGACTGGAAGCCGG
>JAYTTN010000396.1:0-1555 GCA_043745295.1 Fimbriiglobus sp. | reverse complement strand
AGGGGGTGAGGTTGCCTTTGCGGTCAGCCCGTGAAAACCACCTCACCCCCCCGGCCCCCTCTCCGCGGCGGAGAGGGGGAGCAAGTGGGCGATTGATTTCCGGAGCGCCAGGAGGGCTTCTCCCATGACGACCCGTCGAAATGGATTTCGGCCGCGGATTTCCGTCATCGTGCCGGTCCGCAACGAGGCGGGCCACCTGCGGCGCACGCTGGACGGCCTGACCAACCAACGCTTCCCGGCCCACGACGTGGAAATCCTCGTCGTGGACGGCGACTCCGACGACGGCACCCTCGCCGTCGTCCGCGAGTGCCAGCGCCGGCACGCGAATGTCGCCCTGTTCTACAACCAGCGCCGGCTGTCCAGCGCCGCCCGCAACATCGCGGTGCGCGAGGCGCGCGGGGACTTTCTGGTGCTGGTGGACGGGCACTGCGAAATTCAAAACCCGGACTACCTGACCAACGTGGCCGAGGCGTTCGACCGCAGCGCGGCCGACACGCTCGGCCGGCCGCAGCCGCTGCGGGCCGGGGCGCTGACGCCGTTCCAGACGGCCGTGTCCGCCGCCCGCATGTCGTGGCTCGGGCACAACCCGGACTCGGCGATCTTCGACGCCGAGCCGCGCTTCGTCGCCGCCGACAACGTGGCCGTCGCGTACCGCCGTGAGGTGTTCGAGCGCGTCGGCCTGTTCGACGAATCGTTCGACGCCTGCGAAGACGTGGACTTCAACACCCGCGTCCGCCGGGCCGGGCTGACGTGCTACTTCACGCCGACGATCTCCGTGGACTACCAACCGCGGCGCTCGCTGACGGGCCTCGGCGCCCAGATGATGCGCTACGGCCGCGGCCGGGCGCGCCTCGCCCGCAAAGACCGGGCGACCATAACGAAAGCCAGCCTCGCCCCGCCGCTGGCGCTGGTCGCGTTAGTGGTCGGAAGTGTATTGGGTGTTCTCTGGTGGCCGATGGCGTTGGCGCTGCTGGCGGGCGTAGTCGCCTACGCCCTGCTCGTCGCCGCGGAGACGCTGCGGCTGGCCGCCCGGCACACGCCGGCCCCGGCGGCGGTGAAAAAGTTCCGCATCATTGACGACGAAGAGACGCTGGTGCCCGACCACCGGAAAATGGAAGATGCCAAGCCGACGGGAACCATGCTCGCCCGCCTCGGCCTACTCATGCGGCTGCCGCTGGTGTTCCCGGCCATCCACTTCGCCTTCGCGTGGGGCTACCTGCGCGAGATCGCGTGGGGCGGCCCGCTCAAGCCGGCCCCGACGCTGCCGCCGGCCGTGGAGCGGCCGCTGGCGATGAGCGCGTAAATGAACCGCCGGGAGGCGGTCTCGTTGGAGTTCCGCTTTTAAGCGGTCTGTGACCGTCCCGCCGCGGTAGGCAAGAGGACCGGAGTCTTCGACGGTCCGACCCCTTGGGCGAGCGGCGTCACCCGTGAAGGCCGGTTTTTACCTCACCCCCTAACCCCTTACAAGGGTAGGTTTCCGGCCGGGGCAGAGGGAAATTTAGGCGGGGGTCGCTGTTGGCATCCGTCGCAGCCCCCTCGGGGTCATCGTCGGCCG
>JAYTTN010000395.1:0-5654 GCA_043745295.1 Fimbriiglobus sp. | reverse complement strand
GTCCGCGTGAGCGGCACCGTGAAAGGGGAGATTCCCGATGCCCCGCCGACACAGTAACCCCGCGGTCTGTCCGAGCCGGAAGCGTGAGCGACGGTGCTTGCCGAAGACCGTCGCTCACGCTTCCGGCTCGGACAGACACCGGAATGCGTTCACCCTCGTCGAACTGCTCGTCGTCATCGGCATCATCGGCATCCTGATGGGGCTGCTGCTGCCGGCGGTGCAGAAGGTGCGCGGGTCCGCCGGCCGGCTGGACTGCCAGAACCGCGTCAAACAGCTCGCCCTCGCCTTGCACGCCCACCACGACGCCTTCCACCGCCTGCCGCCCGGCCACCGCTCGCCGGCCACGCCCGACAAGCTGCCGTACACCGGGTGGACGCTGGACGTGCTGCCGTTCGTCGAGCAGCAGGCCATCTTCGATCAGACGCGGCAGGCGTTCCGGGCGCAGCCGTACCCGTTCGTCCCGCCGCGGCTTCTGGCTGGTCCAGCGGAGGCGGTGGGAGAGGATCCGAAGGACGTGGTCGGGGTGGTCGATGCGGCCGAAGTGGCGGGCGATCAGCGTCGCCACGCGGGCGGCGATCCACGGCTCGTTGTCCCACCCGTGGGCCTTCGCACCTTCGAGCAACAGCGCCTCCAACCGGCGGAGGTCGTCGTCGGACAGTCCGGGGGTGGGGGGGCCGGGGGACGGCTTGGCGGCGAGTCCGTCGGGTCGGCGGGCGGCGCGGACCCGGCTGGAGACGGAGTTGGGGTGGACGCCGAGAACGGCGGCCACGGCCTGGCGGGACGGCCCGTCGGCGATGGCGCGCACCGCCCGCCGACGGCGGCGTTCCAGCTCGCGCGGGGTTCCGTGCGGTCTGCTCATGACAGGTTGGAGTGTCGAGGAGTCAAAACGGATTCGTTCCCCGCGCGGAACCCAGTAGTCCGCGACGTGGATCGGCCACCGCCTCGGCGACGGTGTCCTCCCAGTACTGCTTGCGGCCAGCGGCATCGCGCAGCGGGTCGGGCACGTCCGACTCGCACCGGAAACGGTCGGCGGCGTCCGTGCGCGGCGGTGGTCACGGCGACACTCCGGAACAGGAAGTATACACCAGTTCTAATGCGCTCCGTTTTTGGGTTTGTCAAATGAAAGTGGAGAGATTGTCCCGAATCGACTGTCCGAATTTCGGACGCGCGGGTCGCCAGCCGTCTTCGCACCGGAGGTTCCGGTCGATCTCGGCTCGTCCGGTTCGCGCGGGAAAAAGGTGCGGAATGGCCCAACCGCGCTCGGTCACTTCTTCTTCGGCTTCTTCTTGGGCGAGGCGGTTTCGGCGTCGGTGGGGTCGGCCGGTTTCGCGGCGGGAGCGAGCGGGCGGGTCGGCGGCGGCGTCGGCGGCGGGCCGACGATCCAGCCCAGCGGGCGGAGGTAGGCGGCCAGTTCCTCGGCTTCCGCCCGCGCCTCGGCGGAGTCCACGCGGGCCAGGGCGATGGCGTGATACCAGAACTTCTCGCGGTCGCGGGGGGCGACGGTGTCCGGATCGGCCCCCATTTTCCGGCCCCATTCCTTGTCGAATTTCAGCGCCTTGAGCAGGGCGGCCAGCTCCCGCCACGTCGCGCCGGTACTGAGGACGGTGCCGTCGGTGGCCGTCACCCGGCGGCCGATGGCGATGTGGAACACCCCCCGCAGGCGGCCGTCGGCGAGGCCGTTCGCCAGTACGATTTCGAGAAACGATTGCGTCCCGTCCATTCCTTGGCTCCACTCGCGGCCCGCGTCCTGGGGATGGCCCGCCACCGCGCGGCGGGGGGCGTCAAGTACCGTCATCGGGTCAATCTCCCCAAGTTACCACCTACCGGGGTTCGCCTGGAACCCCGATTTTATCCCGTCTCTTCGGCTTCCCAGGCCCGCCGAGTTGAGCGGCAGTTGGAATCGTGGGGAGGTGGGTCAGAATGGCGCGGGTTTTCGGCGGGGAAATCCGCCCTACGTTTGGGGGGCGAGCGGGTAACGTGTTCCCCTCTTCGACCAGGGGAGGGGGTTGGGGGGTCGTAAAGGTTAATCTGGGTCGGTGGGCGTTCCCACTGCGTGGTCTTCGCACCGGAGGTGCGGGTGCCGGTAGCCAGGGGTGACAGGCGAGCGAAGCTCGCGGAACCCCTGGCTACCCAGGCGAAACGACAACGAGTCCCGGAGGGACGACGGATTCCGTCGCCGCTCCGCGGCGAAAACGGGCACCCGAGCACGGGCTGATCGCTCGCCCTGCTCAAGTGAACGCTTACGGGGCCGGGGGTGGGGTTTTCTTCCAAAGGCCTACCCTCGCCTCACTTCTTCTTCTCGACATCCGTCTTGCGGTCCTCGACTACCCACCGCGGACCGTCCTTCTTCAGGAACAGCTTCCGTTCCGGGTCCGTTTTCACGGTGGCGACGGACTCGGTGGCGGCGTCGGCGAAGTCGCCGTCCTTGGCCAGCTTGCGGAAGAAGGCGAGGTTCTCCGGGTACTCGCCGAGTTGCGCCTGCACGTCCGTCACCACTTCCTTGAAGGCGATCACGTCGGCCTTCTCGCGGGCCAGCTCGGCGAACCGCTTGGCGTCGTCGGGGATGCGGAACTCCGCGTCCACACCGGCCGGCTTCAACCGCTGCTGCGACCGCACGCCCTCCAACTGCTTCTCGACGCCGGGCAGGAGGGCCGACGACCGCTGGGCGACCCGCGCGTCCACGACGGCCGGGTCGAGAACCTGGGCCGTCAGGTACTCGAACTTCTTCCGCTCAATAAGCGCCGCCAAGGACGCCACCGCCTGGCGCGAGGTGGTCTGCGGGTAGAGGGCGAACTCGGCGCGAACGCCGTACCGATCCGGCGGCAGTTCCGGCGATTGCCCGGACGCCACCGCCGCCGACGCCACCATCAACACGAACGCGCCGCGCATGGCGATACCTCCCGAACGGGGATTCCAATCAATTCGACTTCGGCCCGCCGCCCTTCCCCACTGCAACCCCACCCCGCGTTCGGATAGAATACCCGCTATGGCAGGCAACACCTTCGGCAAACTCTTCCGCGTCACCACCGCCGGCGTCAGCCACGGGCCGGGGTACCTGTGCATCATCGACGGCTGCCCGGCCGGGCTGGAGCTGTCGGTGGAGGATCTGTTGCCCGACCTCCGCCGGCGGAAACCGGGGCAATCGAAGCTCACCACGCAGCGCGACGAGGACGACCTGCCGGAAATCTGGTCGGGCGTGTTCGAGGGCAAGACCGACGGCACGCCCGTCGGGATTTCCTTCCGCAACGGCGACCAGAAGAGCGCGGACTACGGCGACATCCGGGACAAGTACCGGCCGGGCCACGCCGACTACACGTTCGACGCCAAGTACGGGTTCCGCGACTACCGGGGCGGCGGGCGGAGTTCGGCGCGGGAGACCGTCTGTCGCGTCGCGGCCGGGGCCGTGGCGAAGAAGCTGCTGGCGCGGGTCGGGGTGCGGATTCTGGGGTACGTCACCCGCGTCGGCGACGTGATCGCGGACATCCCCGACCCGACGGCGGTGACACTGGAGCAAGTGGAAGCCACGCCGGTGCGGTGCCCGGTTCCGTCTTCCGCCGCCGCGATGATCGACCTGATCGACGCCGTGCGGAAGGACCGCGACAGCATCGGCGGCATCTGCGAGATGGTGGCCGTCGGGGTGCCGCCAGGGTGGGGCGAACCGGTGTTCGACAAGTTGAAGGCGGACTTGGGGAAGGCGCTGCTGAGTTTGCCGGCGGTGACGGGGTTCGAGTACGGGGCCGGGTTCGCCGTCGCGACGATGCGCGGCAGCGCGAACAACGACGCGTTCGCGCCCGCGCCGCCGGAAACGCACGAATCGCCGGTCGCCGCGGACGCGGCCGACTGCAACGCGACCGCGTGGGAGCCGCCGGGGGCACAGGGGGCTGACGCCCCCCGCTCCGGGCGGATTCGCACCGAGTCCAACCGTCACGGCGGGATGTTGGGCGGCATCTCCAGCGGGATGCCGATCGTGTGCCGGGCCGCGATCAAGCCGACGAGCAGCATCCCGCGCCCGCAGCGCACCGTCACGCGCGCGGGCGCGCCGACGGAGATTCTGGTGAAGGGCCGGCACGACCCGTGTCTGCTACCGCGGTTCGTGCCGATGGGCGAGGCGATGGTCGCGCTGGTGCTCGTCGATCACCTCATGCGGAGTCGCGTCAGTCGGTTGTCCTGACGTGAGGCCGTCAGGGTATCTGGCTGGCCGCGCGGAGTTGTTCGACCGCGATCGCGATGGTCCCCGCGAAACCTAACCCTGCGGTCGCAAAGTCGCTGGCAAGATCGGTGTGAACTGCCGTCGAGCCAGGATCGGCAAAATCCTTGGTGTTGGAACTCACGAATAACATCCGCTTCTGGAACGTCGTGCCGCCAAGCTCCCGCGCGACTACGAGACAGTGTTCAAGGATGTAGGAGTCCTTCACTTCTTTTTTGTGGGACGGGCGACGCTTCGCCACGACTCGGTCGAGGGCGGCGTTCGCTGCTCCAACGTCGCGATTGATCGCCCGACAAGCCGTGAGCAGCGCGCGGGAACGGGCTTCCAAATCGGCCGGGAGACCGGTCAGAGCGGGTGGCGCCGTCGGGTAAGTCACGATGCCTGTCGTTCCGATGACCTTGGCGACGTACTCGAAAACGAAAAGAGCTTTTGTGAGTTCGTCGCGCGCGGAAATGATGTTGTCCTTCCACTCGGTCGCAACAATATCGGCAACGAGGAGATGCACCTTCGGAGGAGTTTGAGCCACCAGCGAGATCAATATTTCTGCTGCCGTTACTGCATCCGGTTGGGCGCGAGCCGGTGCGCGGGCCACGTCCAGAATCGCGCAGGTGTCGAGGAAGACGACCGGCGCGGGGGCGGCCGAGATGCCGGCAACGAGTTGGGCGATGGTGTTCATGCCGGTTGACGAAGTTCCTCGTACTCGCTCAGGAGGGCCGCGTCGGAGAGCAATTGAGCGATCAGCCCTTCCGCCTTCGCCTTCTCCCACCCCTTCTCCACCAACCAGCGCTCCAGTTCTTTGAGATCAAACGCGGCGTGCGTTTGGTACGCGCGGATCACGAACTCGCGCCACCTCCGGAGCGCGCCGCCGGTCGGTGGCCACACGAATTGGCTGCTATCGAAAAATGCTCCGAGCGACTCCAAGACATCGCTCGGCACCCAACTCAGGGGGCCGAGGCGGTTCCGGCTGATTGCCAAACCACTGACTCCGGCAGCGGGGGCCAAGACGCGCTCCCGGAAGTCGCGGATGGCCTCGGCCGCGTCTTGGAGTGCCGTTTCGCGAGCGGTCGATTCGACCAGTCCACCATCGAGGCGGCAATCGCTCCGGCGGAGGAGCCAGAGATGGACCGAGCGGCCGTCGGTGTGGCGCGTGTAACAACGAGAACCGGAGAGATGTCCCTCCCGCATCAGCGGCCGTTGTTCTGCGGTCGTGTTCCGCTCCCAATTAGGAGGGAGCCTCTGGTCGATTTCATTGAGAAATCGCTCGATGTGCGCACGCTGGCCCGCGATCACGAGGTCGCGCCAAGCCAGGTCGATATCGAGTGCTTCTCGGTCGGTCATCGCAGCGACCTCGTGCAGCGCGGGAGCGGGAATCGACCTGCTACGATTCTACACCGCCGCGCCACTCAGTAACAGTTGACGTTGCGAACGGCCGACTTTAGCCGCCCGG
>JAYTTN010000394.1:0-5656 GCA_043745295.1 Fimbriiglobus sp. | reverse complement strand
GGCCAGCCGGCGGCGCAGCTCCGCGACCGCTTCGGCGACGGTGTCTTCCCAGTACTGCTTGCGGCCGGCGGGGTCGCGCGGCGGGTCGGGCACGTCCGCCTCGCAGCGGAAGCGGTCGGCCAGGTCGGTGGTGGGGGCAGCTTGAGTAGCGGTGTTCACGGCGGCACTCCGGAACGGGAAGTGTACACCAGTACCAATGCGCTCCGTTTTTGGGTTTGTCAAATGAAAGTGGAGAGATTGTCCCGAATCGACTGTCCGAATTTCGGACACACGTGTCGCCGCGCGTTTTACGAACCCCACCCCCCGGTCCAGTGGTGTTCAAGGGGGCAGACGTGATCTTGCGAGCCGCGACCGCCAGGGAGTGGCCTCTTCTGACTCGTGTCTCGGACTTACCAGACATCTGATTATCCGAGTCGGAAGCGTGAGCGACGGGTCCGGCGACCGTCGCTCGCGCTTCCGACTCGGATAATCAGATGTCCGGTAAGTCCGAGACACGAGTCAGAAGAGGCCACTCCCTGGCGGTCGCGGCTCGCAAGATCACGTCTACCCCTACGAACACCACTGGACCGGTGGTGGGGGTTCGGAAAACGTCCGGCGGCACGCGCGTCCGAAATTCGGACAGTCGATTCGGGACAATCTCTCCACTTTGATTTGACAAACCCAAAAACGGAGCGCATTGGTACTGGTGTACACTCACCGTTCCGGAGACCCGCCGTGAACACCGCCACCGCTACGCCCGTCACCGACGTGGCCGACCGCTTCCGGTGCGAATCGGAAGTCCCCGACCCGCCGCGCGACGCGGCCGGCCGCAAGCAGTACTGGGAGGACACCGTCGCCGAAGCGGTCGCCGAGCTGCGCCGCCGACTGGCCAGCGGCCGCGACGAAAAGTCCTTCCAGGCGCTGCAGATGATCGTGGACTTGGAGAAGACGCGCCTGCGGCACAAGGCTCCGGTCGCGGGTACGGAGGTGGGCGGCGGTTACTCCTCGCCGCTGCCGCCGATGGAGCAGTGCGTGCCCGGCGGCCGCTACGAAGGACCGGAGAAGAAGGAGCCGGAAGCGTTAGCGACGGTCGAGCACCTCACACCACCGGCTGCGCCGATCCGAGCCGGAAGCGTGAGCGACGGTTCTTCCCCGCCACCGTCGCTGACGCTTCCGGCTCCGACCGAACCCGACGCTCCGTCGCTGACGCTTCCGGCTCGGACCGAACCGGAGACCGCCCCGCCCCTCGTACCCGTTCCGCCGAAACCCGAACGGCCGATCCCGCTTCGTGAGCGGTTGAAGTTGCAGGACGGCATCCACTTCCACGACGACAACGACTGGAAGTACGACCCCGACCGCCGCGCCGCGCCCGACGATGCCGAGTGACGCGCCGCCGATTCCCTCGCCACGGTTCGCCGCCGGCCGTACCGTAACCGGAACTCCCGCGCCCCGTTCCCCTTCGGACCTCCTCCGATGACACCGCACCTCCGTGCCGCCCTGGCGATCCTCGCCGTCGCCGCGCCCGCCGTGGCCGCGCCGCCGGCCGGCAACTGGAAGTTCCGCACCAGCCTGCCGACCCAGCAGGGGCCGCTCGACATCACCTTCCTGCTGGCGTTCACCGACGCCGACGGCAAATGGGTGGGCGACTTCATCGGGACTTCCACCCCGCTGCGGATCGAGCCGAAAGTCACGGGCCTGACGGTGACCGGCGACGCCGTGAAGTTCAACATCGAGTTCCGCAAGGGGGAGACGGCGTTCGAGTTCGACGGCGTGCTGGCGAAGGACGGCAAGAAGCTGTCCGGGTCGGTGACGAAGCTGGGCGGCCCGCTGGAGCTGACCGACCTGTACCCGTCCAAGCTGAAGAAGCTGACCGACCCGTTCGAGCTGGCCCGCGAGGACTTCGCGCAGCTCGACGGCGGGCAACCGCTGTTCGACGCCGGGTTCACCATCCTGGCGAAGGCGGCCGCGAAGAAGCTGACGGCCGACGAGGCGCGCGGGGTGGCCGAGAAGCTGACCAAGGCGGCCGGCGGGTACGGCGCGCGGTGGGAGCGGACGACGGCGCTCCGGCTGGCCGACACGCTGGTCGGGCAGGAGGGGCTGGGCGACGTGGCCGTCGCGCAGGCCCGCCGCGCCGAGCGGATGCTGACCGACGACACCCCGGTGGCGCTGCAAATGGCCGTGCTGGACACGGTGGCGCGGGTGCTGACCAAGGCGGGCAAGGCGGCCGACGCCAAGAAGTACGAGGCCGACCTGGCCAAGCTGGAGGCGCAGGATCTGGCCGCCTACGCCAAGGAGACGGTCGCGTTCGAGACGCCGGCGTTCGCCGGGCGGACGGCGAAGTCCGACCGGGTGGCGGTGGTGGAGGTGTTCACCGGGGCCGAGTGCCCGCCGTGCGTGGCGGCGGACGCGGCGTTCGACGCCCTGCTGAAGACGTACAAGCCGGCCGACGTGGTCTGCCTGCAATACCACCTCCACGTGCCGGGGCCGGACCCGCTGACGAACGAGGACACGATGGGCCGGGCGGCCGTCGCCTTCGGCGAGAAGATCAGCGCCCCGCGGCTGCTCGTCAACGGCAAGGAGACGATCAAGGGCGGCGGGGCGCTGGCGGTGGCGAAGGAGAAGTACACCGACCTCCGCGCGGCCGTCGAGAAGGGGCTGGAGGAGCCGGCGAAGGCGAAGCTGGCCCTGACCGTGACCAGGGGCGACAAGGGGCTGGTGGTGAAGGCGGCGGTGAGCGACCTGGACAAGCCGGGCGAGAAGGTGATGCTGCGGTTCGCCGTCGTCGAGCCGCTGGTGCGGTACGTCGGCGGCAACGGCGCGCGGTTCCATCAGAACGTGGTGCGGGCGATGCCCGGCGGCGCGACCGGCTTCCCGCTGCCCAAGAAGGCGCTGGACCAGACGGTCGCGGTGAACGTGGACGACGTGCGCGGCGGACTGGGGAAGTACCTGGACAAGTTCGCCGAGGACTTCGCCCCGTTCCCCACCCCGGCCCGCCCGCTGGCGCTGAAGAACCTGAAGGTGATCGCCTTCATCCAGGACGACGCCAGCGGCGACATCCTGACCGCCGCGCAGGTGGACCTGGACGCGAAGTGACAACCGCCACCGTCAGGAGGACGCCGCGAACACCCCCTCCGAGGCTCCGCCGATGACTCGCGTCGCGCCCCTGTTGGTCGTCCTGCTGGTGGCCGGCTGCGGCGGCCCGGAGCCGGCCCCGAAGCCGGCCCTCGCCGCGCCGCCGACGGGTGACGCGGCCGTCGGCGTGGCGGTCGTCACCCCGAGGCGGCAGACGCTGACCTGGACCGTCGATCAGCCGGGCACCGTCCACCCGTTCGAGGTGACGCCGGTCGTCGCCAAACTGTCGGGGTACGTGACGGCGGTGAACGTCGATCTCGGCGACGCCGTGACCGCCGGGCAGGTGCTGGCCGAGGTGTCGATCCCGGAGCTGGCCCAGGAGAAGAAGCAGAAGGAGGCGACGGTGGCGCTGGCGAAGGCGGAGGTGACGCAGGCGGAACGGGCGGTGGACGAGGCGGCCGCGCGGGTGGCTTCGGCCGACGCGATGACGGCCGAGGCGAAGGCGGGGCTGGTCCGACTGGACGCCGACACCGACCGGTGGGACTCGGAACTGAAGCGGGTGCAAGGGTTGGTGTCCGGCCGCATCGTCGAGGCGCAGATTGGCGACGAGGCGATCAAGCAGGTGCAATCCGCGCGGGCGGCGAAGCGGGAAGGGGAGGCGAAGGTGACTTCGGCCCAAGCGCTGGCGCGCGAGGCGACTTCGCGGAAGGCGCGGGCCGAGGCGGACGTGGCGGCGGCGGCGGCGAAGCGGGCGGTCGCCGACGCCGAGGTCAACCGGCTAGCGGAGTTGCTGAAGTACACTCAGGTTCGCGCCCCCTACGCCGGCGTGGTGACGGCCCGCGCCGTCCACACCGGGCACCTGCTCCAGCCGAACGCCAGCAAGATGGACGCGCTGTTCACCGTCGCCCGGCTGGACACCGTGCGCGTGTTCGTCGAGGTGCCGGAGGCGTCGGCGGGGGTAGCGACCGTCGGGGCGGCGTGCGTGGTGCGGGTGCCGGCGCTGAAGAACCGCGAGTTCGCCGCCGCCGTCACCCGCACCGCCCGCGTGCTGAACGGCGAGTCGCGGACGCTGAAAGTCGAGATCGACCTGCCGAACCCGGACGCCGTGCTGCGGCCCGGCTTTTACGTCACGGTGAAGATCGCGGCGACGACGACGGACGCGCTCACGGTGCCGGCGGCGGCGGTGCTGTTCGCCGACGAGACGGCCTACTGCTACCTCGTCGAGGACGGCAAGGCGGTGAAGACGCGGGTGCAAGTGGGCCACGCCCAGGCCGGCGTCATCGAGGTGTTGAACCGTCGGCGGGCGGGCTTCACCGGCGGCGATTGGACGCCGTGGACCGGCACCGAAAAGGTGGTCGGCGGCAAGCTCGGCGAGCTGGCCGACGGCCAGTCGGTGACGGAGAAGTGACGCCTCACCCCGGTCGTTCGGCGACGGCGAGCAGGCAGTCGCTGCCGCCCATCAGGTACGCCACCCACCCGGCGAACTTGGCGGCCGGCTTCCACGTCAGCAGGTGGTCGGTCGTCGAGCCGCGGCGCGAGGCGGCCGACCGGCGGGCGCTGCTCCGCAGCCAGTCGGTGTGCCGGATGCCCCGCACGGAGTCGAGCCGCAGCCCGGCGGCGTGCAGCATGTGGCCCAGCGTGGCCGGCGTGAAGTGCGTCAGGTGGCGGGGCAGGTCCAGGCCGAACCAGCTCGCCCCGAACCGGCGGAACGCCCAACTGTCGATGTTCGGGCAGGCGATCACCACCTTCCCCCCCGGCACCAGCAGGCGGTACACTTCGCGCAGGGTGGCGAGCGGGTCGTGGACGTGTTCCAGCGAGTGCCACAGCGTCACCACGTCGAACGAACACGGCCGCAAGTCGCGGTGGGGCAGCGTGCCGGCGATGGCGGTCAGGCCGAGTTCGTCCCGCACCCGGTCCGCCATTTCGACCGACGAGTCCATGCCGGTGACGCGCCAGCCGAGGGCGGCCATCCGCTTCAGGTAACTGCCGCCGCCGCAGCCGAAGTCCAGCAGCCGGCCGACGCCCGGCCACGGCAGCACGCCCCGCCGCTCCCGGCACGGGCGGCCGAACAGCCGCTCCGCCCACGGCCGCGCGCGGCGGGCGATGCTGGCCTTCGACGGCCGGCGGTGCGGCTGGTAGTCGGCCGGGTAGAAGCGGTCGATGGTGTCGGCGGACGGGCGGGGGTTGGTGTACGTCAGCCCGCACAGCCGGCAGCGGACGACGAGGAACCGCAGGCCCGGCTGGTCCACTTCGGGGGTCGGGTCGGCGGCCTCGAACCGCGGCTCCTCGTCGTGCCGGCCGCACAGCGGACACGGCGCGTCGTCCCACTCGACGGCGACCTCGGCGGTCGCGTCGGGGAACAGGTCGGGGAGCGTGCGCGGGGTCATTCGGCGGTCCTTCCGTGGACCCCGGTGGAACCGGTGGGTGGCAGAATCTAGCCCGCCGGCCGCAGGGCCGTCAACCGCAAGTGGCGCGGCAGGGTGCGGCAGCGGATTCGGGCGGTGGTGGTTCGGCCCTCACCCCCGGCCCCTCTCCCTCGGTCGGTGTGCGGTGCGCGACACCTGGGGAGAGGGGCCGGGGGCTGTCAGGGGTAGGTGTCGGGATC
>JAYTTN010000393.1:0-1558 GCA_043745295.1 Fimbriiglobus sp. | reverse complement strand
AGGGGGCTTACACCCCCCGCTCGCCAAGAAGTCCGCTTCCTCCCATTCGCTCCGCTCCTGGCGGCATTTTACCCGCCTTGCGACCGGTCGGCGTCCCGCTACTACTATCAGTTCTGAAAATCGCGTGTCCCGACCGAGGCTCCGCCGATGTCCGCCCCCCGTTCGATCTGGTTCCGCCCGATGACCCTGGCGCTCGGCGTGCTGTTCGGCGTCCTGACGGTGCTGACCTCGTACATCCCCGACACGTACCGGCCGTGGAACTTCGCCGCCTACGGGGCCATCGGCCTGTTCCTCGGTGCCCGCGCCGGACTGCTGCCCGCCCTCGCCGTCGCGCTCGGCTCGAAGCTGGCGTTCGACCTGTTCAACTTCATCGGGCACGACCTGCAAGCGGAATACCGGCCGATGGGCATTCTCTACGTCGCGTTCGCCGTCTACCCGCTGTTCGGGCTGCTGCTGCGGAAGACCGAACACCCGCTGGCGGTGGTCGGCGTGGCGGCCCTGGCCGGGGTGCCGTTCTTCCTCATCACGAACTTCGAGGCGTGGCTGGGGGCCGCGAACGGTCGCGCCCACGACTTCGCCGGCCTGATGCTGGCGCTCGCCGACGGCGTGCCGTTCCACAAGGGGACGCTAGCCGGCGACCTGGTCTTCTCGGCCACCCTGTTCGCCGCGCACGCCGTCCTCAGCCGCACGCTGTTCCCGGCCGAGCGGGTGGCGGCGGCCGCCGACCCGCAGCGGGCGTGATTGGCCCGTACCCTCCGACCCCCGCACGCCGCCTATCATGGGCGCGGGTCCGTCCCTCCGAGCCGTCCGCACCATGTCCGCCCCGAACCGCCTCGCCCGCGAGTCGTCCCTGTACCTCCGCCAGCACGCGAACAACCCGGTGGACTGGTTCCCGTGGGGGCCGGAGGCGCTGGCCCGCGCGCGGGAGCTGAACCGGCCGATCTTCCTCAGCGTCGGCTACTCGGCGTGCCACTGGTGCCACGTCATGGAGCACGAGAGCTTCGAGAGCGAGGCCACCGCCGCGATCATGAACGCCCATTTCGTCTGCATCAAGGTGGACCGCGAGGAGCGGCCGGACCTGGACCAGATTTACATGACCGCCCACCACCTGCTGAACAAGGGCGAGGGCGGCGGCTGGCCGCTGAGCGTGTTCCTGACCCCCGACCGCACGCCGTTCTACGCCGGCACCTACTACCCGCCGGCCGACAACTACGGCCGGCCCGGCTTCCCCCGGCTACTGACGGCTATCGCCAGCGCCTGGGAGACCAAGCCGGCGGAGCTGGCCGAGGTCGGGTCGCAGGTGGCCGCGCACCTGGCCGGCATGGCGGCCACCCAGCCCGATGACAAGCCGCTGTCACCGGACCTGCTGGCGAACGCGGCGGCGGTGCTGAAGCGGCACTTCGACTTCACCAACGGCGGGTTCGGGTTCGCGCCCAAGTTCCCCCACCCGATGGAACTGCGGTTCCTGCTGCGGCGTGCCGTCCGAGCCGGAAGCGTGAGCGACGGTCCTGCCCGAGCCGGAAGCGTGAGCGACGGTCCAGCCCGAGCCGGAAGCGTG
>JAYTTN010000392.1:0-1559 GCA_043745295.1 Fimbriiglobus sp. | reverse complement strand
CGAGCCTGCGAGCGGTTCGCGCGAACCGCTCGCAGGCTCGCGGCGACGACGCTTGTGGCGGGTCTCACACCAACCCCGTGAGCGTGCCGGTCGCATCCGCGAACTTAGCCGTTTCAACGCCCATCTTCTGGGCCACCGTCAGCAGCACGTTCGACAGCGGCGGGTGCTTGTCCGGGTTGTGAGACAGGTGCCGGCCGAGTTTCAGGCCGAGCTTCTTCCCGCCCGCCACCAGTAGCGGCAGGTTCTTCGGCGAGTGTTCCCCGCCGGCCCCGCTGTTCATGCCCGACCCGTACAGCAGCACCGTGCGGTCGAGCATGTGCGAGTCGCCCTCGGCGGTCGATTTCAGCAGCGTCATGAAGCGGGCCAGCCGCGACAGGTGGAAGCGATCGATCTCGGCCAGCTTCTCGAGCATCCCGGCGTCGCCGCCGTGGTGCGACAACTCGTGGTGGTTCTCGCCGCCGCCGCCGTACCCGCCCGCCTCGCGGCTCCACTCGAAGGAAATCACTCGCGTGGTATCCGTGACGAACGCCAGGTAGCTGAGTTCGAGCATGACATCGAGCCACATCGGGCGGTCGTGCCCGTCGCCCGGCTTGCTGGCCAGTTGCAGCCCGGTGTCGGCCACCTTCGGCTTCGGCACGTCCACCCAGCTTTTCATCCGCTCGACCTGCTTCTCGGTCGCGCGGATGCTGCCCAGGTACTCGGTCAGCTTCTTCTGGTCGGCCTTGCCGAGCGACCGGTTCAGCTTCGCGGCTTCGCCGGCCAAGTCGTCGAGGATCGACCTCTTCTCGGCGTACCGCTTCAGCATCGCCGCGCGGTCGCCGGCGGTGTCGGGTACAAACAGCCGCTCGAACAGGCGGCGGGGCGAGTTCTCGGACGGCAGCGGGGTGCCGTTGATGTCGAAGGACAACGTGTGACTGTGCCCCGCGCCGCCGGTGCCGGACTGGTCGCCGAGCTGCAGCGAGTCGAACCGCGTCTTCTGGCCGAGGACGCCGGCGATGACTTGGTCGATGGACTGCGAGTTGGTGTAGTCCGCGCCGGGCGTGGCTTTCAGGTTCGCGGCGGTCAGCCAAGTGTCCGCGCCGCTGTGCCCGCCCTGCGACGCCGGGTGGCCGAGTCCGGACAGGACGGCGAAGTCGTCGCGGTGGACCTTCAGCGCGTCCAGCGTTGGAGACAGCGCGTACTTCTCGCCGGCGTCCTTCGGCACCCACTCGAGAATGTTCACGCCGTTGGGGACGTAACAGCAGATCAACCGCGGCGTGAGCGGTGACGGCGACTTGTCCCACGGTTTGAAGGTGGACGGCGCGGCCCGTAGCCGCGGCAGCATGGCGTCGAGGAACGGCAGGGCGACGGCGGCCCCGGCGGCGCGAAGGACGGTACGGCGGGACAGCATTCGGGTGGGCTTCCGAGGTTTCATACCGGATCGCGGTGATCCGTAACGTTGGCGGAGCCTCTGGTGAACGTCTCCCCTGTTTTCAGGGGAGAGGTCGGAGCGCGAAGCGTTCCGGGTGAGGGGTCTGCCTCTTTTCCTAGTAAAGGAAGGACGAGACCCCTCACCCGGA
>JAYTTN010000391.1:0-21701 GCA_043745295.1 Fimbriiglobus sp. | reverse complement strand
CCGCGTCCCTCGTTTTGAACGGTTCGACGTACCTGCCTCACATCTTGATCGCCTTCAGCCGGCGGGTGATGTCCTCGACCGGGATCAGGTCGCCGTCGCCGGAGCCGGGGCAGATCGCTTCCGTCTCCGCCCACCGCTCCGGGGTGGTCAGGTTGCTGTCCCAGAACGGCCACGTCCGGCACTGCGTCGGCCGCACGGCGTACACCGTGCAGCCCCGGGCCGCGTCGTAGAAGACGCAGTCGCCGTTGTTCCGCTCGCGGAGCGACACCTTGCCGTGCGTCTTGTAGGTGTGGACGGCGACGAACTCGGATCGCTTCATCCCCCGCGCGGCGGCCAGCTCGTCGATCTCCTCGTCCGTCACCCACACGAACCCCGGCGCGCCGGTGCAGCACTGGCCGCACTGGGTGCAGGTGAACCGCAGGCCGTCCCGGTACCACGGCGGGGCGTCGTCGATGGCGGGCATGGGCGGGCAACTCCGAGTGGGGGACGGAATCAGTTTAGGGAGTGGGTTTGCCCAATCGCCGGGGGCGCACCACAATGGATTGTAACGCCCACTCTCTCCCCGGTTCGCCCCCGTCATGGACATCCTCGGCCTCGGCACCCACGTGCTGGACTGCCCCCGCGTGCGGAAGCTGCTCGAAGCGCACGCCGACAAGTTCGTCCGCAGCGTGTACACCGACCGCGAGGCGGCGTACTGCCGCGACCGCACCCACTGCACCGAGTTCTACGCCGCCCTGTGGGCGACCAAGGAGGCGGTGTTCCGCGCCCTCGGCAGCAAGTGGCGGAAGGGGGTGGACTGGCGGGACGTGGAAGTGCTGTGCCCGCGCGCCATCGAGCCGACGGTGGAGGTGACCGGGCCGACGGCCGACCGCATGGCGGCGCTGGGCGTCAGCCGCGTGCTGGTCACGTTCAGCTACTCGCGGCTGTTCGCCACCGCCACCGCCCTCGCCGTGCGGGCGTGACGGCGCGGCAATTGTTGCGACCGGGCCTCGGCCCCGCTCCCTGCGGGGAATATTCCCGTCCGCCGCGGATCGTACCGGCGTCCGAACCTCGCGGAGGACCGACGATGCGACGCCTGTATTTGGTGGCCGGGGTGACGGCGGCGGTGCTGTTCGCCGGGTGCGGCGGCGACTCCAAGAAGTCGGCGATGCGGGACGGCGCGGAGCCGGGTGCCAAAGCCGCCGGCGCGCAAGCCCCGCCGATGAAGGCCCTGGAGCGGAAGATCATCTACGAGGGCACGGTGGCCCTCGTCGTGCCGGACGTGGACGCGGCCGCCGAGCAAGTCCGGGCCGCCGCCAAGCAGTTCGACGCCTACATCTCCGGGTCGGACGTGAGCGGGTCGGCCGGCTCCCGCCGCTCGGCCAGCTTCACCGTCCGCGTCCCGGCCGACAAGTTCGAGGCGCTCCGCGAGGCCCTGGCCAAGCTCGGCGAAGTCACCCGCAACTCGTCCAAGTCCGAGGACGTGACCGAGGAGTTCTACGACCTGGACGCCCGCGTCAAGGTGTTGAAAGGCGAGGAGGAGGCACTGAAGGAGCTGCTGAAGAAGGAGGCCGGCAAGCTGGACGACCTGCTGAAGGTGCGCGAGCAACTGACCCGCAACCGCGAGCAGATCGAGAAGGCCGAGGGGCGGCAGCGGTTCCTGTCGGCGAAGGTGACGTACTCCACCGTCACGGTGCTGCTGAGCGAGACCAAGGATTACGTCCCGCCGACCAGCCCGTCGTTCGGCGGCCGCATCGCGCGGTCGTTCTGGCAGTCGGTGGGGGCGATGGAGGACGCCGGCAAGGCGGTGGTGTACTTCCTCGCGGCCGTCGGCCCGTGGCTGCCGATCGTCCTGGTCGGCGCGCTGCTGCTCCGCCCCGCGGTGCGGCGGGCGCGGCGACTCCTCGCCGACGCGACGCGAACCGCCCCCCCGTCCTGACAGGACGCCACGCCGACCGAACCCGCCGGGCGGGCGGGGCGTATACCAGTTCGTCCCCGCCGTCCCCAAAGACCCGGACTCGCGCCCGGAGCCGCCCTCATGCCCGAATTCGCTGTCGAAACGCGGAACCTGACCAAGGTGTACCGCGACTTCTGGGGCCGCAAGAAGAAGACTGCCCTGAACGCCCTCGACCTGACCATCCACAAGGGCGAGATCTTCGGCCTGCTCGGGCCGAACGGGTCCGGCAAGACGACCACCATCAAGCTGCTGCTGGGCCTGCTGTTCCCGTCGTCCGGCGAGGGGTTCGTGTTCGGCGAGCCGGCCGCCAAAGTCGAGAAGAACGAGCGGATCGGCTACCTGCCGGAAGAGTCCTACCTGTACCGGTTCTTGAACGCTGAGGAGACCCTCGACTTCTACGGCCGGCTGTTCGACATCCCGCCGGAAGTCCGCCGCACGCGGGCCGCCGAACTGATCGATGTGGTCGGCCTGAACGCCGACAAGAAGCGCATCCTCCGCGAGTATTCCAAAGGGATGCGGCAGCGGATCGGGCTGGCGCAGGCGCTCATCAACGACCCGGACCTGATCATCCTGGACGAACCCACGTCCGGCCTCGACCCGCTCGGCACGCGGTGGATGAAAGACCTCATCCTCGACCTGAAGAAGAAGGGCAAGACGATCCTGATGTGCAGCCACCGGCTGGACGACGTGCAGGACGTGTGCGACCGCATCGCCATCCTGTACAACGGTGACCTGCAAGAGCAGGGGGCGGTGGCGAAGCTGGTGGAGGACCAGAAGCGGGTGCAGATCCAGGCCAGCGGCCTCCAGATGAACGACACCCTCCGGCGGGAACTGACGGCCGTCATCGAGAAGCACGGCGGCAAACTGGAAGCGTTCGGCCACCCGACGACGACGCTGGAAGACCTGTTCCTGCGGATCATCGAGGAGTCCAAGGCCCGCCCCGGCCGCCGCTACCTGCCGCCCGCCGAGACCGCCGCGAAGTGACTTGGCGAGCCGCGACCGCGAGGGAGCGGCCTCCGTCTGGTCGATCCGAGCCGGAAGCGTGAGCGACGGGCTTTGGGAAGAACCGTCGCTCACGCTTCCGGCTCGGACCAAGAATGCCGCTCCCTCGCGGTCGCGGCTCGCAAGAACGCCTCACCCGGACCACCCGCCATGCCCGACCTGACGCCGCTGTTCGGCCTGCTCATCGTCGATCGCGACCCGTTCACCTTCGCCGACCTGCCGGGGCTGGCACAGGCGTGGCTGATGGACGCCGGCGGGTTCGCCTTCGTCGGCCTGGCGCTGTACATCCTGTACGTGTTCATGGGCCGCAGGGGTGTCGAACTGACCGGACGGCAATTAACTGTCGCCTTCGTGACCGGAGGCGTTACAGCCGTGGCGAGCGTAACCACCGTGGCGGCGGGTGTGGCCGCAGGCAGGAAGTCCATCCCCGAACGGGATCAGCGATTCCCACTCTCCGCCCTCATGATCCTCTGCTTCGCGCTGGCGATGCTGGGCTACGCGGTGTACGGGGCGCTGCTGCTGACCGGCCGGGGCGTCGATGTCGAAGCCCTCGCCAAGATGCAGTCTTTCGACCCGAACGGGTACAACAAGTACACCCCGCCGACGTTCAGTATTCAGGAGACACAGCCGTTCTCCTGGGGTCTGTTCTTCTCCTGGCTGTTCAGTCTGTCCATCCGCTGGCAGTCGGTCGCACTGTCCGTCGCCGGGTTCTTCGCCATCCTCGGCATCGGCGCGCCGTTCTTCGCGGCGATGGGGAACCTGGTGCGGCGGGCGGGTTCGACGGGCCGCGCGCCGGTCGGCACGCCGAGCCTGGGCGGGACGTTCGCCCTGCTGCTGCTGCTGTGGGCGGGCATCGGGGTGGCCGCGTGGGCCGCGCTGCGGGCGGTGCCGGCGGCGCGGGAGTGGGTCGGCGTCGGGGCGGTGGCGGCGCTCATCCTCTCGACCGGGTGGGCGGTGTACCGCTGCCGCCTGTGGGACCGCCTCGGCGCGGTGTTCGCCGTGGCCAAGCTGTCGGTCCTCGACGTGATCCGCAGCAAGGTGTTCCTGGCGCTGCTGGTGCTGCTGCTGCCGGCCCTGTTCCCGATCACCTGGTTCCTGCCGTTCAAGGCCGAGGACGAACTCCGCCTGACGGTCGGCATGACGACGTGGCTGACGCAGGTGGTGCTGCTGCTGATGGCCGCCGCCCTGGCCTCGTTCGCCATCCCGAACGACGTGAAGAACCAGAACATCTACACGGTGCTGACCAAGCCGGTGCAGCCGTTCGACGTGGTGCTCGGTCGGTTCGTGGGGTACGTGTCGCTGGCCACCGTCGCCCTGGTCGTCATGACGGCCGGCAGCTGGCTGCTCATCGAGGCGTCGAACATCTCGCCGAAGGCCAAGGAGGAGACGTTCAAGGCCCGCGTGCCGATCCGCGGGTCGCTGCGGTTCGCCTCCCGCCTCGGCGACAACATCCAGGGGACGGACGTCGGCCGCGAGTTCAACTACCGCAAGTACATCGCCGGCCACCCGACCAGCTCGCAGCGGGCCGTCTGGACGTTCGGCCGGCTGCCGTCGTCGCTGGCGGCGGCGAGCGGGTCGGCCGTGCCGGTCGAGTTCACGTTCGACATCTACCGCATGACGAAAGGGGTGGAGAACCGCGGGGTGGACGTGAACATCCGGCTGACGACGTGGCGGTGCCCGCAGACGCCGCCGGTGCTGAAGAACGGCACCTGGCAGTGGGCCGACCCCGCGCAGGAGAAGCGGTACGAGGAGCGGGCGAAGGACCTGCTGTTCGCCGCCGACCAGAAGCGGGAGCCGGGCCAGCGGAAGTTCGGGACGCGGGACGCCATCCCGAACGCGAAGGCGATCCTGAGCAACCGCGACACCGTGCCGGGGACGGCCGACTGGGAGGTGGCGAACGAACTGGCCGAGGAGTTCGGCTTCTACGAGGTCGTCAGTAAGGAAGTGTTCGACTACCACCCGGCGACGGTGCAGGTGCCGGCCGGCCTGTTCGCCAACGCCGTCGCCACCCAGGACAAGCAGGGGAACCGGCTGGCCCCGACGACCGACCCGGCCACCGGCAAGGAGCTGCCCGTCCCGCCGCCGCAGCAGTTGCTGGCGTACGTCAAGTGCGAGACCAGCTCGCAGATGCTGGGCATGGCCGAGGGCGACCTGTACCTGCTGGAAGCGGAGCAGTCGTTCGGGCAGAACTTCTTCAAGGCGGCGGTCGGCCTGTGGTGCCGGCTGGTCGTCCTGATCGGGCTGGCGGTGGTGTGCAGCACCTACCTGACCGGGGTGGTCGCCTTCCTGGCCGCCGGGTTCCTGTTCGCGGCCGGGTACTTCGGCCAGTACATCACCGAACTGGCGCTGGGCAAGAGTTCGGGCGGCGGGCCGGTGCGGGCGCTCAGCCAGTTGACGCAGGCCAAGCTGCCGACCGCGCCGGACGAGGGGACGGCCGGGATCAAGGCGGCGGACCTGGCCGACGGCGGCTTCTCGTGGCTCATCCGCCGGGTGGTGAACCTGTTCCCCGACGTGTACGCCTACGACTGGACGCCGTTCCTGGCCGAGGGGTTCAACGTGTCGTTCGAGAACCTGGCCATGAACCTGATCGTCATGGCCGGCTACCTGCTGCCGTGGCTGATCCTCGGCTTCTACCTGATCCGCTCCCGCGAAGTGGCGGCGTGAGTGGGCGGTTTCGGGCGAGCGGGGGGCGTCAGCCCCCTGTTGTCGCAGTGACGGAAGAAACAGGGAGCTGACGCCCCCCGCTCGCCAAGACTACTCGGAGGCTCTCCTCGTGAACGACCTGCAACGGGCGGCCCGCACCCGCAAACTGGCGTACCTCGGCCTGATCGTCGGCCTGTTCACCCTGAGCATGTTCTGGCGGGGCGGGCTGAGCCTGCCGTTCGGCGACCCGAACGCCATCGACCCGACCGAGGAGGTGGCCCGCCGGCTCACGCTGAGTACCCGCTCGCCCGACTTCCGCGCCGAGGCCGCCCGCCGGCTCAAGCTGGACCCGGACGCCGGCGACTTCATCCGCCAGGCGTGCGAGAAGCTGAACGTCCCGTACCGCGGCGGGTTCGAGCGGGCGCTGGACCGCGTCGCCCGCCTGCCCATCACCCGGCAGGCCGGCAACCTGGAGCTGTCCGAACTGGACATGGGCGACCCGGAGATCGCCGGGTCGGCCGCCCGCGTCAGCCTAGTCGGGTTCCGCGGGGTGGTCGTCACCGTCCTGTGGTCGTCGGCCATCGAGAAGCAGAAGCGGGGCGAGTGGCACGACTTCGAGCTGTACGCCCGCCTGGTCACCCGCCTCCAGCCGAACTTCATCACCCCGTGGCTGTACCAGGGGTGGAACATCTCGTACAACGTGTCCGTCGAGAACGAGAAGCTGGGCGACACGTTCTTCTTCATCGCCCGCGGCATCGAACTGCTGAGCGAAGGCGACAAGCTGAACACCAAGGTGGTGCGGCGGCCGGGCATGGACAAGCCGTTCTTCGTCGGCTCCCCCGACCTCCGCCGCGACATCGGCTTCTTCTACCAGAACAAGTTCACCGTGTCGGACAAGGTGACCACCCTGCGGTGCCTGATGGCGCTGTCGGTGATGCGGCCGGACGACCGGTCGCCTTCACGCATCCTGACGCAGAACGCGGGGGCCATCGGCGCCGACAAGTTCCGCCAGTTCTGCGAGGAGAACCCGCAGCTGGTGCGGCGGCTGAAGACGCCGCGGCCGAACCCCACCCTGGGCAAGGACGTGACCGACACCATCGCCGCCACCCCGCTGGAGGTGGCCGACTTCCTGGCCGCCAACACCGACCTGCCGACGCGGTGGGACAAGGCCGGCCGGGCGAAGGCGGACGACGCCCAGTTCCCCACCCTGCCGCCGGCGTTCGACGGGGACAAGGAGTACCACCCCGGCCACCCGGACCTCGCGGATCGATACGACCGGTTCGACGCCCTGCTGGCCGCCCGCGCCTGGTTCCAGTACGCGCAGCAGGTGGTGCCGCCGCCGCCGGCCGACAAGCTGGCCGCCGCCGCCCCCCGCCGGCCGGCCGACTTCGACCCCGCCGACCCCGACGCCGAGTACAAGTACCGCATGCCCCAGTACCCGGCCCTGATCATCTTCCGGTACTACCCGGCGCGGGCGCAGTCGTACCTGGCCGAGCGGCTCCAGAAGGAGGGCTGGTACGACGCCGACACGACGTGGGATCCGGACGCCGGACGCAGCGGCGAGCCGTGGTTCAAGGACCGGCCGGCGCTGCTGAAGGCGCAGCGCGACTCCCTGACGGAGTGGGAGGAGGCCGAGCGGCGGTGGTCCGCCTTCGGCCGCGACAACGGCCTGAACCCGTCGGTCGAGACGCAGAAGGCGATGGACGCCGCCTACAGCAAGACGCTGGCCGAGTTCCCCCCCGGCAGCCAGCTGCCGATCGAACTGACGCCCGAACAGGCCGAGCGGTTGACCGCCGACGACCTGCGGCTCCGCAAGGCGAAGGACTACTTGCCGCAGAACCTCCAGGTGACCAATTACCAGCGGTTCCAGGACGAAGCGCGGGCGGAATCGACGCGGGAGATGGTGGACGCCCGCAAGCGGCTTCTGGCGGCCGAGGCGGTGCGGGCCGTCGGCGGCCTGGCCCCCGGCGAGTACGCCGCCGCCATCGCCGAGTGGCGGCGGGCGCTCGACGACCCGCGGGCGCAGCGCTACCACCGCGGCGACCGCAGCGATACGGTCCACGAGTTCTCGTTCGACCTGGAACAGAAGCTGACCGACCAGTACAAGGACGACCCGGCCGTCCTCCGCGAGGTGGACGCCGCCCTGACGGCCGTCCAGGCGGCGGTGGCCTTCGTCAAGCCGGCGGCCCCGGCCGTCCCGGACCCGTTCGACGCCTTCGCCCGCAAGGTGCTGCTCCAGGGCGTCGCCGAGGAGCTGGCGGTGACGGAGATCGCCGTGCGGATGCGGATGCGGGCCGGGGTGGTCGAGGCGGAGGCGCGGAAGCAGGTGGCCGACCCCGCGCAGTACGCCTACCTGAAGCGGTTCGCCGACAAGGACCAGGTCGAGCGGAAGTCGTGGGTGCGGTCGGACATCCGCCAGGGCAAACTGATGTCCCTCGGCTTCCTCCGCCCGCCGGCCGGGTCGGACGGCCCGCCGGCCGACCCGCCGGGTGGCCCCCCGCCGCAGCGAATGCCCAGCGGCCCCGGTCAGTGACCCCATGCCCGACACCATCCTGGCCGTCCTGGCCCACCCGGACGACGCCGAGTTCCTGTGCGCCGGCACCCTCCTCCGGCTGCACCGCGAGCGGGGGTGGGCGGTCCACGTCGCCACCATGACGGCCGGCGACTGCGGGTCCGCCGACCGCGGCCCGGACGAGATCGCCGCCGTCCGCCGGGCCGAGGGCAAGGCCGCCTGCGACGCGGTCGGCTTCGCCTACCACTGCGTCGGCGTCCTCGACCTGCGGGTGAAGTTCTGCGACGAGCAACTGGACGCCGTCGCGCGGTTGCTCGACGCCGTCCGGCCGAACGTCGTCCTGACCCACAGCCCGGACGACTACCACCTCGACCACGAGCAGACGAGCGTCCTGGTCCGCGCCGCCACCTTCGCCGCCCCGATCCGCAACTTCCTGCACCGCCCCGGCCACGCCGAGCCGCACCCGCCGCTGGACGCCATCCCGCACCTGTTCTACTGCGACCCGCTGGAGGGGAAGGACATCTTCGGCCGGCCGGTCGCGGCGGCGTTCGCCATCGACATCTCGACGGTCGTCGCCGCCAAGGCGACGATGCTGGAGGCGCACGAGAGCCAGCGGGCGTGGCTCCGCAAGCACCACGGCGTGGACAACCTGGTGCGGTCGATGACGGACTGGTCCGCGAGCCGGGGCAAGGCCGCCGGCGTGCCCTACGCCGAGGGCTTCCGCCAGCACCTCGGCCACAGCTACCCGCAGTCGAACCTGCTGGGCGAGCTGCTGGGCGCGACGTGACTCGGCGACGGGTGTCGGCGCGCCGCACCGGAATCCCCTCCTCCTCACTTCGCGAGTCGCCGTCATGACCGCCGTCGAGATCATCCGGGCGAAGCGGGACGGCCGCGAGTTGTCCGCCGGGCAGATCGCCGCGTTCGTCCGGGCCGCCGCGCACGGCGAGTGGCCGGACTACCAGCTCTCCGCGCTGCTGATGGCGATCTTCCTGAACGGCATGACGGTGGACGAGACCGCCACCCTCACCCGCCAGATGGCCGACTCCGGCACGGTGCTGGACCTGTCCGACATCCCCGGCGCGAAGGTGGACAAGCACAGCACCGGCGGCGTCGGCGACAAGGTGTCCCTGGTGCTGGCCCCGCTGGCGGCGGCGTGCGGGGTGACGGTGCCGATGATGTCCGGCCGCGGGCTGGGGCACACCGGCGGCACGCTCGACAAGCTCGAAGCGATCCCCGGCTTCCGCGTGAACTTGAGCGAAGACGAGTTCCGCGCCGCCCTGCGGACGGTCGGCTGCGCGATGATCGGCCAGACGGCCGAGGTCGCGCCGGCAGACAAGAAGTTGTACGCCCTCCGCGACGTGACCGGCACCGTCGAGAGCATCCCGCTCATCACCGCCAGCATCCTGTCCAAGAAGCTGGCCGAGGGCATTTCCGGGCTGGTGATGGACGTGAAGTGCGGCCGCGGCGCGTTCATGAAGACGCTGCCGGACGCCCGCGCGCTGGCCGAGTCCATCCAGCGCGTCGGCACCGCCAACGGGCTGACGGTGGTGACGATGATCACCGCGATGGACGCCCCCCTCGGCCGCGCGGTCGGGAACAGCCTGGAAGTGATCGAGGCGATTGAGACGCTGAAGGGGAATGGCCCGGATGACCTACTTGTGCTGTGCGTGGAGCAGGCGACGACGATGGGGGCGTTGGCCGGTATTGCGGATCACCTGAACGCGGCAGCGAATGCGATCCACGACGGCACGGCACTAGAAACGTTCCGCGAGATGGTTCGACAGCAAGGCGGGAACGCCGATGTCGTGGATGATTACTCGCTCCTGCCCCTCGCCCCGGATCGCGCGACGGTGGCCGCGAAGTCGGCCGGGTTCGTCGGCGACATGAACGCCGAGGCGGTCGGCGTCGCGGCGATGACGCTCGGCGCGGGCCGACTGCGGGCCGACGACGCGGTGGACCACGGCGTCGGCGTGATGGTCCGCAAGAAGCCCGGCGAGGCGGTGACGGCGGGCGACGCGGTGTTCGAGATTTACCACCGCGGCGGGAAGGGGTTGCCGAGGGCGGCGGAGTTGCTCGAAGGGTCGTTCACCGTGACCGATTCCGCCCCGCCTATATCGCCCCTGGTGATCGAGGTGCTGGGGTAGCGTTCGACACCCGCCACGAAAGCGTCACCGCGTCGTACTCTTGGACAGTCTCGTCGCTACAGGTGGCGAACACCCGCGCCGCCGGCATCCCCAGCACCAAAGGGGTGGTGTGAGGGGGAAGTTCGGAATTCCCCCCGTTCTCGAAAATCCGTGCCGGCCAGCCGCGAAGTACCTGACGTAACTTCATGCCACTCGCCCCTGGCGGTTCCCATGCTCGAATTCTTCGGCCCGGTGGTCGGCGCGTTGGGGTTGGCGGCCGGCGTCGTCCGCAACCTCGGCGACATCGCCCAGGGCGGGCGGAAGGTGCTGGACTTCGCCGACAACGTCCTCGGCCTGTTCCGCAAGAAGGTGCCGGCCGCCCAGCAGCCCGCCGTGATCCGACAGGCGCTGGCGCAGGCCGCCGCCCTGCCACAGGCGGAGTGGGATCGGAAGGCCGAGGAGATCGTCGAACTGGAACTGGCCGGCAAATCGGCGGAGGAGAAGAAGGCCGCGACCGAACACCTGAAGCTGTGGCCGGCCCGCATCCGCACCACCTTCGCCCGGCCGGACGACCGCAGCGGCCGCACCGTCCCCGACGACTTCACCCTGACCCGCGCCGAAGACCTGGCTCCGTTCATCCCGCCCCGGCTGTCGCGGTTCCAGGTCGGCGACAGCCCGCCGGCCGCACCCAACTGGGTTCTCGTCGAGCGGCTCGGCATCGGCGGCTTCGGCGAAGTCTGGAAGGCCCAGAGCAAGCGGATGACGAAGACGTTCCGTGCCTTCAAGTTCTGCCTCGATCCGGTCTCGCAGGCGTCGCTCGAACTGGAGATGGAGAACATCGAACTGGTGCAGAACGAGCTGCGCAACCGCGACCACATCGTGCAACTGTTCGAGGTCCACCTGGACGGCGAGTCCCCGTGGCTCCAGTACGAGTACGTGGAGGGCGGCGAACTCGGCACGCTGGTGCAGTCGTGGCCGAACGACGTGGCCGTCCGCGCCGCCCTCGGCGTGCAGAATCTGACCACCCTGGCCGACACGCTCGCCTTCTGTCACACCCGCATCCGCCTGGACGACAAGCCCCGCGCGCTCATCCACCGCGACATGAAGCCGGCGAACGTGCTGATCGGCAAGGACCAGACGCTCAAGATCACCGACTTCGGCATCAGCCACACGCAGGCCCGCCAGGCCATCGACGAGGCCCGCATCGCCACCGTCGGCGGCGTCACCGTCAGCACCGCGACCGGCGGGTTCGTCCGCGCCGGCACGCCCATGTACGCCTCCGACGAGCAGCTCGCCGGCGCGAAGCCGCACGCCGCCGACGACGTTCACGCCCTCGGCGTCATGCTGTACCAGATGATCCTCGGCGACGTTCACCGCCCGCTGAACAAGGACTGGTTCCACGTCCTGGAGCGGAAGCACGTCTGCCGCCCGCTCATCGAACTGCTGGCCCGCAGCATCGCCAGCGATCAGCGCGACCGCTTCCAGCACGCCGGCGAACTGGCCGACGCGCTGAAGTCCTTGCCGAAGAAGCTGACCGCCGAACCGGTGGTCGTCAGCCAGGCCGACCTGGACAAGGGGCTGACGGCCGAGTTCGACGCCAAGTACGCCGACGCGGACGCCAAGAACGCGACCGCCCAGAAGCACCTCGACCGCCGCGAGTGGGCCGCCGCCGTGTCCACCCTGGAAGGCATCTTCCACCCGCGAATGCGGGACGCCGACCTGCACTCACGGGCGGTCGCCTTCCGCGACGGCAAGCGGCTCGTCAACGCGCTGGGGATGGAGTTCGCCCTGGTGCCAAAGGGCACCTTCTGGATGGGCGGGCAGGACGGCAAGTGCGGCGATACGCAAGTGACCATCGACCAGGACTTCTACATGGGCGTCTACCCCGTCACGCAAGGCGAGTGGGAGGCGATCATGGGCAACAACCCGAGCGCGTTCCGAAAGGGTGGCTCGCAGGCGGCGAAGGTGGCCGACATCTCCGAGGCCGACCTGAAACGGTTCCCGGTGGAATCGATCTCGTGGAACGACTGCCAGACGTTCATCCAGAAGCTCAACGAGAAGACGACGGAGAGCGGATACAAGTACCGCCTGCCGACCGAGGCCGAGTGGGAGTACGCCTGCCGCGCGGCCGCCACCACGCAGGCCCTGTGCGGGTGGAACTTTTACTTCCAGTCGCCGACGAACACGCTGACGCCGCAGCAGGCGAACTTCAGCGAGTCGGGCTTGGGGCGGACGACGAAAGTCGGGGAGTACCAGCCGAACGCGCTCGGCCTGTTCGACCTGCACGGCAACGTCTGGGAATGGTGCCAGGATTGGTATGATAATGAACAAAAGTATCGCGTGCTGCGCGGCGGGTCGTGGGGCATCGTCAATGCCTACTGCCGCGCCGCCGACCGCATCAGGAACGAGCCGACGTACCGGATCGACTTCGTCGGTTTGCGGCTCTGTCTGTCCCTGGACCGGTAGGGACTCAGGGAGACGACGGACACGCCTCCGCCGCGCCTCAGTTCCAGGGGTTTCACCCCTGGCTACCGGCCGCCGCCGCTCCGCGGCGAAGAGCGGCGGCGACCACGGCTCGCGTGATGGGATGGCATTCCTCGCACCGGAGGTGCGGTTGCCGGTCGCCAGGGGTGAAACCCCTGGTACCCGCCAACCTGGAACCCACGCGAACACCCCAACGAGTCCCGGAGGGACGACGGACACGCCTCCGCCGCCCCTCAGTTCCAGGGGTTTCACCCCTGGCTACCGGCACCCGCCGCTCCGCGGCGAAGAACGCCGGCGACCACGGCTCGCGTGATGGGATGGCATTCCTCGCACCGGAGGTGCGGTTGCCGGTCGCCAGGGGTGACAGGCGAGCGCAGCTCGCGGAACCCCTGGAACCCTGGAACGCCTCCACCCCTGGCTACCGGCAACCGCCGCTCCGCGGCGAAGACCGGCGGTGACCAGACCCGGCGTAAATGGGGCGGGAGATTCTTCACGCCGGAGGCGTGGGTGCCGGTAGCCAGGGGTGAAACCCCTGGTACCCAACCGTCACCCCCACATGTGCGCCTCATCGGGTTCCAACCCGTGCTTCCGCAGGAACAGTCGGAACTCGTCCTGGAACGTCGTCTTCCGGTGGTGCCTCTCCTGGCTTTCGATGTACTTCCGCACCTTCTCGATCCCGGAGTGGCTGACGGTGAACGCGGCGTAGCCAGTCTGCCACCAAAGGTTCGCGTCGGGGAACTCCTCGTGCGCCCACGCCGACGAACCCGCCTTCAACTTCCGCACGATGTCCGCCACCGCCTGGGTTTGCGGCAGCGTCGCCAAAAGGTGAACGTGATCCGGCATCCCGCCGACGCGGATCGGCATCCCGCCCTCGCCGCGAATCGTCCCGCCGAGGTAGTCCCAGACCCGTTCGCGGATGTCGGCGGTCAGCAGCGGCTCGCGGTTCTTGGTGCCGAACACAATGTGGTAATGCAGTTGGGTGAACGTCTGCGGCATGGCGTCACTTGGTGAAGGAGGGATCCGCCGCCCCTCCGGGGCTGGGGGGATTTTCACGAAGGATACCAGGGGTTTCACCCCTGGCGACCGGCAGCCGCCGCTCCGCGGCGAAGAGCGGTGCGACCAGACCCGGCGTTATTGGGCGGGAGATTCTTCACGCCGGAGGCGTGGGTGCCGGTAGCCAGGGGTGACTGGCGAGCGCAGCTCGCGGAACCCCTGGAACCCACGCGGAAACCCCGACGAGTCCCGGAGGGACGACGGACGCGCCTCCGTTCCAGGGGTGAAACCCCTGGTACCCGCCACCCTGGAACGCCACGCCGAAACCCCATTCGCTACCATACCCTCACCACCGGAGGGAGCGCCATGCGGACGGTCGTGTTCGTGCAGGGGGGCGGGGTCGGCATCGATCAGGAGGCGTCCGTCCGGGCCATCCTCGCGGCGGTCGGGGCGGAGGTGCAGTTCGACGTGTTCCCGGCCGGCCGTGCGGCTATTGAACAGGGGATGGACCCGCTGCCGACGGAGCTGTTCGACGCCGTCCGCGCCGCCGGGTTCGCCCTGAAGACCAAGCTGCTCCAGCCGAAGGGGTCCGTCACCCCGACCGCCCACGGGCCGAAGTCGCCGACGTACTCGAACATCGAGTTCCGCCGCCGGCTGGGGCTGTTCGCGTCGGTGCGGCCGGTCCACAACCTGGCCGGGCTGCCGGCGCGGTTCACCGGCGTCAACTTCCACCTCGTCCGCGAGATCACCGAGGACCTGTACGCCACGACCGAACACGAGATCGCGCCCGGCATCGTCCAGAGCTTCAAGATCGTCACCGAGACGGCCTGCCTGCGGTTCTTCCGCTTCGCGTTCGAGCTGGCCCGCCGGCTGGGGAAGAAGTCGATCCACTGCGTCCACAAGGCGAACATCCTGAAGATGGCCGACGGCCTGTACCTGGACTGCTTCCGCACGGTGGCCGCGGACTACCCGGACATCGCGGCGAAGGACATGATCGTGGACAACACCTGCATGCAACTGGTGAGCAAGCCGCACCAGTTCGAGGTGCTGGCGGCCGGCAACCTGTACGGCGACCTGCTGTCGGACTTGGGGGCCGGGCTGGTCGGCGGCATCAGCGGCACGTCGGCGGTGAACGTCGGCCCGGACTCGGTGGTGTACGAGGCGGTGTACGGCGCGACGCACGAGTCGGTGCCGCCCGGCCGCGCCAACCCGCTGCCGCTCATCCTGCCGACCATCGAGATGCTGAAGGATTTCGACCGGCACGACGCGGCGGCGCGCATCCTGAAGGCGGTGGAAGCCGTGCTGACCGAGGGACGTGTGCGACCCGCGGACCTGGGCGGAACGGCGGGCACGGCCGAGTTCACGGCGGCGATCTGCGCGCGGGTGTGAGGTTTGCATTGCCTCACCCCCGCTGTCAGGGGTAGGTATTCGGTTTTTCCCGCGTTTTCGAGACCCCACCCCCCGTCCCCCTCCCCATAAATGGAGAGGGGGTGGTCGAGCGGGAAGCGTGGCCGCGAAACCCCGTCCGGAGTGGAAAGCCGGAGCGAATCACCGCACCCCGCTGGCGGTTTGAACACCCCCTCTCCGGAACGGGGAGGGGGACGGGGGGTGGGGTTTCTTCCGAATACCTACCCCTGACAGGGGGCCGGGGGTGAGGGCCTGAACTCAACCCAACCCCGGACACCTGCGAGGACTTCCGCCGTGAGCGAGACCGCGACCGCCCCGTTCGCCACCGCCTGCGGGCAACTCCGGCCGCTCCGGTTGGCGGTCGAACACGCCGACGGCGGGCGGATCGCGGACGGCGAGCTGGATCAGCCGCACGCGCTGATCGGCTCTGGCGCGGGGTGCGAGATCGCGCTGAACGACCCCGACGTGCCGGAGCGGGTCGCCTGTCTCCAGGTCCTCGACGGCGCGGCATTCGTCGTCGAGCTGGCCGGGTTCGCCGTCCACCGCCTGACGCCGGAGTCGCCGTTCGCCGTCGGCCCGTTCGCGATCCGCCTGTTCGATCCGCCGGCGGACGGGCCGGTCGCGCGAGCCGGCGACCCACTCCGGGACCGCGTGTCCGACCGCGAGTTTCCCCGCTATGAACTGAAGCACGCCGCCGATTCGGACACGCCGGCAACGCTGGTGATCGACCGCCGGCTGACGTTCCTCGGCATCCGGCGCGACCCCCGTTCGGTCGAAGTCGCCGACCCCGGCGCGTACCTCACGCTGACCCGCGACGGGCTGTTCGTCACGGACCTGCTGACCGCGGCGGGGACGCGGGTGAACGGCGCGCCGGTGCGGACGGCCCGCCTCGCCGACGGCGACGAGTTAAGCGTCGGCCGCGACCGATACGTCGTCCACGTCGGAAAGTCGGACGCCGCGCGGGAGCGCCCCGCCGCCGCCAGCCGGCTATCCGAAGCGCTGCTCGGCGGAATCCCGATTGGCAGCGACGAGCCGGAGTTGCTGGTGCCGCTGGTGCCGACCCCGCCGAATCTCGACCCCGATCTCGTCGCCATCCTGAAACAGGTCGGCGGACTCCAGAGCCAGTTGATCGACCAGTTCCGCCGGACGGTGGACGACATGCTGGCCGACTTCGACCACCTGGAACGGGAGCAACTGGTCGCCCTGCGGGACGAGATGGCGCGGATGGGCGAGGTGACGGCGCAGCTGGCCCGCGTGCGGGATCAGGCCGGGGTGACGGTGCTGCCGCCGCTGCCGGTCGGGGTGCCGTCGGCCGCGGTGCCGGTCGCCGACGCCCCGCCGGTGAGCGAGGAGACGGCCGCCGTGCATCTGGCCGTGTACGACCGGTTGGCGGGGCTGGAACGGGAGCGGCCGGGCCTGTGGAAGCGACTGCGGGGGCTCCTGGGGCGGTGAGTCACCCCGCGACGGCGAGGAGGAAACGGCGTCCGAGGATGATCCCGCCGATCGCGGCGGCCGCGCCGCTCGCCACCAGCACCGCCCCCGCCGCGCGGTCCAGGCAGCCGGTCATGCGGGCTTTCGCCGCGTCGTCGAGGGCGTGGAACAGCGTTTCGATGCTCGCGTTGAACACCTCCGCCGCCCACACGCCGCCGACGCAGCCGATCAGCAGGCACCATTCGAGCGGGTCGCAGCCGAGGACTGTGGCGGCGAGCAGGACGGCCGCCGCCGCCGCGAAGTGGACGGCGAAACTGGACTGTCCGCGAACGGCCAGCCGCACGCCGTTCGCCGCCTCGGCGAATTTGTCCCGCCAGCGGCGGCGGGCCGGCCGCGTCACCGCCCACCGGTGGCGGCGAGGGGGCTGATGGCCCGGCCGGGACCGCCGTTGACGGCCAGCGCGGCGTTCGGGATGATCAGGAACTGGAAGCCGACGTTGTTCCCCGGCACCAGCGCCGAGAAGCTGAACCCGAACGACATGGTCACGTCCGTGCCGGTGCGGTTGAACGTCAGCTGCGTGCTCTGCGCCAGGTTGGTGCCGAAGTCGAACGCGTTCGTCAGGCTCATGCTGTACTTCGTGCTGAGCTGGTAGCCGAGGCTGGTGACGAGGACGCGGCTGTTCACCGGGTCGGTGTACCGGTAGCCGAGGTAGAAGTTGCTGCCGTCCGGCCGGTTGTACCACGCCCCGACGTTGAAGTACCGCGGCCCGTGCTCGTTCGGGTCCACCCACCCGCTGGAGCTGACGGCCGTGCGGTCGCCGACGTTCCACACGTAGTTGTACTCGAGGAAGCCCAGCACCTGGCCGAAGTTGTCGCGGGTCGGGTTCGGGTAGACCGACGCCGACAGGTCGAGGCTCATCCAGTCCACGGTGTGGTCCGCGCCGGGCAAGCCCCGCTTCGTCTGCCACCGCTGCCGCAGGTCGAACTGGAGCACCTGGAGGGTGTCGAGCGTCTCCGGCCGGTTGTCCACCAGGCGGCGGGTGGCGAGCGTCTGCGGGTCGAACAGCGGCGAGTTCTGGAGGGCCAGGCCGGCCGCGCCGGGCGTGTACAGCTGCGCCCACGGCCGCCAGGTGCGGAACGACTGGTCCAGGTTGTCGTCGTTCAGCCGGTTCAGCAGCGGGAAGTTGCGGCGGTCGGCCGACGCGTACCCGGCGAAGAAGTTGGCCCCGGCCGTCACCTTGTGGTTGATCCCTCGCACGTTGAACAGCTCGCTGCTCGCGTCCGGGTACAGGCGGGAGAACGGGATGCTGGCGCGGACCCCGCCGCCGCCGTACAGCCGCGCCTGGGAGTCGCCGTTCAGGTTCCGCGTGTAGTACGCCACGTCGCCGGTGGCGTACGGCTCGAAGCGGAACGGACCGGCGTCGAGCGGCACCCCGATCCGCTGGTTCAGGTCGAACAGGCCGGTGTCCACCGCCCGCGCCTCGGACGGCAGCGTCGAAATCGGCTCCTGGGACGCCGGCTTGAACTGGGCGTACCCGCCGGTCGCCCGCGCCGAGTAGACGAACCGGTCGTACCCGAAGGTCTGGCCGGTGACGGCCGCATCGCCGCGGGGCAGCCAGTTCGTCTCCGTCACCCACGGGCGGTTCACGTTCGCCTGGCCGAGGACCGACCACGACACGTTGCCGGCGGCCCCATAGGCGCGGGCGAACGTCTCCTGGTTCGGCTCGAAGTCGAACGCCTGCTTGTAGTACTGCTCGAAGAAGTTCTTGTCGCTGAGGTAGGCGAACTGGCCGGCGGCCCGCACGTAGGTGGTGCCGTCCTCGTACACCTCCTGGCTGTGCCGCCACGCCACCCGCCCCCGCGTCCGGTCGGACTTCAGCGACGAGTCCGGCTCGGTGCCGCGGAACCCGCCGAGCAGGTCGGCCCCCTTGTCGTGCAGCACGTAGGCGTTGAACTGCCCGCTGTTCGGGTACGCCGGACCGAAGAAGGCGTTGCGGTACACGTACTCCGTGCCGACGGCCGGCCCGCGCAGGCTCAGGTAGTCCAGGCTCAGACGCCACTGGTGGTCCGGCGGGGGGCGGACGGCGAGCAGCTTGTAAACGTCCCAGGTGCTGTACAGCTGCGAGCCGAACACGTTGTCCTGGCGGTACAGGAAGGCGTTCAGCGGCCCGGCCGGGTCGGACAGGTCGGTCTTGTAGCGGGGGATGAACAGGAGCGGCACGCCCAGCACCCGCACCCGGTTCTGGTAGCTGGTCAGGGTCCGCTCCTCGGACACGTCGGTTTCGCCGGTGCGGAAGTCGCGGTACGGCCGGCCGAAGATGTTCCGCTTGACCACCTCCTGCTGTGTCAGGGTGGCCTCCCGGCTGGTCACCGTCAGTGCCGGGTCGGCCGGCCGCTTGCTGGTGAACACGCTGCTGTCGTAGGCCCGCCACTCGCGCGGCCCGAGCCGCCAGATTTCCCGCCCCCGGACGTGGACGCTGTCCAGGCCGGTCTGGAACTTCGTCTCCAGGTCGGCGTCCAGGGCCACCGCCCTGTTCTTGTCCACGTCGTAGTAGATCTCCTCGGCCCGCAGGATCTGCTGGCTCGGCCCCGTGGCCGGGCCGGCGGACACGCTCCCGAGGGTGCGGATGACCACGTTCCCCGACATGTACAGTTCGACCGTCAGCCGCTCGTCCTTGGCGGGCAAATCCGCCCGCTCCTCGCCCTTCTCCGGCTCCTTCTTCGGCGTGCGGTCCAGGTCCAACCCGCCGCCGAGGATGTCGGCCGTGGTCTTCAGGCCGCGGACCCAGATGACGACGTTGTCCGCCGCGAACTCGATCTCCTCCACCGGCTGCCCCGGCCGATCCGGCTGCGTCACCACGTTCACTTTCAGCCCGCCGGAGTACGTCAGCCGCTGGGTGCCGTCCGGCCGCTTGTCCACGGTGTAGTCGTTCAGCTTGCCGTACCGGGGGCCGAACCGGATGGTCTGCTTGGCGGATTCGGGCAGTACCACCCCGGAGCCGTCCGGCAGCAGCAGCTCCGCCCGCGACTTCGGCGCGGGCAGCGGGGTGGATGGCTCCTCGTCGCGGCCGGTCCCCGGTTGCAGGGAGGTTCGCTTCGCGTCGGCGTCGAAGTCGGGGATCGGCGGCAGTTGGGCGGGCGGTTGAACGGGAATGAGTGGGGAGACGGGGAGCAGCGGCACCACGTCGGCTTGGGCACGGACGGCCGACGCCGACCCGCCCCAGGCGGCCAGCAGGACTGACACGGCGATGACGGCCCCCCTGCCCACGTCGCCTCCGCGCTCGTCCCGTGCGGCGTCCGCCGGGGCGTTCCAGTTCCGTTGCGATTCGGTCGAGGGCGGGCTTATAATCCGCCGGCGGAGGAAATCAAGTCGGAATTCGCCGGCGCAGGGCCATTCCGCGATTGAAGCGGCGCGGCTCGTCGATGAACCCAAGAACGGAATGGCCCTGCGCCGGCGGGTTAGCCAGCCCGGTCGGGCTAGTCACGGGTCGCCCGAGCTGCTACAAGCGCGGCGGATTGGCTCACCGCTCGCCGCATGGGGTCCGCCGTGTACAAGATGCTGCTCTGCCTGTGCTACCTGCGGACGCGGTACCTGGCGTTCGTCTGCATCGTGTCGGTGCTGCTCGGCGTCGCCACGCTGATCGTCGTGAACAGCGTCATGAGCGGGTTCAGCACCAAGCTTCGGGACCGCCTGCGCGGCATCCTGACCGACGTGCGGGTCGAGTCCGACCGGACCGACGGGTTCGTCGAGACGACGGCCGAGTTGGAGGCGAAAGTCGCCGCGTCGCCGGCCGGCAAGTACATCGCCGCGACCGCCCCGACGGTGGAGGTGGCGGCGCTCATGCAGTTCACCGTGCGGACGAAGAACGGCAAGGTGCCCATCACCAAGCAGGTGCGGGTGATCGGCGTGGACCCGGCGCGGCAGGGCGGCGTCGGCGGGTTCGCCGAGTACCTGGTGCGGCAGAAGAACGCAGCCGTGCCGACGTTCGACATGACCGCCGACGCCCTGTACCGCCACCGCACGAACCGCTTCTTCGACCTGGAAGACGACCTCCTGCCGCGCACGTCGGAACTGCCGTCGCCCCGCGTCCCCGACCCGGTCGGCCGACCGGGCGGGTTCCTGGAGGAGCCGGTGCTGGAGCCGCAGCCGCCGGCGACGCCGCTGCCCCCCCTGCCCCGCCCCGCCGCCGACGAGCCGGTGCGGCTGCCCGGCGCGATCCTCGGCTTCTCCCTCGCGCACTTCCGCCACACCGACGAGACGACGGGCGCGCAGACCGACCGCGCCGTCCTCGAACCCGGCGACGACGTGTCGCTGCTCACCTACGGGGCGACCGGCACCAAGCCGGCGTCGGCCACGTTCGTCGTGGCCGACTACTTCAAGTCCGACATGAGCGAGTACGACAGCAGTTTCGTGTATGTGGACATCCGCGACCTCCAGCGCATCCGCGGGATGGACGACCACCCCAGCGCCTTGCAGGTGCGGTTGGCGGACGACGTGCGCGGCGACTCCAAGCTCATCCACGCCGAGATCGTCCCGGCCCTGCAAGCGCTGATGCCCCGCCCGGAGTCGCGGGTGCATTCGTGGGAGCAGCTCCAGGGGCCGCTGCTGTCCGCCATCGACATCGAGCGGGGCATCCTGAACATCCTGCTGTTCCTCATCGTCGGCGTCGCCGGGTTCGGGGTGCTGGCCATCTTCAGCATGATCGTGTCCGAGAAGTACCGCGACATCGGGATACTCAAGTCGCTGGGCGCGTCGAACACCGGGGTGATGAGCATCTTCCTCGGCTACGGCCTGCTGCTGGGCGTCATCGGGTGCGGGCTGGGCACGCTGGCCGGGCTGTGGATCACGCACCACGTGAACGAGATCGAGGGGTGGATCGCGGACCTGACCGGCAAGCAGGTGTTCGACCGCACGGTGTACTACTTCGACAAGATCCCGGTGAACGTGGAGCCGATGAGCGTCCTCTACGTGAACCTCGGCGCGACCGCCATCGCGGTGCTGTTCAGCGTCCTGCCGGCCCTCCGCGCGGCGCGGCTGCAACCCGTCCGGGCGCTGCGGTTCGAGTGACCGCTCGTGCGAGCCGCGACCGCGAGGGAGCGGCTTGGTTTCATTCCCCGTCTTGGCGAGCGGGGGGCGTAAGCCCCCCTGTTGCTCGGAAATAACAGGGGGC
>JAYTTN010000390.1:0-1560 GCA_043745295.1 Fimbriiglobus sp. | reverse complement strand
TGCCGCCCGTGGCCCCGCCGGTCGTGCCGCCCGTGGCCCCGCCGGTCGTGCCGCCCGTGGCCCCGCCGGTCGTGCCGCCGGTGACTCTGCCGTTGCCGGTCCTGCCGCTGCCGCCGCTCACACCGCTTACCATCGTCCCGCTCCAGACGGACGATAGTAAGCGGATGTTCCTAGCGTCCACCCCGAGCACAGCCGAGACGGCCGCCGTGCCGCCGGGCCGGATGGAGCCGGACTACGCCGCCCTGGGGAGCGTGTCGGCGGGTCGGCGGCCGACGTTCATCGCCACCGCCGAGGGGGCCGGCGGCGAACTGGTGCGGGTGTTCGACCTGACCGCCGGTCAGGAGCGGTTCCGGTTCCGCCCGTTCCCCGGCAACCCAGGCGGGGCGCGGGTGGCGACGGCTGACCTGACCGGCGACGGCATCCCCGACATCGTGGCCGGGGCCGGCCCCGGCGGCACCCCGAGGGTGGTCGCCTACGACGGGAACACCGGGGCGGTGCTGTTCGACTTCCTCGCTTTCGAGCCCTCCTTCGCCGGCGGGGTCAACCTGGCGGCCGGTGACTTCGACGGGGACGGGCGGGCCGACCTGGTGGTGACGCCGGACGCCGGCGGCGGCCCGCGAGTGCGGGTACTCGGCGGCGGCGACCCAGGGCGGGTTCTGGCCGACTTCTGGGGGATCACTGACCCGGCCTTCCGAGGCGGTGCCCGGCCGGCGGTCGGCGACCTGAACGCCGACGGGGTGCCAGACTTGGTCGTCGGGGCCGGCACCGGCGGCGGCCCGCGGGTGGCCGTATGGGACGGCGGGTCGATCCGCCGGGGGACGCCGTCGGCCCTGACGGCCGACTTCTTCGCCTTCGAGGCGGGGCTGCGGAACGGCGTCTACCTCACAGTCGGCGACGCGGACGGGGACGGGGCGGCCGACCTGATCGCCGGGGCCGGGCCGGGCGGAGCCCCTCGGGTGGTGGTCTTCGCCGCCCGGACCCTGCTGAGCGGTGCCCCGGTGGTGTCGGCCAGCTTCTTCGCCGGGGACGCATCCGACCGCGGTGGGGTGCCGGTGAGAGCCGTGGACGTGAACGGGGATGGCCGCACGGAGGTGCTGACCGGGGCCGGTCAGGGGTCCCTGCCGCGGGTGCGGTTCTCCGATCCGCTGACGGGGGCGACGCTGGACGAGTTCGCCGCCCAGTATCAGGAGTTCCTGGGCGGCATCCAGGTCGGCTGACGCCCCAGGGCACCGATGTCAGCAATTGCAGCATACCCCGACGCGGCTTACCCGGTCGCGGCCACGATCGCCAGCACGGCGCGGCGGAGCGGTTCGGGGAGCGTCGGCCACGCCTCGACGACGCGGGCCAGTCCGTCGGGGTGCTCCCCCTTCACTTCTCCGGCCACTGCGCCCGGCACTGCGCCCGGAGTGCCGACATCGCTTGAAGTGCTAGGATTCGTAGTGTTTGCGTCGGGGGCGTGCGGGACTGTCGATCCGGAGGTTGCGGGTTCGAGTCCCGTCATCCTCGCTGTGCCAGACGATGCGAGCCGGTGCCGAAAGGTGCCGGCTCGCTGCATTCCCA
>JAYTTN010000389.1:0-1562 GCA_043745295.1 Fimbriiglobus sp. | reverse complement strand
CACAGCGTGTCGATGGTTGAACGCCGGCGGGCCGACCCCTCGCTCACGCCGTCGGCGGCGGCACGTCGGGAATGTCCAGCCTGTCGATCACCTCTAGCCACCGCTCCGGGTAGGCGTACCGGAGCGATTGCAGCAGCGAGAAGATCGGCGAGGCGACGGCCCACTTCGACCGCCCGAAGTACATGTCCTGGTACTTCTCGGCCACCCACGCCGTGACGCCGTCCACCGTGAACGGCAGGAACAGCCGGTAGCCGTCGGGCTGCGGCGGGGTCATGCCCAGGAGTTGCTTCGCGGTCGCATCCACCCGGATTTCGCCGAAGATGAACGGGAACCGCGTCTTCATCCACCGGCCGACGCCGAAGAAGCTCACGTCCGCGATCCGCTCCGTCGGCAGCGCGCCCAAGCACTCCTCCGCGCCCTCCCGTAGCGCCGTGTGGAACGGGTCGTACACGCCGGCCGCGTCCAGGTCTTCCGGCTGGCCGTCGCCGCTAATCGCGGGTTGATACCCGCCCGCCAGCGTGGCCACCCGCGACCCGCGCTGGACGTAGCAGATCTGGTTGTCGCTCGTCACCACGCTCATGTTCGCGGCCATCGGGTTGGACAGCCGGCAGTCGTGCAGGTTGTCGATGGGGGCGGCGTGCGCCTGGCCGATGGTGCGGCCGTCGGGCAGCCGCTCGTCGGTCTTCATGTTGGTGACGGCGGTGTGGAAGTACCACGTCCAGCCGAGTACGAGCCGGAGCGGGCGGTTGGCCAGCCCGCCGGCCGCGTTCGGCGACCCCCAGCTCACGCCGTTCAGCCGCACCTGCCGGTTGTTCACGAACACCTTGCCCTCCGCGCGGCACTCGGCCTCCCGCTTCGGCAGGTACTCGGCGGCGAACGCCTGCACGTCGGCCGGCGGTGTATGCAGACGGATATTCTCGGCGGGCAGACCGGGGCCGTCGCAGATGACATCTTCCCGGCGGAAGCGCGTCGCGCCATCCCCACCGACGAACACGTGGACCGGCATCTTCACGTCGCCGACGACCTGCGGCGGGAACGTGTGCGGCTCGACGCCCAGGTGCCTGAGCAGCCGGGCCTCGGCTTCCTTCGGTTGAAGCAGGAAGTCGAACAGTTGATAGCGGCCGACGTTCGGGTGCAGGGTTTTCCAGGGGCAATCGGCGGCCAGGACGGGAATCACCTTCCCGTTGTACCGCTCGTCGGCCATCGCCGCATCGACCTCCCACTTCACCCACTCGGACGCCAGCGCGTCCGGCGACAGCACCAGCAGGAACCAGTCGCAGCCGGCCAGTTCGGCCTCGATGTTTCTCTTGAAGTATCCGCCGGGCATGTGTCGCGGCGCGTACCAGGTGCTGATGTAATGGTCCCGCAGCCGCTCCACGAGGGCGTCGGTGAACTTGGCGTTCTGGGTGCTGTGACTGACGAACACGCGGGTATGTGCGACGGGCATTGGGGACGGCTCCTGGGGTTTCGGCGTGAGAAAGCTGACCTGACCGGGTGCGCGTTGTGCTTCTGGTGGCCCTTCGCCCGGTCGCCGCGCTCCCGGCGACGACTTGGTCCTTGTC
>JAYTTN010000388.1:0-5682 GCA_043745295.1 Fimbriiglobus sp. | reverse complement strand
GCGACCAACGGGAGCCTGGCTACACTGCCGAGCGGTGTTACGGCACCATCCGCATGAAGAACGGCAGCACCCCGCGGTACTTGCCGGTCGACTCGCGGTAGTCGAACGCCGGCTGCGGGCCGGGGTGCCCGACGGCCGCGTTGCTCACCCGCGAGTTGCCGCCGTGGAACCGCGTCAGCGCGGTACCGCCGGTGGCGGTAGAGAACGTCAACACCGCGGTGCCGGGGGTCGGGCCGGGGGCCACGGCTGTCACCTTGATCACCTCCCCGTCGCCGTCCGCGGCCTGCGGGGTGCCGGTCGTGTACGGCGGGTTGGCAAAAGCGAGGTTCGTCGGGTTCGCCATCGCGTACCCGACCCACAACTGCGAGGTGCGGGTGCCGCTCGGGGCCGCCCCGGTGGCGTCGATGACGATCGGGTTGCCGTCGTCGAACACGGTGCAGGTGGTGGCCCCCGCCGGGCACTGGGCCTGGATGGTGATCGTGGTCGAGCTGATCGCGCCGTCGGCGGCCAGCTTCGTCTCCCACGGCTTCGGCCCGAACGTTCCCGTCCGCACGGCCAGCGTGGTCGGATCGATGTCGAGCGTCAGCGCGGTGCGGTCCACGATGCCGGCGTACTGCGCCCGCAGGTCGCCGGGCACCTTGTCGTAGATCTCCTTGCCGAGGGTGTTCGGGAAGCCGGGCGGACTCCACTCGAAGAAGCCGACGGTGAACGCCACCAGGAACCCGTCGCTGACGGTGGTCAGGTTGTTCCACCCCTTGCGGGCCGGCTCGGAGTACATGGACGGGTGGCCGTTGGTTCCCGGCCCGTAGCTGAACAGGACTGGCACGTTCGGTGCCCCTTGCCGGAGCAGCGAGTCCAGGTATAGCGACCCGCCCGGCTGGAACGGTCGGTCGCCGGCCGCCGCACCTTCCCACACGGTGGCGGCCGGGGTGCCGGCGGGGGTACGGCTGGCCAGCAGTTGTGCCCACGCGATGGCCGGGGTGAACGCCGGGTTCTGCGCGAACGTGTTCCCGGACTGCGGGTCCAGCACCGCTTGCAAGATCGCGGCGTCGCCGGCGGTGTTGATGTTCACCCGGCCCGGCTCGCGGCCGCCCAGCGGGATGCCCGGCAGCCGGCTGCCGACGCTCAGCAGGTCGTAGGCGCGGTGGAAGGTGGGGAACGCCGGGTCGAGCGGCACCGGGATGCCCGTGGCGGCGAGGGTGACGTGCCGCTGGTAGATGCCAGGGCCGTTGGAAAACTTTTGCGTCAGCAAGGCCGGCGACTGCACGCCGGTCATCAGCAGTTCGAGCTGGTTGACCGGCTCGCGGTCCAGGTGCGCCAGCCACGCCAGGCCGGCGGCGTTGTCCAGGTTGGCCGGGTTGTTGGCGTTGTTGGCCGCGAAGAAGGTGTGCGTCGGAGTGGTCGGAGCCGGCATCGGGGCCGGCACCTGCGTCTGATCGACGACGGCGGCGTTGGCCGCGCCATACGTCGGGGCGGCGGCGTAGGGATGACGGCGGCCGACGGTCGGCGAGGCGCTGGCCGTGAACCCGGCGCGGCGGTCGGTGCTGTCGAACTCGGCGCGGTCGCGGGTGGGCACGTTCTCCAGGAAATCGACGACGATGTACGGATTGTACAGGACGACGGCCGGGAGCGGCTGGACCGGCAGGTACGGGTTGGCAAGCCGCCGCAGGATGACGACGTGCGTGGAACCGAGGGCGGCGGTGACGCCGGCGTTGTCCAGAGCCGTCGCTTGTTGGCTGTACATGGCCGCGTTGTGCGGGGCGGGAGGCACGTCGTCCGGCAGGCGGAGCGTGGTGGTCACGCCGGGGGTGGGGAAGTTGTCCTTCGGCCCGATGACGTAGTACCCCTCGTTTCGCCCTTGCGTGCCGGGGCTGACCCCGCTTGATGGCAACACGAGGTTGAACTGGTCGCCGCCCAGCGTCGCGGGCGGCGAGGGTGCGGTGGCGTCGTAGGTGTAAGTGCCGATGCGGAGGCGGGCGGTGGTGCCGGGGATGGCGGCCGTATCCAGTGCCACGTTCGACGGGTTCGCGCCCAGGGCGGTCGTTAGCGGCGTCTTGTCCGGCACGGCGGCGGCCACCTCGGCGACATCGACTTGGTAGATGCTGGAAGTGAACGGGGCAGCCACGGCCGCGCCGGTCTGGTCTTGCACCAGCGTCGTGGCCGGGTCGTATTGCAGCCGGGCCGCGCCGCCGTCCGCCAGGGTCGGGTCGGTGGTCAGCGGGTTGTGCAACTCGATCCAGAACATCTTCTTGTGCGGCTGTTGCGCCGGCCGCTTCATGGTCACCACGTTGAGCGGCGGCATCGGCAGGTCGATGCGGTTGTTGAACAGCCCGCAATACGCCTCGTTCAGCACCAGCTTGGGCAACTCGGTGCCGAACACGATGTCGGTGGGCACGGCGGTGTTCCAGGTGAACGGCGTGCTGATATCGTCCACGTCGATCTGCTCGACCATGTTCACCGCGTACTGCGCGAACTGCCGCAGACTGCTGAACTGCGGGGTGCCGGGGGCGTACCCGATGACCACGTTGGCGGTGAGCGGGTCGTAGGCCACGTTTGTACCGTCGATCTGCCCGAGGGCGGCGATGATCCGGACGAAGATGTCACGGGCCAGGTTCTGGCGGGCGAGTTGCGCGGCCGTCACGGTGGCCGGCGTCATGTTCGCAGGCGACAAGACGACGGTCGTGTTCACCCGGTAGTCGGGCAGCGGGCGGGTCAGGTCAATCGCCACGAGTTTGGCCGTGCCGGTGGCGGTCGGGACCGTGATCTCCCCCCACCGCTGGCTGGCGCTGAACAGCGTCGTCAGCTTGCCGTTCGGGCTGAACTGGCCGGCGTAGCCGGTCGCCCCTTTCGGACCGCCGGTGCGGAGGTCCAGGCGGAGTTGGTCTTCCAAGCTCGGCATCCACGGGGTGCCGGTGGTCGGGGTCTGGCGGCGGCCCCACTGCCACGGGCTGATGCTCTGGCCGTGCGTGGCGGCGAGTTGGCTATCCAGCGTCGGCGGGACCGCGACGTTGGATTGACTGCCGGCGAACCGCGAGGTGCCGCCCGCGCCGGTGTTGTAATTCGGGAACGGGGAGAACAAGCCCGCCCCCGGCAGGGCCATTGCGTCGGGGCCTCCGGTGCCGGTGCCGCTGGCGTCGATGCGGGCGTACTGCGCCGTCATCCGCCCGCCGTTGAGCGTGCCGGTGGACAGGCCGCGGAAGCGGTCCATCGGTGTCGCCGCGCCGGCCGGGTTGGCCCCGGTCTGGCGCAGGTTCACGAGGGCCGCCGTGTCCGCCGCGCTGCCGCCCAGCACACCGTTCGGGGTGACTTCCCACGGTCCCCATCCGGCGTTCGAGCCGCTCGCCCCGCCGGCACCCCGGTTGTTCCCGGCCACGCGGAGGTCGATTTTCCCGCCCAAGTCCAGCACGAGCGGGGCGACCATCGCCTTGTACCGCTTGCCCCGCCACTCCTTGATCGGCAGGTTCAGGTCCATCCACAGGCTGTCGTTCTTCTGGTTGCCGGTCAGGAACTTCAAGTTGGACACGTCGCCGGTGTAGGTGCCGTCGGCGTTCATCGCCACGGTCGGGAAGGCCGGGTGCTCGGCCGGCCGCGGGCGGAGAATCTTGAACCGACCGTCGGCGTTGGTCCAGTTCGGGTTCGCGGTCGCGGTTCCGGGCGGGTCCAGAACGCCGAACAGATCCTTGCGGTAGAAAGACGGCAGCGTGACTTGGTCCGTCACCGGGTCGTAGTACGCCAGGTGGTAGTTGTTGCGATCCGGGTAGGTCCACGGCACCGCCTTGTTCCAGGTGTCCGGGCTAGTGCCGCCGAAGGCGTTCGCCGCGCTGTAGTTCACCACCTGCGTCTGGTCCATCGTCGCCCCGTTCAAGGTGACGCTGGTGCCGAACGGGAACCCGGTCCCGGTGAACGGCGACTGGCCGCCGGCCGGGCCAAACCGGCTCCGCGCGAGGCTATGGCCCCAGAGCGGCGAGTTGGCGTCGGTGTCGAAGATCATCTGCGCGAGGAACTGGTTGGCGACGGAGATCGGGTCGGGATCGGCCAGCTCGTTGCGGGCGGCGCGGTTGTTCCGCGCGCCGGTGGCCTCGCTCTCGGCGTACAGCACGAAGCTCAGGCCGACGACGGCGAACAGCGCCAGCATGCCGAGCACGACCAGCAGGATGGCCCCGCGACGGGCCAACGGGCGGCGGAAGGTGCGGCGGATCATGGGAGAACCCTCGGAGGGGTGTTGTTTCGTTTGGTTCTTGCAGGTGAACCGGCGGCGTGAGCCGCCTGGGTAGTGTTGCTCAGGGGCGAATAAACCCAGGCGGCTCACGCCGCCGGTTCACCCGGAAATGGCTCTCACAGCTTGCTCGTCACCACCGACTGCCGGGTCAGCTTGTTCTTGGCGTCGTACACGCGGATCTTGATCTGCACGCCGGTGATGCGGGCCGCGATGATCGGCGGCGCGCCCGGCGTCGGCGGCAGGGTTGCCCCGGCAAAGCCGCCGAGTGCCGTGTCGAACTGGACCAGCGGCCCGTTCGGGGCCGCCAACTGCGGCAGGTCGTCGAACGGGAAGTCGGCATTCAACGCGGTCGCGCCGAGCGCCGGCCGGGGCCACGTCGGCAGACCGGGCACTACTCCCGTCGGCTTCACCTCGAACGACACCACGTTCGTGATGACGATGTCGTCCCCGAACCGCGGGCTGGCGGGGGTGAACGCGGCCGGCGCGAGCCGGTTGGCCGGGTTGGCGATGGCCGTCAAGTTGTTCGTCGTGAAGTTCGGCGTCGCCCCGTTGTTGCTGACCACTTCCAGCAGCGTCGGGTTGTTCGCGGCCATGCCCGCCACCGGGGTCGTCGGCGTCAGCACACGCACCCGCCGGCACAGCGGGAATGTCGTCACCCCGTTCACCAGGATCGGCCGCGTCGTGTCGAGGAACCAGTGCACCTCGGCCCACTCGCTGACGTGGGTGAACGGCACCACCGCCACGTCGAGCGGGTTGCCGGCCAGGACGAACGGCACCGCCGGTTCCGTCCCGTTCAGCGGGGCCGCAAACAGGTCGCCCGGCGTCTTGCCCGTCCGCCGGACGGTCAGGCTGAGGCCGTGGTTCTGCGCCCGCGTGGACGATAGCGAATCCTGGTCGATCCCTTCGAAGACGCTCGCACCCCCCTGTCGGATTTGCACGAACCCGCCGGCGGGCGCGGTCCCGATGCCGAGTTCACTCAGCGGCAGGCTGCCGGGGTTGCTTCCGTTGTCGAAGTGCGGCGCGTCGAGGTCGAGCCGGAGCATCGTCTCGGTGGTGCGGAGGCGGTCGGCCAGGTCGCCGGCCGACTTCAGGTGCGACAGGGACTGTAGCCCGACCTGGAAGCCGGTGGCGAGCACGGCCATGATGAGGATGGTGAGCGCGGCGGCGACCATCAACTCGACCAGCGTGAAGCCGGAGCGGCGGGCGGTATGTCGGAGTCGCATGGGAGGTACTCTCGTTCGGGTTCAGGCGAGCGGGGGGCGTAAGCCCCCTGTTTCATCTGGCAGGAACAGGGGGCTTACGCCCCCCGCTCGCCAAGACACACCACTCACGGCACCTGCTTCTTGTAATCCGGCGGGGCCAGCTGCGGGCGGTCGAACACCTCCAGCAGCCCCTTGAAGGCGTAGAACTGGCTGGCCGCCGTCACGTCTCGCACCAGCGGCGTTTGCAGGTCGATGATCCAC
>JAYTTN010000387.1:0-1564 GCA_043745295.1 Fimbriiglobus sp. | reverse complement strand
CCGCGTCGCCCAGGTGGGCGAACAGCCGCACGCCGGGGAAGGCGACGGTCCCACTCCCGACCGCTTGCGACCCGGCCCCGAGGTACAGGCTTTGACGGTTCACGGCCAGGACCGACCCGCCCCCGGCTTGCAAGTTGCCGCGGTGCAGGTTGAAGTTCCCGCCGACGTTGACCGTCGGCAGCAGTAGGGCTTGGGCCGCCTTCTGTTCGGCTTGGGCCTCCCTAATCGCTTCGCGGGCGAGATTGATCGTCGGGTTCTCCACCCCGGCGAGCCGCAGCGCGACCCCGAGGTCGATCGGGGCATCGGTCGGTCGCCCCTCGGCATCGATCGCGGGAGCCGGCTCGGCGTGCGCCGCCAGTCGCACCACCGCCTCCGCAATCGGCGGGGTCACGCTCACCGGGGGACGCGCGGGGTAGACGCTGACGGGGGGCGGCGAACCGGGCACCGCTTGCACCCGCTCGTCTGCCGTCCGGCACCCGGCCACGCCGAGAACGCCGGCGACCCCCAGCGTCCACGCGGACCGGGCGAACCCTCTCCCGCGGCGGGCCGTTCGCAGTGCTTCGGTCATGACCGACTCCGGTTGTGGCTCACGGTTCACTGGCCGGGGTCAGTCAGGGGGCGCACCCGCAGGCCGACCGGCGGGGTGGCGGGCATGGGGACGAGGTCCGCCGGGATCGGGCGGGCGAGCGAGTCGGCGGGCGGGCGGCCCAGGGCCACGAAGAGCTGGAACTGGGCGCGGTTGTAATCGACGATGGTGTCGAGGTACTCGTACCGGGACCGGGCGAGCAGCCGGAGGCTATCGACCACTTCCAGCGGCAGTCCCTGGCCGCCCTTGATCCGGGCCAAGTCCTCGCGGTAGGCCTCGGCGCTGCTGCGGACGGCCGCCTCGGTCGAGTCGATCTGGGCGAACCGGGCGTTCACTCGGGCGTGGGCCTCGGCCACCTCGGCCCGCACCCGGTTGAGGGTCTCCAACTCGCGGAACTGGCCCTGCCGCACCCGGCTCTCGGCGGCGTTCACCAGGGCGACGTTCCCCACCCCCAGGTTGCGGAACTGCCAGAACACGGCGACATCGAGGTCGGTCCGCCCGCCGAAGTTGCCGAACCGAGGCCCCTGCTGAAGCCGCCCGTCGCCGCCGACGAAGCCCGGCGGCGAGCTGACGAGGTTACTGCCGCCGCCGAACGCGTCACCGCTGAAGCCGAGGACGACGTTGGGCGAGAAGGGCAGGACTTTGGCACTGGACAGGGCGTAGATCGCGCCCCGAATCTCGGCCCGACGGGCGGCCAGTTCGGGCCGCTGCATCAGCGCGATGGCCACCAGCTCGGCCAGCGGCACCGGGTCCGGCACCAGGGGGGCCGGCACGACCCACCCGTCGATGGGCTTCAGCCGCGTAGACGGGTCGAGGGTGAGCAGTTGGCACAGCCTGGCCGACGCGGTGAGGGTGTCGGCCTCCGCCTGGGTCGTCTCCGCGTCGCGGCGGCGGAGTTCGACCGCGGCCCGGTCGGCGTCGGCCTGCCGCCCCTGACCCGCCTTCGCGTAGGCGGCGGTCAGCCGCGCGATCTCGGCG
>JAYTTN010000386.1:0-1565 GCA_043745295.1 Fimbriiglobus sp. | reverse complement strand
AGCGCGCGCGCCTTCTTCTTGCCCGAATCGTACGCCCGCTGGCGACGCTTCGGCCGCTGCGTCAACTGCTCGAACGAGTCGATCCCAACCGCCAACCCCGGCGTGTCGGCCAGCAGGGCGGGTAACTTCTACCGCCCACCGACGCCGGGGCCGGGCGTCCGCAGGGCGTCCTTCCCGGCCGTCTCCAGGTGCGGCAGGACGCGGCCGCAGGTGCGACTGGCGGTCGAGTCGGACACGCCGAACAGGAACCCGAGCACCTCGTCGGTGGGATACTGGCGGAGCCACACGACAGCGAGCCGCAGGTGGTCGGCGGCCGTCAGGTCGAACGTGTCGCCGCCGCCGACGGCCAACTGGCGGTCGGGCCGGTCGAGGGTGGCCCGGTGCGACTGGTCGAGCACCGGCACCAGGTCGGCGGCCAGTGAGTCGAAGGCGGCGACGATCAACCCGGTCAGGTGGCGGAACACCAACGGGTGCGAGCGGAGGTGGTCCAGGCGAGCGATCACGGCGGCACCGAAACGGGAAACGGGATCCCCACCGTACCAACCCGACCGCTATCGTGAATGCAATTCATTGTTCTTGGCACCCGGCGTTTTGGCATCGGCGTTCCAGTAGTCGGCCCACGCCGCGTCCCAGTCCGGCGAATCGACGGGCGCGACCAACTCGACGAGCGGGCCGACGCGCCCGGAGGGGTTCCCGTCACTCCCCGCCGGCCGCACCCCGAACGCCGCCCCGATCCCTCGCTCCAGGCCCGCCTTCCCGCCCCGCAAAACCGCCGACCGACCGCTCGCGAACAGTACGTCCGCCCGCATCCCCGCCGCCCATCACCGCCCCGCCCGCCGCCGACGCCCCCACCCGCGCCCAGTCCACGTTCTTCCACCCCTTCGCCGCCGCCTGGCTCAGCAGGTCGTGACCGCCCATCAGCGCCGCGTTGAACGCCGCGTGACCGGCCACCTCGGCGAGCACCGACGGGGTCGCCGCCGCCCCCGCCTCCGCTCCATGCTATGCCTCGCTGCCGCTCGCCCTGGCTCGGCATCGCCCCTGCGGTCGCGGCGGGCAAAGCGAGCGAACGAACAAAGGGTGCGGGGCCGGGCTTCGTTCGCTCGATGCCGATCACAGGAGCCGCAAGCCGAACGCCCGTGCCAACTTCTTCAGGATGAGGTTTTTGTACAGGACGGTGCGCTTAGTGGTGCGTTCTCTGAGCAGTTACCAGAGTCTGCCAGTCGTTTAGCAACTGTTCTAATTCATCGAGCGAGATTGACAACTCCGCGTCATTGCCTTCCTTATCACCGAGCCACTGATGGGTAATGACTGCGTGTTCCGAATGCAGGTCGAGGAAGATCTCGTTACCTGCCCATTGAACAGGCAGGTTCTGAGTAGTACGAGCCTCCTGAACAAGTCTCCGTATGTCCGTACCAGCCGAGAGCGCTTCTCTGAGGACACCCGCTTTCAGGGCGTTTTCGAGAGTGTCCTCAGAGCCAGTTCCTGAACCTGGGTTGACTCGGCGAAGTGGAGGCGGCATTCTCGGGCGGTGTCGTTCGCTCCGACAACCGTCTCATGGATGACCC
>JAYTTN010000385.1:0-62720 GCA_043745295.1 Fimbriiglobus sp. | reverse complement strand
CCGACCGCGACGCGGTCGGCGGGGCCGCGCGGCAACGTCCGTACTTTCCGGAGGTGTGGCATGTCCGCCGTTCTCACCCCGCCCCGCTCGGTTCCCGTCGCGGCCCCGCCCGCCCCGGCCGTCGTCCTCTCGCCGCCGGTGCCGCAGCTCCCGCCGCAGCCGTTCCGCTGGACGTTGAAAGACTACCGCGACCTGGACAAGATCGGGTTCTTTCACACCCGCCGGACTGTGCTCATCGACGGGGAGATCATCCTGATGCCGAATCCGAGCAACCCGCACGATGTCGCCCTGGGGAAGACAGACGACTTGCTCCGAACTGTGTTCGCACCCGGCCACCACGTCCGCTGCCAGATGGGGTTCGACATCGGCGACGACACCGATCCCGCCCCCGACTTGGCCGTCGTGACGGGTGGTCGTTCGGGATATCTCACGGCAAAACCCAGCCTGGCCGCGCTCGTGGTGGAGGTGGCGGAGTCCTCGCTCTTCTTCGACACCACCACGAAGGCCGAGAAGTACGCCACCGCCGGCGTGCCGGAGTATTGGGTGATCGACCTGGAACACCGCCTGCTGCATGTCCTGCGCGACCCGGTGCCGCTGCCGCAGGGGTTGGGGGCGACGGCGTACCGCACCCGCCTGACGCTGACGGAAGCCGACGCCGTATCCCCGCTCGCCGCACCGAGGACGACGATCAACATCACCGACCTGTTGCCGTGAGGTGTCCCATGTCCGCCGTTCTCACTCCGCCTCGGGCCGTTCCCACCACCCCGGCCGGCCCGCAGCCGTTCAAGTGGACGCTCGCCCTCTTCCACCGCCTCGGCGACATGGGGTGCTTCGAGGGCCGGCGGGCCAAGCTGATCCGCGGACAACTCATCGAGGAAGGGCCGATGGACCCGCCGCACGCGCTCGCGCTGGAACTGGCCGAAGAAGCCCTCCGGGTGGCGTTCGGCGCTGGATGGCGGTATCGCATCCAAACCCCGCTCGTCCTTGGTCAATCGACCGACCCGATGCCGGACATCGCCCTCCTGCGCGGGACGGCCCGTGGCCAATCCACCCATCCCACCGCCGCCGATCTGGTAGTCGAAGTGGCGGACAGTTCGCTGAACTTCGACCTGACCACGAAAGCCGAGTTGTACGCCACCGCCGGCATCCCCGACTATTGGGTGCTGGACGTGGACGGGCGAGCGCTGCATGTCCTGCGCGACCCGGTGCCACTGCCCCAGGGGTTGGGGGCGACGGCCTACCGCACGCACCTGAAACTGACCGACGCCGATAGCATCTCCCCGCTCGCCGCACCGGCGGCGACGATTCGGGTCGCGGACCTGTTACCGTAAGCCGAAAGGGTGGCTGGCCGCGGGGAGACGAGTGCGAAACACGGCGTGTTCGACGGTGCCTCGCGGCAAACCTGCTGTTGGGGGGAGAAATCCAGATATCTCCACCGTCGTGGGTGCGTTCCGATGGCGAACTGGGCGTTCACGTCCGGGGCTGCTGGGTGGTGGACTTGGTGCTGGGGAAAAGCTGACTTATGGGATCAGGAATTAATCTTGTGTAATTCCGTCCATTTCATTTGACAAAACCGAAAACGGAACGCATAGTCACTAGCGTACTGGTTCAGTGTCGCCAACCCGATTGGGCGAAGGGCGGCACCGATGCCACTCCCCGGCGGTCGCGGCTCGCCGAACACGGCATCCCGGTTGAACACCCCGGGTGCGGCAGCGGATTTTGGCGAGCGGGGGGCGTCAGCCCCCTGTTGTGGTCGAAATCCCCAGGGAACAGGGGGCTGACGCCCCCCTCCCCGTCCCGGAGAGGGGGTGTTCAACAGGACATCGCGGTCGAAGTTTCGCCGAGGACTTCGGCACCAAAGGGATTCGCGGCAACGATTCTCGCTTGAACACCCCTCTCCATATCATGGGGAGGGGCCGGGGGGTAGGGTCTCCGACACCCAGGGAAAACCCAAAACCTACCCCTGACAGGGGCCGGGGGGTCAGGTCTACTTTCCCCCACCCCCAGCCGCGCGGCCTCACCCGACGTTGATGCCGACCGGGTTGACGCTGACTTCGAGAAGCGTGGTGGCAGCGAACGGGTCGCGCGGGTAGACCGTCAGCCCCTGCGTCTTCCCGCTGAACACGTTCATCTGGACGATGGTGCCTGGCCCGGAGCCGACGACGAAGTCGTCGAACCCGTCCTGGTCCAGGTCGGTGCCGGCCACCTTCACCCCCGAATGGCCGTCCACGGCCAGCCGCCAGAACACCCGCCACGTCGGGTCGGGGAAGTCGCGGCGGACGAGCCGCTTCCGCCGCGCCAGCAGCTCGCGGCGGAACACCGTCCACAGCCACGCGCGGCAGCTGCCGGTCGGGGCCAAGCGGAACCGGGGCAGCTTGTCGAACAGCAGGACGAACACCTCTTGCAGCGCGTCCTCGGTGTCGGCGGCGGAAACGCCGAACCGGTTCGCCCAGCGGGACAGCAGCGGGGTGAACAGGCGGACGAACCGCTCCCAGTCGCCGTCGCACGGGCGTTCCAACAAGGATGCGGGCGTGTCGGTCATGCGGAAAAGGCAGTTCCCGATCCGCCGGAAGTCGAGTGGCGGTTCGCCGCCGGCGGGGGGCGTATACTGACCCACCCGACGGCACCCGCCACCCGCCTCGAGACGCGCCATGCCCGCCACCCGCCTCGACGGCAGAGCTTTGGCCGCCACCCTGCGCGGCGAGATCGCGGCCCGAATTGCCGCCCGCACCGCCGACGGCAAGCAGCCGCCGGGACTAGCCGCCGTACTGGTCGGCGACAACCCGGCCAGCCGCGTGTACGTGCGGAACAAGCGGACGGCGTGCGACGAGGTCGGCATCCGCAGCCAGTTGCACGAACTGCCCGCCGACACCAGCCAGCGGACGCTGCTCGACCTGATCGCCCAACTGAACTCGACGCCGGAAGTCCACGGCATCCTGGTGCAACTGCCGCTGCCCCACCAGATCGACGAGGCGACGGTCCTCGACGCCATCGACCCGACGGTGGACGTGGACGCCTTCCATCCGGAGAACGTCGGCCGACTGGTCGCCGGGCACCCCCGGTTCTACCCCTGTACGCCACACGGCTGCGTGCTACTCCTGCAGCGGAACACCATCGCCACCGCCGGCCGGGAGGTGGTGATCGTCGGCCGCAGCAACATCGTCGGCAAGCCGCTGGCGCTCATGCTGGCGCAGAAGCCGACGACGAAGCACCCGATGGGCGGGAACGCGACGGTCACGCTGGCGCACACCGGCACGACGGACCTGGCGGCGGTCTGTCGGCGGGCGGACATCCTCGTCGCGGCGGTCGGCGTGCCCGGCCTGATTACCCCGGACATGGTGAAGCCCGGCGCGGCGGTGATCGACGTGGGCATGAACGCGGTGGGCGGGAAGCTGTGCGGCGACGTGGCCCCGGCGGTGGCGGACGTGGCCGGCTGGCTGTCCCCGGTGCCCGGCGGGGTCGGCCCGATGACCATCGCCCTGCTGCTGGAAAACACCCTGCGGGCGGCGGAACTACTCGACGGCTGACGCCCGGTTTGCGATACTACCCGCCACGACCGACGGCGGGGGCGCTCGCGCCCCGGTACGGTCCACCCGTTGGGAATGAGGAATCGCTTGGAAAACCGCGGCGGAAGGACGAACCGCGCCTCACCTCTCCCCGCCGGGGAGAGGTCGGAACGGCGTCGCCGTTCCGGGTGAGGGGGTGCTCGGCAAGAAGAAAAAGCCCCCTCACCCGCCTCGTGCGACGCACGAGGCGACCTCTCCCCCACTGCGTGGGGTGAGAGGTGGGGCACCCGGCACTCCGGTCGCTCATTTCCCCGCAACCGGTCTACCGCCCGCGGGCAGGCGGTGGGTACGCCGTCATCCCCCGGAACGGGAGCGGTCCCACCTCCCCGCCGGTGACGGTCGTCGGGGCGGTGTCCTTACAGTACCCGTGGGTCCGCAGCACGAACGACCGCACCCAGCCGTCCTTCAACGGCGGCAGCTTCGCGGCGTCGAACGTCACCGTCACCTCCTGCCCCGGTCCGCACAGGACGAATCGGTCGTCCACCTTCGACATCAGTTCCGTCACGTCGCCGACTTTCGTGAACGCCCCCTTCCACTTCGTCACCGCCACCGCCTCGAAGCGGTTCGGGTCGTAAGCCTGCGGCGGCTTGCCGCCGGTGGTGATCTCCTGCACGAAGCCGGGGTTCGACAGCGCGGCGGCCACGGGCGGCAGTTCGTGGACCGTCGCCGGCGTCTCGGCGACACCGAGGAACAGTTGGTCCCAATAGACTTGCAGGTTCGTGCGGATGCGGAACTTGGCCCCGGTGCCGGCCGTCAGCCAGTCGCCGACGGGCACGGTCATCACCTTCGGCAGCCCGGCGGGGAAGCCGAGGTCGCCGAGTTTCACCCACTTGCCGTCGGGGGTTTGCCGTTCCAGCACCGGCGGCAGCATGGCAATCCCCGCCTGCGTCGCGGCGAGGATCGATTCCGGGTACGGGTAGTCCGTCCAGCCGGCGGCGACGAGGTACACCGGCTTGTCGGCGGGCAGCTCCTTCAGCTTCGCGCCGAAGTCGAGTTCGACGAAATGCTCCTCGGCGTAACCCATCCACGTCCGCTTGGCGAACCCGTCCACCGTCTTGCCGTCGCGGTCTTGCAGCGTCCGCGTCACGTCCTTCCCGGTGTGGTCGGTCGCCTTCACCGGGAACAGGCGGGTCTTGAAGGCGAGGAGCTTCTGCGTCGGCTGCGGGTCGGCGACGGCGAACCGCTCGTCGGGGAACACGACCGTGTCGGCCGGGTGATCGACGACATCGAGCCGGACGTGATCGAGGTACATCACCTCGTCCATCGGCTCGGCGATGCGGAGGACGTACCGGCCGTTCTTCGGCTTCAGTTGGTGGGCCTCGATCTTCACCGACTCCTCCGGGCGGGGCAGCTTGACCGAGCCGTCCGGCCCGGATTCGCCGAGCGCGCCGCCGCCGAGGAAGTCGGTCACGTACACCCACTTCTCGCCGTCCCAGGTCATCAGCACCGGGCACGAGGTCGGCTTGCGGTTGTATTCCTCGATGACCGTCACTTGCCCGGCCTTCGCCGCCAGTTCGGCCTGCACCACGCAATCCGGCCAGCGGAGGCGAATCGTGTCCGCCTGCGTCGCCTTGCCGACGCCGATCTCCACCGGCAGCAAGGACTGCCCCGGCCCGGCGCTCAGGGTGGTGAGTTCCACCATGGACGACAGCGAACCCGTGAGGGTCTGCAGTTTCACGCCGGTGCCGTCGGTGTTGGTACGGAGGTTCTTCTGGCCCGACCCGGCGTTGCTGCTGTCCCGCTTGCCCGTCAGTTGCAGCTTGATGCCGCCGTTGCCGTTGCCGGCGTTCACGAACACCGTCAGCCCGTCCCGCCCCCACAGGATGAGGTCCGGGTTGCCGTCGCCGTTCAGGTCCGTCGCGGCCACCGCCTTCAAACCTGCGATCCGCTCCACGGCCGGCCCGAAGGCGTCGGCCTTCGCCGCCAGCTTGCCCGCACCGTCGCCTTGCAGGAACACCGGCTTGCCGTCCTTCGACAGGCCGAGGACATCGGCCCGCCCGTCGTTGTCCAGGTCGCAGCGGTGGGCACCCAGCAGCACCGGGGCGTCCGTCGCGCCGGCGGCGAACCGATTGGCGAGGTCGGCGTCCGGCAGCTCCTTCTTGCTGACGAGGAACACCGGCTTGCCAGTGGACAGGAAGAACAGGTCCGACTGCTCGTCCGTGTTGGCGTCGAGGATCAGGCCGGCGGTGAGCGTCTTGGCGTCGGTCGGGACGGACGGGGAAACCGTGAACCGCATCAGGCGGTCGTTCAGGATGACGACCGGCGGCAGGCCGTCGAGCAGCACGACCAGATCGACATCCTTGTCCCCGTCGATGTCCAGGGCGACCAGACCCGACACCGCGCCCGACACCTGAAATGCGGGAATTTCTAACGGTCTGAACGCAGTCGTCAGCGGCGGCGGCGGCACGTCCGCCCGCGACGGCTCGGCGACGCCGACGTTCTGAAGCACCAGCACCTTCCCGTCGCCGGCCGTGCCCTTGGTCAACTGGTCCACGGCCTTCGCCGCGTCCGTGGCGTACCGACCCAACACGAGATCGAGGTCGCCGTCCTGGTCCAAATCCAGCCACATCGCCGACAGGAATACGCCGGTGATCCTGTCGAACCCGGCGTCCTTGGTCTTGTCCTCGAACTTCGCGCCATTGGCGTTGCGGAGCAGCTTCACGCCGGTCTCGGTGGTCAGCAGCAGGTCCGGCCAGGTGTCGTTGTCGTAGTCGCCGACGGCGCAGGCCAGGCTCGCGCCCGTCAGCCCCATCGCCGCCGACACGTCGGTGAACTTGTCGCCGTCGTTGCGGAGCAGCACGTCGGACAGCGTCCCGTCGCGGAATGCGGCCGACAGCAGCAGCAGGTCGGGTTTACCGTCCCGGTTGAAGTCGAGGCGGACCATCACCCCGCCGAACCGCGCGCGGACGGCGTCGAGTAGCGGGTCGAAGGCGGTCGTTTTCTTCCGTTCCCCGGTGTCCCACTTCACGTCGCCGGCGACAGGGAATGCCGGCGTCTGCGCGAACACCGGCGGCGGCCCGACGGCCGGCGGCGGCACCAGCCCCTTGCCGATGCAGGTGGCGTACCGGCCCTGCTCCGAGTGCCGCTCGGACCGCGCCTCGTCTTCCCAGTTGGCTTGCTGGAGCTGCGTGAAGGTGTCCTGGAGCTTGGCCTGCTCCTCCGCCGTCGTCAGCGAGTGGACCGACAGGCCGTAGAACGCCTGCGCCAGCGCCGGGTTCAGTTCCAGTGCCCGCTCGAAGTACCGCTTCGCGTCGGGCGAGTCGGCTCGGTTCGGCAGGGACTGCGCCAGGTACAGCCACGCCCGGTCGTCGGTCGGGTCGAGTTCCGTCACCGTCTTGAAGTGCCCGAACGCGCGGTCGAAGTCGCCGGTGTACTTGCGGATGATCCCCAGGTTGAAGTGCGCGTAGGGGTTCTTCGGGTCTTCCGCTAGCACCTGCTCGAAGACGGCCACGGCGCGCGGCAGCACCGGGTCGGCCACGTCGCCGGCCCGGTTGTAGATGGCCATGCCCAGGTTGATCCGCGCGGGCAGCCAGTCCGGGGCCAGTTTCGCCGCCTCGGCGAACGCGGCCTCGGCCTTCTCGTACTCGAACTGCTCCATTTGCCCGATGCCGCGGCTGTTGGCGGCGGTCGCGGCGACGGCATCGCCCTTCGGCGCGACAGTGCGGAAGGCGAACCACCATACCGCGAACGCGCCGCCGAGGAGCAACACGGCGACGAGGGCGTATCGGACGCGGCGGGAACGAGCGGAGGAGGACATGTGCGAAAGCCGATGGTAGGGGAGAGTAAGACGCTAGCCGCTCGCGCTACCGGAACGGAGCGTCGGTTGTATTACTACGCCGGGGCGGGCCGTCCGTTCGCCCGCTTTCCCCGCCGAGTCCGTCATGCCCACCCCGCTCCGCTACCTCGCCGCCGCCTGCCAGACCGACTTCCCCAACCCGGCCACCCGCGCCGACATCCCCGACCGGTGCGGCCGGATGCTGGCCATGATCGACATGGCCGCGGTCGGGTACGAGCCGTTCGGCGACGTGCGGCTGGTGGTGTTCCCGGAGTTCGCCCACGCCGCGCCCATCTACCTGACCGTGCCGGAGCTGCTCGACAAACTGGCCGTGCCGCTGCCGAACGACGAGACCGACCGCTACCACCGCAAGGCGAAGGAACGCAACCTGTTCATCCAAACGGGGTCGTTCCTGGAAGTCGATCCGAAGTACCCCGGCCGGGTGTTCAACACCACCTGCCTGATCGGCCCGGACGGGCTGCTCTTCAAGTATCGCAAGGTGAACCCGTGGATCCCGTGGGAGGTCCACAGCAGCCCGCACGACGTGCCCGGCTATTCCGAGCCGTTCTTCCCCGTGGCGGACACCGAGATCGGCGTCCTCGGCACCGCCATCTGCTACGACTGGCTGTTCCCGGAGGCCATCCGCGAACTGGCCCTGCAAGGGGCCGAAGTGCTGATCCGCGTGTCGGCGTACATGGACCCGTGGGGGGCCACCCCGCCGATGGACTGGTGGACGGTTGTCAATCGCTGCCGGGCGCTGGAGAACGTGGCGTATGTGGTCGCAGCGAACCAGGGGGCGCGGCTGGCACACTACCCGCCGTTCTCGTGGCCGGGCGGCAGCATGGCGGTGGACTACGACGGCCGGCTGCTGGCCCAGGCCGACCCCGGCCCCGGCGAGAAGATCGTCATCGCCCCCATCGACATCGCTGCGCTGCGGGCCGAGCGCGAGCGGCGGATGGGCCACCACATGCTCGGCCACCTCCGCACCGAGACGCACGCCCACGCCCGCCGGCCGATCTACCCTGGCAGCCCGACGAACCCGCTCACCATCGCCGGCAACAACGCCGCCATCGCGGCGGGCAAGAAGGTGCGGTAGCGCGCGGTGTTCGGTGAAGTTTTGGAATCCCGTCCCTACCGACTTTGCAACTCGTTCGCGCTCGCGGTAAAGTTTCCCCGTTGCCTTCCCTCCCGTGCGGGTGTTCCCCATGCTCACCGTTTCGGCCCAAGCCGTCGGCCGGCGCAAGCCGGTCCTCGACGACTTCTCGGTTCCCCCGCCGCCGGCCCTCGCCGCCGGCAAGTCCGTCTCCCTCCGCGCGCTGCTGGCGCACGTCGTGCGCGGCGAAGTGGACGCCTTCCAGACCCGCCAAGCCGACCGCCGCCTGCTCAAAGTGCTGTCGAGGGCCGACATCGCCGACGGTCTCGCGTCCGGCAAGGTGGCGTCCGGCGGCAGCGAACTGGAGCAGAAAGTGAACGCCGACGACGCCGTCGCCACCGCCGTGGAAGCGTTCGCCGACGGGTTGTTCCTCGTGATCCTCGACGAGACCGAAGTGAAGGAACTCGACGCGCCGCTGGCGCTGACGGCCGACAGCCGCCTCACGTTCGTCCGCCTCACCATGCTGGCGGGGGGCTGAGCCATGATGAAGCCCGACCAGGCCCGCGAGCACCTCGGCACGCTCCGCTCCGCCAAGCACCAGCAGGCCCGCCTCGACCGCGTGGCCGAGTTGCCCAAGCCGCTCGCCGCCGTCGGCCTCGGCATCTTCGGCCTGCTGCCGACCATGAAGCCGCCGAAAGAGTGGCCCGCCCGTCGCAAGCTGGAGGCGCACTCCGCCGCCAAGCTGGACGCCGACCCGAAGGGCCGCGCGAAGGTGCTGGCCGCACTGTTCCCGACCTTGCACGTCGCCCTCGAAGCCGGTTGGAAGCTGCGCGGCACGCTGCCGTACACGGCCGGGCACAACCGCCGCGGCTTCCGCGCGCCGCACCGCCGAGCGATGTACGCCGGGTGCCGGCAGGCTTACCTGGAAAACGTGTACGACGAGGTGGCGCAGTTCCCCGACGACACGCTGTCGGCCGGATGGCTGGCGGCGTGGGCCGTCCACCTCGGCTACCGCACCGACGACTTCGGCTACCTGCTGGCGGGGGTGATCGACGCCGGCGGAAAGGACGGCGAAGAGGTCTTCGGCATCCTGAAGGACTGCGCCGCCAACCGCCACGAGATCGGCGGCCCCGGCGGTCACGCCACGCGCGGCCTGCTCTGCTGTTCGCGGCCCGACGCCTGGGAATTCATGGAGAAACTGCTCCTGGCAGCCCAACGTCAAGAGGGGTTGCGGCAGACGATCCTCGAAGCGGTGGATGAGGCGCACCCGCAGGCGTTCCGGCGGATGCTCGGCGTCGTGCTGGACGACAACCTGATCCGCTTCGCATCGGTCGCCCGCGCCGCCGGCGTCTGGTTCGGCCACGAGGAGGAAGTCGAGAACCCGAAGCAGTTGAAGGCCGACATCGAAGCCGCGCGCGAACTGCTCGGCGACTCGGCCGCGCAGAAGAAGGCGGTGGCGAAGGGGGACGCGGAGGCCGCGTACCGCGCGCTCTGGGCGATGGCCACGGAGGACGCGGAAGCCGCGCTGACGGCCGCCGCGCCGCTGTTCAAGGACAAGCAGGCCGCGCGCCGCTACGCCGCCGCGAAGTTGGCCGACGAGACCGGCCTGCCCGAAGCGATGCCCCTCATGGTGCCGCTGCTCGACGACGCCGACGAACGGCTGGTGGCGATCTCGTTGCACTACCTTCAGCGGCACGCCGGCAAGGACGACGACGAGGATGAGGGCACCTTCAAGACGCCGAAGGACCTGTTCGAGCGGGTCGAGAAGTTGATCCCGAAGCTGCCGGCGAAGGAGAAAGAACTCAAGCCGCTGGTGGACGGCTGGGACGTGCCGTCGCTGGGCCAGGAGGACGCCGCCGAACTGCTGATCACCTTGCTGGACAAGCGAAAACCGGAGCGCCTGCTGCCGTACCTGAAGATGATGGGCGACTACCGCCGGGTGGAAGCGCTGGGGCTGCTGTGCGTGCCGCGCACGCTGACGGGCGAGGTGCGGGAGACGCTGCTGGCGTTCGCCGGCGAGCCGAACCGCTACGTCCGCGAGGCGGCGCTCACACACCTGAAGAAGCTGAAGCTGGCCGAGGACGAGGTGCAATCGCTCGAAGGCTACCTCACCCGCAAGACGGCCGACTTCCGCCGCAGCGTGTTCGAGCTGCTGCTGACCCGTGGCGACAAATTGATGACCGGCACCATCGACCGGCTGCTGAGTGCCGGGGACGCGAATAGCCGCGGCGCGGGCATCGAGCTGGCCCGCCGCATGGTGGACGGCGACCGCGCCGCCGCGCCGATCCGCGCCCGGCTGGTGGAGTACAAGGAGGCGAAGGGCAAGCGGCTGCCGACCGCCGAAGCCGACGCCATCGAGATCGTGCTGAACCCGGCCGCCCGCCCGCCGACGCTGGACGACGGCCTCGGCACCTTCAACCCGGCCCACCGCAGCGCCGCCGTACCGCCGAAGAAGAAGGCGGTGACGTTCACTACTCCCGCCGCCGCCGCGCTGCTGACGGCGCTCGACGAGTTCATTCACGCCCGCCGTGACACCACGTTCACTATCAACCCGGACACCCCGCACGCGCGTGAGAGCGTACTCGGGTCCATCGAATACTCGTGGCACTTCCCGTCGCCGAACGTCAAGAAGACCGCCGCCGAGGACCGCGCCAGCCTGCCGCTGCTGGACGTGTGGGAGCAGTGGTACTCGGACCGGCCGAAGGCCCTCCGCGACGCCGACGGGCTGGAGCTGATCCGCGCCGCCGCGCTGCCGACCGTCCGCGTCCGCGACGGCGAGCAGGACATCGACGACGACGATGACGACGACGACCGGAAGGGGAAGAAGCCGTCCGCCGCGCGGAAGGCGTTCGATGCCGCCGTCGCCGCCGTCCGCCCGCCGGAGTCCGTGAAGCTGCGGTACGAGGGCCTCATCGGGTGCCTGCTCCAGTGGTTCCAGAAGTTGCACCCGCCGGCCGGCGCGCCCGACTTCCTGCTGGACTGCGCCGAGACCGCGCTGGCCGCCGTGCCCGAACCGCTGATCGACCTGCTACCGCAGCGAACGGACGGCCCGGAGGACGACGACGACGACGACAAGGAGGACGCGGACCTCGCCGAGTGGCGGGAGAACAGCGCCTTCGCGGGCTGGCTCGGCCGCGCGGCGGGCGTCGCCGGCTCCGGCGAGTGGACGCCGGCGCACTCGGCCCGGCTGTGGCAACTTTCGCGCTGGCGGGACGAGCCGGCCCCCGGCGTGAACCGCCTCCGTCCGGACTTGAACGTGCTGCTGGCGGCCTACGACGCCGGCGCGGCGAACGAGACCGATTTTTACGACCACCTCATCGGCCCGCGTCCGGCCAGCCGGTACTCGTGGGGCCGCTCGTTCGACTCGCTGGGCACGCTCACCGGGTCGAAGCCGACGCTGACGCCGGAGTTGACGACCGCGCTGGGGACCGTCGTCGCCCGCGTCATCGACTGCGAACTGGTGCGGGGCGAGACGCCGACGCCAGCCACCAAAGCGGCCAACGAGGTGGCGCAAGTCCACGGCCTCGCCACGCTGGTGCGGCTGCTCGCGGCGCTCGGCAAGAACGGCTTCAACCAGGGTGCCCGCTACGGCAACAGCGAGAACAAGCCGGCCGTCCTCACGCAGCTCATCAAGCGGGCCATCCCCGGCCCGGCCGACACGCCGGCCGCGTTCGCCGGGGCGATGTCGAAGGCCGTCGCCGACGGGCTGTTCCCCGTGGAACGGATCGCCGAGTTCGGCCTGGTCAACCCCCGCTGGGTGGCGCACGTCGCGGCCGCCACGGACTGGGAGGGTTTCGAGGAGGCGGTCTACTGGTTCATCGCCCACACCGGCAGCGGATGGGGCAACCAGCTCGGCACCGACGGGGCGGAGGCGAACGACGACGACGACCAGCCGCAGACCGCCAAGAAGGAGAAAGAGAATCCGTGGCAGCAGATCGTCCGGGCGCGGACGAACCTGACCGCCGAGCAACTGGCCGACGGCCTCATCGACGTGCAGTGGTTCCACGCCGCCTACGCCGCCGTCGGCGACGACGCGCGGTGGGACGCCATCGAAGGGGCGGCCAAGTTCCTCGGCTACGGGCAGGCGCACAAGAAGGCGACCCGCCTCGCCGACGTGCTGCTCGGCCGCACCAAGCGGAAGGAGCTGGTGGCCGGCATCCGCGGGAAGTTCCTCAAGGAGAACGTCCGCCTGCTCGGGCTACTGCCGCTGCCGACCGACCCGGCCAAACTCGAAACCGAACTCTCCGACCGGTACAAGGTGTTGAAGGAGTACGAGCGGTACGCGCGCGGCCTGTCGTCTCTGTCGAAGGAACCGGCGCTGCAAGCGGCGCGGCTGGGCATGGAGAACCTGGCCGTCACCGCCGGGTACGGCGACCCGGTGCGGCTGGAGTGGGCCGTCACCGCCAAAGATGTGGCCGACGTGGTGGCGGGCAAGGCCACCGCGAAGGCGGGGCCGGTCACGGCGTCGCTCACGCTGACCGAGCAGGGCGAGCCGGAACTCGGCTACGAGAAGGACGGGAAGCCGCTGACGAAGGTGCCGCCGGACGTGCGGAAGAACCCGAAGGTGGCCGAACTGGTCGAGCGGAAGAAGCAGCTCACCCGCACCGTCAGCAGCACCAAGCGGGCACTCGAACAGGCCATGTGCGCCGGCAGCCAGTTCGCCGGGAACGAACTGAAGACGCTGATGGGCCACCCGCTGGTCCGCCCGCTGCTCGAACGGCTGGTACTCTTCACGCCGAGTGGCATGGGCTACCCGAACGCCGCCGGCACGGCGCTGAAGGGGCCGACAGGCAAGGCGATACCGGTGAAGGCGGCCGACCCGTGGGCCGTCGCGCACCCGCTGGACCTGCTGGCGTCCGGCGACTGGCCGGCGTGGCAGTCCGACTGCTTCAAGGTCGAGCGCATCCAGCCGTTCAAGCAACTGTTCCGCGAGGTGTACGTCCCCACCGCCGCCGAGTTGGAGGACGCCCTGTTCTCCCGCCGCTACTCCGGCCAGCAGGTGAACGAGACGCAAGGCAAGGCGCTGTTCGCCACCCGCGGCTGGTCCACCCGCGACGGCATCGTGAAGCTGTTCCGCGACGCCAACCTGATGGTGCTGGTGTCGTTCGACCACGGCTACTCGACGCCCGCCGACGCCGCCGCTCCGGCCGTCGGGCAGGTCGAGTTCCGGCACCGGGGCGACTGGAAGGCGGTGCCGCTGGCGACGGTGCCGAAGGCCGTCTTCAGCGAGGTGATGCGCGACCTCGACCTGGTGGTGAGCGTGGCGCACGTCGGCGGGGTGGACCCGGAGGCGACGCAATCGACGGTGGCGATGCGGGCCGCGCTGCTGACCACGACGTTCGGCTACCTGAAGGTGAAGAACGTCACCCTCGACGGCAAGCACGCGCTCATCGCCGGCGAGTACGGCAAGTACTCGGTCCACCTGGGCAGCGGGGTGGTCCACAAGCAGCCGGGCGGGTCGCTGTGCGTGGTGCCGGTGAACGCGCAACACCGGGGGAGGCTGTTCCTGCCGTTCGCCGACGACGACCCCCGCACCGCCGAGGTGGTGTCGAAGGTGCTGCTGCTGGCCCGCGACAAGGAGATCCAAGACCCGACGATCTTGCAGCAAATCGTCGGCAAGTAGCGGTTTCGCACGCGGTCGCCGCGATGTGCGGCGACGGGATCGTCAGCGGCTTGCGGACCGTGTCGGCCGGCCGTTTCACGACGGGGCCGAGGCCGTCGCGGAATCCGTTGGCACACCCCGGTTTTGGTATACGCTTGACTGCGACGACTCGCCCGCCGACACTCACCTTCTGCCCGCCTTCTCGTTCCGGACTTCTCCATGCGTACCCTCTTGCTCGCCACGATCCTGCTTTCGGCTGCCCCGCTCGGCGCGGCCGACGTGTTCACCCAGAAGCCGTCGGTGGCTCCGTCGGTGCTGCGCGACACGCTCGCGCCGGTCGTCGAACCGCCGAAGCCGTACCCGAACGACGCGCCAGCGTGGGCGGACTGGGCCGGCCGCTTCCCGAAGGCTACGACACCGCACTGGATCTGGGGCGACACGCCGACCAAGAACTACACCCTGGCGAAGGCGTTCAAGACCGGAGGCGCGAAGGAGGCACGGGTGCGGGCGTCGTGCGACAACGTGTTCACCCTGTTCGCGAACGGCAAACAGGTGGCGCACTCCACCGAGTGGCAGCAGCCGGTGGAGGCGGACATCACGAAGCACCTCGTGGCCGGCGAGAACGTCCTTGAGGCCGTGGTCGAGAACGAGGGCGGGAAGGCCGGGTTCGTCCTACAGCTGCTGACCGACAAGGAGGACATCTCGGCGGTGACGGACGCCACCTGGACGGCGAAGGCCAAGCGCGGCGACGAGAAGGGCGTCCCCGCCAAAGTCGTCGCCAAGTACGGCGACCAGCCGTGGGGCAAGGTGTTCGACGCGGCGGCGGGGGCGGCCGGCAACTCCAAGGTGCCGGCGAACACGTTCGTCACGCTGCCGGGGTTCCAGGTGGAGAAGCTGTTCACCGTGCCGAAGGCCGAACTCGGCTCGTGGGTGAGCATGACTATCGACGACAAGGGGCGCGTCATCGCCAGCGACCAGGACGGCAAGGGGCTGTGCCGCATCACCCCGCCGAAGATCGGCACCGACGAGGAGACGAAAGTCGAGCGCATCCCGGCGAAGGTCACCGCCGCGCAGGGGCTGCTGTTCCACCTGGGCGTGCTGTACGTCGTGTGCAACGGCGGGCCGGGCAGCGGCCTGTACCGCGTCACGTCTTCCAAGAACGACGACACCCTCGACACGGTGGACCTGCTGAAGAAGCTGGACGGCGGCGGGGAGCACGGCCCGCACGCGGTGCGGCTCGCCCCGGACGGCAAGAGCCTGTACGTGATCTGCGGGAACCACACCAAACCGCCGGAGAAGTTCGACCGCAGTCGGCTGCCGAAGAACTGGAGCGAGGACCACCTGCTGCCCCGCAACTGGGACGCCGGCGGCCACGCCCGCGGCATCCTGGCACCCGGCGGGTACGTCGCCAAGACCGATTTCGAGGGGAAAAGCTGGGAGATCTTCACCGCCGGCTACCGCAACCCCTACGACTTCGCGTTCAACGCCGACGGCGAGATGTTCGTGTACGACGCCGACATGGAGTGGGACATGGGCATGCCGTGGTACCGCCCGACGCGGGTGAACCACGCCACCAGCGGCAGCGAACTCGGCTGGCGCAGCGGCACCGGCAAGTGGCCGGCGTACTACCTCGATTCGCTGCCCGCGATGACCGACATCGGGCCGGGGTCGCCGGTGGGTGTCGAGTTCGGGTACGGGGCGAAGTTCCCGGCGAAATATCAGAAGGCGCTGTTCATCTGCGACTGGACCTTCGGCACCATGTACGCCCTGCACCTGACGCCGGACGGCAGCACCTACCGGGCGACGAAGGAGGAGTTCCTGAGTCGCTCGCCGCTGCCGCTGACCGACCTCGCCGTCAGCCCGACCGACGGGGCGCTGTACTTCACCAGCGGCGGCCGCGGCACCCAGAGCGAGCTGTTCCGCGCGACGTACACCGGCAAGGACTCGACGGCGAAGGCGGAGTACAAAGACGATCGGGAGAAAGCCAAGCGACAGGAGAGGCACAATTTGGAGCAGCAACACGGCTGGCTGCCCGAGCGGTTGCGGGAGACCGGCTCCGCTCTGGAGCGTCTCGGCCACGACGATCGGTTCCTTCGCTACTCCGCGCGGGTGGCGCTAGAACACCGGCCGGTCTCCCTCTGGCAGGAACAGGTTCTCGCGCTCACCGATCCGACGGCCGTGGCGAACGGTGTCGTCGCGCTCGTGCACCAGGGTGACAAGTCCCTTCAACCCAAACTGACGACGAAGTTGCTCGCACTGCCGTTCAACAAGCTCGGCGTGGAACAGAAGCTCGACGTGCTGCGGGCGTACCAGCTCGTGTTCATCCGCATGGGCGAGCCGACGAAAGAACTCGCGACGAAAGTTGTCACCGCTCTCGACGAGCAGTTCCCGTCCACCGATGACGACGTGAACCGCGAACTCGTGCAACTGCTCGTCTACCTCAAGTCGCCGACGGTGGTGACGAAGACCATTGCCCTTCTGAAGCAGCCGTCGAAGCCGATGACGGCCGACGCGATGGCCGACCTGCTCGCCCGCAACCGGGGGTACGGCGGCGGCATCGCGGCCATGATGAAGAACGCCCCCGACCTCCAGAAGCTGGCCTACCTCAACGCCCTGCGGAACGTCAAGGACGGCATGACCCTGGAACAGCGGAAGGCGTTCTACGCCGCCCTCGCCGAGGCGCGGACGAAGACCGGCGGGGCCAGCTACCAGGGGTTCCTGAACCAGATGGACAACGACGCCTTCGCCAACACCACCGACGCCGACCGACTGGCCATCGAAGCGACCGGCCTGCGGAAGGCGTACAAGGCGAAGGAACTGCCCAAGCCCGCCGGCCCCGGCCAGGAGTGGACGACGGCCGGCCTGGTGGGGATGGAAGCCAAGTTGGCGAAGGGGCGGAACTTCAAGAACGGCGAGCGGACGTTCGCGGCCGCGCGGTGCGTGGTGTGCCACCGCTTCGGCGGCGACGGCGGCGCGACCGGCCCGGACCTCACCCAACTCGCCGGCCGGTTCACCCTCCGGGACATGGTGGAGGCCATCACCGAGCCGAGCAAGGTCATCTCGGACCAGTACAAGGCGTCGGTGGTGACGACCGCGAGCGGCAAGACCTTCACCGGCAAAATCGTCTCCGAGGTGAACGGCAAGCTGGTCATCGTCACCGACCCGGAGGACTCGACGAAGGTGGTGGAGGTGGCCAAGGACGACGTGGACGTGGTGAAGGCGTCGGCCGTGTCGCTCATGCCGGAGAAGCTGGTGAACGGCCTGAACGAGACGGAGGTTCTCGACTTGCTCGCGTACCTGATGTCGCGCGGCGGGCGAACAACCCAAGACTCGCCACCCTCCCCGGAGCCTCCCCATGACCCGCCGGCTTTCCGCCCTCCTCGCATTCGTCTTCGCCCCGTTCGCCGTCGCCGCCGACAAGCCGCTCGCGGCGGCCGTTCAACCGTTCGTCGAGCGCGGCAACCTGGCCGGCGCGGTGATGCTGGTCGCCGACAAGGACAAGACGCTCGCCCTCGAAGCGGCCGGGTACTCGGATGTCGCGGCCAAGACACCGCTGACGACCGACGCGGTGTTCTGGATCGCCTCGCAGTCCAAGCCGGTGACCGGGGCCGCGCTGATGATCCTGGTGGACGAGGGCAAGGTGAAACTCGACGACCCGGCGGGCAAATACCTGCCGGAGTTCAACGACATTTGGGTCGCCGCCGAAAAGGAAAAGGACCGCGTCGTGCTGAAGCGGCCGACCCGTCCCGTCACCGTCCGCGACCTGATGAACCACACCAGCGGGCTGCCGTTCGCGTCCGCCGCCGAACAGCCGACACTCGACGGCCTGTCGCTCCGGGTGGCGGTGAAAACCTACGCGATGACGCCACTGCTGACCGAGCCGGGAGCCAAGTACGCCTACTCGAACGCCGGCATCAACGCCGGCGCGCGGGTCGTCGAGGTCGTCGGCAAGATGCCGTTCGAGGAGTTTCTGGACACGCGGCTGTTCGCCCCGCTGGGGATGAAAGACACCACCTTCTGGCCGACCGCGGCGCAAGTCAAACGGCTGGCGAAGGCGTACAAGCCGGGCAAGGACAAGTCGGGGCTGGAGGAGATGAAGATCGGGCAGCTCCAGTACCCGCTGTCCGAGCGGAGCCGCCGTTACCCGATGCCGGCCGGCGGGCTGTTCTCCACGGCCGAGGACGTGAGCCGGTTCTGTCGGATGGTGCTGAACGGCGGCACGCTCGACGGCACGCGGGTGCTGTCCGAAGAGGCCGTGAAGGAGATGACCCGACAGACGGTCGCTCCGGACGCGAAAGGCAGCTACGGGGTCGGCTGGGCGGTGGGCGGCGGGACGGTCGGCCACGGCGGGGCGCTGGCCACGAACATGACGGTCGATGCCAAGAAGGGCCGGGTGACCGTGTGGCTGGTGCAGCACGCCGGCTTCCCCGGCGACGGAGCGAAGGCGCAGGAGGCGTTCCGGAAGGCGGCGGACGCCACGTTCGGCGGCAAGTGACAATTGGCTGTCACCGATCCGGGTGCGAGTCGGCGTCCGCCTCGTCATTCCGCTGCGGCGGCGGGGCGTCGGCCGCGACGTACCGGATGTAGGCGGTGGGCTGGCCGACCTTGCGGAACCGGAGGATATCGGGGTTTGAAACCGAGTACGCCTGAAGCCCCGTGTTGTCGAACGTGATCCGTGCGCGGTAGTAAGTGACGCGAATGTCCTTGTACCGGAAGCTCTGGCCGGCCGCGCGGACGCCGTCCTTCAGCAGCGTTTCGAGCCGCGCCATCTCGGCTTCCAGCGGTTTCAGCCGGCCCGACATCTCGGCGTCGAGCGCGTCGATTTCGGGCTGCACCTTGGCCAGAATGTCGAGCCGGCGGGAGAGGTCGGCCTGGCGCAGGGCGATGGCCGTCGCGCGGGTCTCGTCGAGCTGCCTCGCCACCGCCGTCAACGAGGCCGGGGCAGCGGTAACGGTGGCCGACTGCCACGCCTTCTCCCGCGTGCCGGTCGTGAGGGAACTGGCGGCGGTCAAACCCGTCGCGGGGAGGGCGGCCGACAGCCGCACCTTCTCCCAGGCGATTTCGAACGCCGTGGTCGGGTCTTCCATCCCCCGCGCCGCGAGGACGAAGTGTTCCTGTTCCGGGGTCGCCGGGGCAATCGTGCCGGCGGTCAACGCCTGCATCCAGTAGCCGAAGCGGCCGACGGTCTGCCGCTCGGCGTCGGTCAACGTCGCCCCCGTCGGCACCGGGTAGTCGGCGCGGCGGAGCAACTCGGCGTGGTCGGCTGGGGTCGGCATCGGGCGGCCCTCGGTCAGGAGCGCGGGTCGTACACTTCGATCCGGAACCGGTACTCGTCGGTCTCCACCTGGCACGGCACGGGCAGTACGGCATTCGTGTGGAACTCGACGGACTGCACCCGAATCGCCCCGTCCGCCCGCACGCCGAGGCCGTCCGGCGTGGTGTAGAAGATCAGCCCGGCGAGCGCCCGCGGCACCGGGATGTGCGTGTCCTCGGCCGGGCCGACGAGCAGGTTGCTGGCGACCATCACGACCCCGGTGGCGTGGCCGGCCATGCGGTGGTGCGACAGTGGCGTCAGCACGGCCGTGCCACTGAGCGGGTTCGGCTTGTCGAACCGGAAGCGGAAGGACGCGCCGAGTTTCACCTCGTCGCCCGCTTTCAGCGCCCGCCGATCCGTCACCGGCTCGCCGTTCACCGCGACCGCCGCGCCTTCCTTCGGCTCGATCAGGTACCCGCCCTCGGCGTCGCGGGCGATCTCGGTGTGGACCTTGTGCAGCCCCGCCGTCACCGGCACGTCGATGGGGGCCGGGTTGGCGTCCGCCCCGATCTGGATGCGGGGCTTGAACAGCAGCAGGTAGCCGCCGACGCCGTCCAGCGACAGGAACAGCCGGCGGGGCGCGGCCACCGTCCCGGCCGTGCGATCCGCCGGGCCGGCGACCGGGATCGGGCCGGTGCGCGTCAGCGCGGCGCCGAACCGGGGGCCGGCGGCGACGGCGAAACCGTTCGGCACGTCGCGGGTGTGCGGGGCACCGCCGGCCGGGGCCGACACCGCCAGCCGGTCCCACGCCATCGCCCGCAGTTGCCGCGCGTCGCGGTGTTCCGGGGCGACGGCGAGCAAGTCCTCGGCCCACCGATGCACCTCGCGCCACGCCTTGCTTTCCACGGCCGCGAACAACTGCTGCTGCGCCGCCCGCCCGCGCTCGTACCGGGCCGCCACGTCGTCGCGGGCGTGCGCCAACCCGACCCCCGCCTCGACCGGCAGCCGGCTCCGCGTGCGGTCGATCAGGCCGAGCGCGGCGGCGAAATCCCCTTGGTCGGCGAAGTCGCGGGCCGCCTGCAAGTCGGTGGTGGCGGACGGCAGCCAGTCGAACGCCGGGTGGACCGCCGCCCGCGCCTTGAACCGGGCGAGGGCCGTGCGGACGAACTCCAAGTTGCCGGCCAGGAATGCCGCGCGGCAGGTGGCGGCGGCCAGCTTCGTCAGCGTCGCCCGCAGTTCGCCCGCCTTCGCGTCGCCGGGGGCCATCGCTTCGGCGGCCAGCAGGTCGTCCCACGCCGCTTCCGGGTTGTCCGCCGCCAGCGCCCGCTCGGCGCGACTCAGGAACGCCGCACCCACGGCGGTCAGGAGCGACAGCGCCTTGCGGTGCCCGGCCTTCACGTGCGGCTCCAGCAGTTCCCGCGCCTGCTCCGGCCGCCCGGTGGCGAGGGCTTGGCGGGCGCGGCGGCCGGGGAGCCAGAACCAGGTGAACATGCGACCGCGGTGGTTGGCGGGGACGGGCCTCTTCACCCGTCAGTATACAGGGACCGGAGTCAGGCGCGGCCGACCGCCCGGTCGAGGACGCCCGGCAACTCGGCGAGCGGCACCGCGCCGGCCGGCGGCGGGTCGGGCAGCGGCAGCAGTCGGAGGTCGGACACGACCTTCACGGAGTCGTACTCGCCGACCGCGTGCTGGTACAGGAGTTCGGCCGCGCGGCCGAGGCCGTTGTCGTCCGTCAACCCGCGGACGTACAGCGTGACCGCGACTCGTCCCTCGCCGGCCGGTGCGGCTGCGGCGAAGATGTCATCGCCGCTCACCTCGTGCGGGCCGAACACGATCCGCGAGCCGCCGACATCGGATCGGCTGCGGAACGCCCGCACCTTCCACCCCGGCACCGGCGGCGCGGCGGCGACGACGGTCTCGACGAACTTGAAGATGCGTTCCTCGCCGTCGGCGGTGATGACCACCGTCCAGTCGCCGCCGTCCGACGCGGTGTCGATCTCCCCCTTCAACCGCTTGTGGCACTTGCCGAGTTGGTCGCACAGGCGGTTGTACACCTTCGACGTGGCGAGTCCTTCCGGCGGCACCTCCTTCAGCGCGGCGGCGTTGGCGGCGAACCACCCCCAGAACTTGGCGACCGTGGAGTCCGTGACGGGCATCGTGAAGGCTCCGTGGTTGATTGCAGTTGGCAAACCCGGCACCTGTCACCGCCGCTCGAAGGTGTTCCCCGGCAGGCGGCGGAGAGCCTTGCGCATCTCCATTTTCGTCAGCACGCCGGTCAACTCGTGGACCGGAATGCCCAGCTCCCGCGACAGCACGTCGGCGTGCTTCGGCTCGGTCAGCGCGTCCCAGATGCGCCGCTGGAGGTCGTTCAACCCCGGCGGCGGTTCGGTGGCGGCCGGCGGGTCGAACAGCGTCGGCCACTTCTCCGGCGGCGCGACCCGCTTCGGCGGGTCGGGCGGGGCGATGCCGCGCAGGTCTTCCAAGATGTCGTCGGCCGACCGCACCAGCCGCGCGCCTTTGCGGATCAATTCCAGGCAGCCGGCGCTGGCCGCGCTGTCGGCGTTGCCGGGCAGGGCGAACACCTCCCGCCCCTGTTCCGCCGCGTGCGTGGCGGTGATGAGCGCGCCGCTCTTGGCGTTCGCCTCGATCACTACGACCCCTCGGCTTAGCCCGCTGATGAAGCGGTTCCGCGCCGGGAACATGCCCGGCTGCGGCTGCACCGTCAGCGGCGTTTCCGTGATTAACGCCCCCTGCCCTGCCACTTGGTCCGCCAACCCCTCGTGTTCGGGCGGGTAAATGCGACTCAGCCCGCCGGCCAGCACCGCGATAGTTCGCCCGCCGGCCTTCAGCGCCCCCTTGTGGGCCGCGCCGTCGATGCCCCGCGCCAGCCCGGACACCACGCACCACCCGGCCTTCGCCAAGTCCGCCGCGATCCGCTCGGCCATCTTCAACCCGTAGGTGGTACACGACCGCGAGCCGACAATACCGACGGCGTTGGCGTCCGTCGGCAGCCACGCGCCCCGGTGGTACAGCAGCGGCGGGGCGCTGTCGAGGGTCGCCAACCGCTCTGGGTACGCCGGCTCGCCGGGTAGCGCGACGGACACGCCGTGCTTCTTCAGCAGTTCCCACTCGGCCGTCTCGTCCACCGATTTGAACGCGGCGGCGAACTGGGCGGCGAGGTCCGCCCCGATGAGCGGCACCTGCTGGAGCTGGGCGGCGGAGGCGAGCAGCACCGCGTCGGCCGACCCGAAGTGGTCCAGCAGGGCGCGGGTCCGCTTCGGGCCGAGGCCGGGCACCAGCGCCAGCTTCAGGTGCGGGCGAAGCGCGGCCGGGATGTCGTCGGGGGTCACGCTCACTCCTTCGAGGTCAGGCGGTACAGGTCGGCCAGCGTCTCGCTGACGGCCACCGGGTCCACGTCGCCCAGCGGCACCTTCTCGTTCGACAGGTGGTTGGCGTAGGCCACGGGATTGTACTGCCCGCTCAGGAAGTAGCAGCCGGTGACGGTCTGCTCGGACGACAGCATGTCCAGGCCGCCGCGGGCGATGCCGGGTTCGATGTCGAACACCGCCGTCACGTTCGCCGCCGGGAAAAACTTGGCGAACTCCATCACCACCCCGTGGTTGGACGAGCTACCCCGGTCCCACCCCCGCTTGTCGGTGAACCCCCACACCTTGCCGGAGTTGACGGGGATGTCGGCCACGCGGTCCAGCGTCGTTCCGCCCTTCTCCTTCCCTTCCAGCGCGAACACCGGCCGGCCCAGTTGCGGGAACGGCGGGACGATCTCGTAGTCGCCGAACACCTGCCCCCAGGCGTTGCGGACGGCGTCGCCCAACTGCATCGGGTGGACCAGACCGACGACCGACTTCGGGTCCAGTGTCACCGGCTTGTCAGCGGCGTCGGCGTACTCGCCCTCGTCGGTCACGCGGAAGGTGGCGGCGACCGTCGTCGGCGACGAATACTGCCCCCACACCAGCCGTCGCGTCAGGTGCGACATCACCGGGTGCCGCACCAGGAACGTTTCGAAGTCGGACACGGCCCACCGCCGCATCGTCACCATCGCCTGCTCCAGCCGGAACCGCTGGAGTTCCAGCACGCCCTTCAGCGTCTTGGCGAACGCCGTCCAGTCGGCCTTCGCCAGCTTGGCCTTCTCGGCGTCGTCCTTCGCGTTCGGCGCGGGCAGGCCGTCCTTCACCTTGTCGTCCGGCCCCTTCGCCCGCGGCTTCAGGTCCGGCCCGATGACCAGCCGGAACTGGCGCGGGCCGTAGTCGAACAGCCGCTCGCCCTTCTCGTCGAGGTCCAGGTCGGGGACGATGCGGTCCTCCAGCTCCGGCCGGGTCATGCCGCGATCCGTGGCGATCAGGTCCATCAGCTCGCGGGCGCGGGCCTTCAGCGCGGCGAACTTCAACTTCTGGGCGATGCCGTTCAGCATGGTCAGCGCGATGTCGGTGCCGATCAGCCGCAGCACCTCCAGCCCGACTTTCGCCCGCTGGTGCTGGCTCTGCCCCGGCCATTCGCGGACGAGCGGCGTCAGTTGCCGCGCCGAGTTGTCGCCGCCGATCCAGCCGAGGGTGAGGATGGCCCACCTGTCCTTGCTGGGGAAGCCAGCCTTGCTCCACGTCTGGAACACCGCCCATGCGAATGTGTCGAGCGACCGCGGGTCGGCGAGTTTCTTCAGCGCCAGCGCGACCGGCGGGCGGGCGTCGCCTTTAACGGAGCGGAAGGCGGAGAGCATCGCCGCCACGTCGGCCTCGGCCAGCTTCGCGCCGCCGATCAGCACCGGGGGCAGCGGGGCGGCGGAAATCCAGTCGGGCGGCGCGGGGGCTTTCTTCGGCAGCGCGTCGAGCGCGGCCTTCAACTCGGCCGGCATCGCGGCGCGATCCAGCACGGGGTAAGTCTGCTCCTGATGATCGAGAATGGCTTGCAACGCGGTCGCGCTTTCGGGGTGCGCCGCCATCGCCGCACGGATCGCGGCGGTCTCACCCTTCGCCTTCAACTCGGCGAAGAACTCCCGCGCGGCCGCCGTCAACTTTCCCTTCCCCGCCGCCAGCTTCGCCAGTCCGTCGGCGGCGCGGCCGGCGTCCTCGTTCAGCCACGCCCGTGCGACAACGCCGGCCTTCGAGTCGGCGGCCAGCTCCAGCATGAACGGCGCGGCCGTCGGCGTGCCCACCCGCGCCAGCTCCCGGCACGCCTTCTCCGCCTCGTCCTTCTTGGCGACCGTCAGGATCGCGTCCCGCGCCACGTCCAGCGCCTCGTCTCCGGCGTGCGCCAGCCACCCGCGAATCTGCTCCGGCACGCGGAACGACAGCTTCAGCCGACGGCCGTGGTGGATCACCTTCTCCCGCGAGCCGAGGCCGAACACCATCCGCTCGGGGGCCTTGTAGAAGCTCGCGTACTCGGTCTTCGCGGACCCGTACCCGTCCGCCCACGAGGCGACGACGGCCTCCACTTCCGGGTGCATGCCGAGCAGCGCGGCGACGCCGAACGCCGGCGGCAGGGGGTGCAGGTTGTAGGTCGGCAGGTTCGCCACGCCCAGGTACGGGCGGAGCAGGGCGCGGGCCTCCTCCTTCTGCGCCTCGGTCATCCGGGGGAGGACGCGGGTGCGGACGGTGTCGGTCCAGTTCGGCCGCATCCAGTACCAGGAATCCGTCGTCGTCAGTTCCGTCCCGTCGCGGAGTTGGGCGAGGAACGTCGCCGGCGTCAGGTCGTCGGCCGGCGGGTCGTACTTCGGCCGGTCGCCGTAGGTCACCCAGGTGAAGTCCTCCGGCGACAAATCGATGTCAGTGCGGCCGGCCGCCGCGACCGGGGTGGTCGCGACGACAGCGGGCACGGCGTCACTCACGTTGGCATCGTCGGAGTCGGCCTCGGCGCTTTTCTTGGGCGACTTCTTCGGGGCGGGTTTCTTGGCGGGGGTTTTCTTCGCCGGGGCCTCGTCGTCTTCGTCGTCCTCCGGCTCGGCGACCTTCGCCGTCTTGGCCGGGGGCTTGGGGGCCGGCTTCGGCGGCGGCGGCGGGGCGTCGCCGCCCGCGTCGTCCGTCTCGTCGTCGGGGTCGGACGCCGCGCCGCCGGTCGTCTCCTTGTAGCCCTTGCCGGTCTTCTCGGCGATCAGCTTGTCGGCGTCGGCTTTGGCCTTCTCGGCGGTGCCGAAGCTCTTGGTCTTGGTCTGCCCGGCGGTCCCGATCTTGCCGAAGCGAACCGTGTGGCTGTCGCCGGCCACGGAGATCGCCCAGAACTTGTTCGACGTGCCGTCCTTGAACTCGAAGGTGCGCTCGCTCACGGTCGGTCCTCCTGCGGAATGGGTGTGGGGGAATTGGAACCGACAGGGCCACCGTTCGGCAAGGTCCGTAGCGGAAAAATGTCGCCGGCCCGCGATTCCGGTCGGCATTGACACCGGTCTGTCAGCCGCCTATTCGCATCGCCCAATCGGTTGTCAGGCCGTCGGAACCCCACCCGTCCCGCGAGGTGTCCCGTGAACGCATGGAAGGCCCTGGTCTGGTGCGCACCCGTCCTCCTGGCGGGCTGCGCGCACGGGTTCAACCGCGACCTGCTCCAGGAGCGGCTGAACGACGGGTCGTTGCAGGTGACGGACACGGCCATCGCCGAGGCGCGGTCGCTGAAGCCGCAACTGAAGCTGCCGTGCCGGGTGGCGTTTTACTTGAAGCCGAGCAACCAGGGCGACTGGCGGTGGACGACCGAGGACCGGGCGGCGCTGGAGCCGCTGACCGCCGCCCTGAAGCGGGACGGTTTCGCCACCGAGGTGTTCGCCCTCCCCGAAATGCTCGGCGGCAAGGGCGAGTTGAAGGACCTGCGGCTGGCGGCGGCGAAGTGCGGGGCGGACGTGCTGCTGGTCGTGAACGGCGCGTCGCAGTCCGACAAGTACAAGAACCCGGCGGCGCTGCTGTACCTGACCATCGTCGGCGGGTATGTGGTGCCGGGCGACCACGTCGATTCGCTGTTCGTGATCGAGGGCTGCCTGTTCGACGTGGACAACGGCTTCCTGTACACGTCGGCCCAGGCGGAGGGCGTCGGCAAGATCGTCCGGCCGTCGTTCCTCATCGAGGAGAAAGACGCCGTGGCGAAGGCGAAGAAGAAGGCCCTCGGCCAGTTCGCCGACGAGCTGCTGGGCCAGATGAAAGGGCTGGCCGGGTTCGCCGCGAGCCTGCCGCCGCAGTCCCCGCCGGGAACCCACCTGCTGCCGGGAACGGCCAGTCACCTCACGCTGCCCAAGCAGGAGCCGACACCACTGCCCGCCATCCTACCGGTCAACCGTTAGTCGGCCCAGTTTTCAAGTTTAAGATTCGGGACGCCCTGAAAATCCTTGGTGTTCCGCGTCACCAGCGTGGCGTCGTGCGCCAGGCAGATGCAGGCTATGAGGAGGTCCTTCAGCTTCACCTTCACTTTCTTCGCGCCTTTCGCGGTTCGGAACTGGTCGGACAGCGCGGCCGCGCGGTCGTCGAACCACAAGACTGGGAAAAGGTCGACAAACTCCGCCGAGGCCAAGTATCCGGCCTGCGCGCGGAGCAACCGCTCGGCGTTCTCCGCCTTGAGGATCGCTTCACTCCGACCCCCGAGGACTTCCAACCGGGTGACGATGGAGATTGACCCGGGCTGCTCGGCCGCCTTCATCCGCGCGGTCACGGCGGGGTGGTCGTGGAATGCGAGGGTGAGCGTGTCGGTGTCGAGGACGAACATCACTCACCCGCCTGTCGGTTCGCGCGGACGGTGGCCAGGAAGGTTTCGACTTCCGCGTCCGTCTCGCTGAAACCGTGCTTGGCCTTCACCGCCTTCGCGTGTTCGGCCAACTCGGCCCCGGTCAGCGGCCTCGGGGCCGGCACGGCCAGCCACGTGAGGACGGCGGCCTTGCTCACCCGCCACTCGCCGGCCAGCAACCGCCCGCCGAGCCGACCGGACACCAACTCCGCGCGAACCGCCGCCTCGGTTGTCCGAAGGAACGCGGCGGCCTCGGCCAGCGTCAGCACCTCCGGCGCGGGCGCGTGGACACCGTTCACCGACGGCTTCGGCTTGGGTTTCGTCTTCACTTTCGTAGCCATGCGTGGTTCTCCTCAATCCCCGTGCGGGTGACGGACGGCCGGGGCGACCGGCGGGTTCAGCAGGCTGCGGGCCAGCACCTCCTTCGCCTTGTCGAACTCCGGCTGCCAGGTGATCTCCGGCGTCATGTCCCGCATGCAGTCGCGGATTTTCGCCAGCGTGTTCTTGGCCATGTGCGGGCAGGCGTTGCACGCGCAGGTGATGCCCGGCACGCCGACGTACTTGTGCCGCGGAAACCGGCTCTCCAGTTGCCACATCATGTTCGGCTCGGTGGCCACGAGGAACGTCGTCGGCTCGGCGAACCCGCCGACGTGTTTGATCATCGCCTCGGTGCCGCCGATGTACTCGGCGTGTTCGAGGATGTTCTTCGGGCACTCCGGGTGCGCGATCACCTGCGCGCCGGGGTTCTTCGCCTTCATCCGCACCAGGTCGTGGACGCTGAAGATCTCGTGGACCATGCACGAGCCGTTCCACAGGATCATCTGCCGGCCGGTCACTTCCTGGAGGTAGCGGCCGAGGTGCTGGTCGGGCACGAACAGGATTTCGTGGTCGGCCGGCACGCGGTGCCGCACCACGTCCTCCGCGTTCCCGCTCGTCACGATCCAGTCCGACAGCGCCTTCACTTTCGCGCTGCTGTTGATGTACGTCACCGTCTGGAACTTCCGGCCGTTCTCGCGGAGCATCTCCTGGTACCGCGCGAGTTTCTCCGGCGGGCAGGAGTCCACCAGCGAGCAGCCGGCGGAGGTGTCCGGCAGGAGCACCGTCTTCGCCGGGTTGAGCATCTTGGCGGTCTCGGCCATGAACAGCACGCCGCAGAAGACGATGACCGGCGTGTCCACGGTGGTCGCTTCGCGGGCCAGCTTCAGGCTGTCGCCGGTGATGTCGGCCAGTTCCTGGATTTCGCCCTGCTGGTAGTAGTGGGCGAGGATGGTCGCCCCGATCTTCCGCTTCAGGTCGAGGATTTCGGCGGAGATGTCGTCGATGACGGCAGTCATGGCTGCGTCCCCTTGTTTTTCGTGTGGCGGAGGGTCAACCCACATCGGATTGTCGCGGACATTATACGCGCCGGCGACCGGGGAAAGTAGAATGGAATCACCCCGGAGGAGGAACGCGAATGTCCGTGATTTCCGCGCCGATGACCACGGCCGACCTGCTGGCGATGCCCGACGACGGCATCCGCCGCCGCATCTACAAGGGCGAACTCGTCGAGGAAGGTCACCACAACCCGGAATCGCTCCGTGCCGGTGCAACACGCCGGAACCGACTTCAATCCATCGCTCTCGCGAACCTCGCGGGCGAATTGAATTGCTGGCGGTGGCGCACACCAGCACCGAATGGTTGTGTCGTTTCTGGAGAAGCGGGCATCCAGTTCGATTCCTCCGAGCAGATCGCCATCGGCGTGGACGTGGCCTACGTCCCGCCGGACGTGATGATCCGCCAGACCGACGACAACACCGTTATCGTCGGGGTGCCCACGCTGATCGTCGAAATCCTGTCGCCCTCGACGACGCAACAGGCGCTGAGTGATCGGCTCGACCTGTTCGACGAGATGAAGGTGCCGGTGGTGTGGATCGTGAACACCGACAACCAGACGGTCACCGTCTACCGCCACGGTCAGCGGCCGATGATGGTGAACGACTCGCAAGACCTGGACGGCGGCCCGGAATTGCCCGGCTTCCGCGTTCCCGTGGCGCGACTCTTTGAATAGCCCACCGAGGTTCCCCATGCGCCTCTCCGCCCTCTTCGCCATCGCCCTGGCGTACCCGGCGTTCGCGGCCGAGCCGCTGGCGAAGCTGGGCCCCGGTTCGATCCCTCGGCCCTACGGATGGCGGCCGGTGCCGTCGCCCGACGGCGAGACGCTGGCCGTCCGCGTGACCGTCGGGTTCGACCTGGTGAACTTGAAGGCCGGCACGGTCGTGACCCTCCGCGACGACACGAAGAAGCGCATTCTGCCGGAGCGGACCACCCGCGACGGCGGCGACACCGCCCTCGCCTTCATGCCCGGCGGCAAGACGGTCGTCACCGCCAACCACGACACCGACGTGAGCGTGTGGGACGCCGCCACCGGCAAGCACCTGCGCGACGTGGCCATGCCGTCGCGGGAGAACCCGCGAGCCGTCGGCAAACTCGACAAGTTCCATGTCGCTCAGACCGCCGTCGGGTCGGCGGCCAAGAAGGGCGTCCTCCTGTTCGGCAGCGGCGCGCATGTCCTGGCGGCCGACGACACGTTCACCGAACTCGACGGCTTCTATTTGAAGGGCGCGCTCAGCCAGTGCAGCACCGACGGGCGGTGGATCGGTTCCCACGAATCGCAGGCGTCGGTGGAACACTTCTTCGCCGTCGGGGACGTGCGGAACCCGGCGAAATGCTACGGCGGCGGGGTCGAGTACAACCGGTACATCCGCACGGTGCGGCCGTCCGACGACGGCAAGTTCACGGGCGTCGTCTACGTCAGCACCGTGGCGAAGGACAACGGCGTGCGGCTCTGGACGATGGCGGGAAAGGCCGTCCCGCTGGCCGACGCGACCGAGGTGTTCGGCGACGCCACGGCGGTCGGCTTCTCCGCCGACTCGAAACGGCTGTTCGGCACGACGGGCCAGGTGATCGCCGCGTGGGACACCGCCACCGGCAAGCGGCTGGCCGACGTGAAACTGCCGGTGGACGGCGGTACCGTCACCTTCGATGTCCCCCGCGACCGCGCCTTGGTGACCACCAAGGATGGCGCGTGGGCGGTGGAATTGAAGTGACCGGCGTGGCAATTCGCGCGGCGACTTCAGGAGCCGTGTCAGCGCCGTCACTTCTTCCACCCTTTCGTCATAGGCCCGACCTCGCGGTCGCGGCGGGTCGAACACACTCACCGCCTGGTCGGCGGGTTGCTCGGCGGCGGGCCGCCGCCGGCCATTTTGCCCTGCATCACGTCCGTCGCCCGCCGCTGGAACTTGCTCAACTGCTCGCGGAGGGTGGCGTCCCCCCGCTGCATGATCTCCAGCTCGTGCTGAATCTCGGCGCTCAGCCGCTTCAGCTCCGTCTCCTGGCGGGCCATCATCGCCCGCTCGCGGGCCATCGACACTTCCATCTGCCGCATCTGCTGCTCCAGCGCCTCCTCGTCCTCGCGGAGCTGCTTCCGCTCCTCCTCGAACTTCTTCCGCTCCTGGGTCAGCCTGGAGGCGTCCCGCTCCAGCTCGTCGCCCCATTCGGTCAGCTCGTCGCGGGTCTTCGGCGTGGCCTGGGCCGGGCCCAGCGCGCCGCTGGCCACCTGGTCCTCGATGGACTGGAGCTGCGCCTCCAGTTCGTCGATCTGCGCCTGCTTGCCGCCGAGCTGCCCCAGCACCACTTGTTCCCTGGCCGCGTACTGCTGCTCGCCGTCGCTGGCCTCTTGCAGCAGTTGCTTCATCTCGTCGAGCAGCTTCCGCAGTTCGCGGTTCTCCTGCTTCAGCCGGCGGGCCTGATCCTCCGGCGAGGACGACGTGGACGACGAGTCGCCGCGCGACGGACTCGCCGACCCGTTCCGGCTGCCGCCGGCGGGCGGCGGGTCGGCGGCCAGCGGCGACGGCAGGCCGAGGACACTGCCGCCGGTGATGCCGGCGTAGGCGACGGCGGCGGGGTCGGGCGGCAGGCCGCGCGGCCGCGCCGGGTGCGAGTCGGGAAACGCCTGCGGGGCGACCGGCGGCAGACCGCTGGCGGCCACCGGCCCGTGCTGGCCGGGCATGGTCAGCCGGCCGAGGGTGGACACGCCGCCGCTCATCCGCGGGCCGGTCGCGCGGGGCGGAATGGCGGCCAGCTCGTCGAGGCCGATGGACGCGGCCGCGGACCCGCCCAGCGGCGGCGGGGTGGACGCGAGCAGGCGGCGGCGCAACTCGGCGGCCGAGATGGACGGCGGCGGATCGTCGGGCAAATCCTGGTTCGCCATGAGACGGGACACTCCACGCGACCAGTTCTTTGGGGGCGGCACGGAACGGGATGCCGGCGCTGGCCGCCGAAAGTTAGAACGGCTGGGGGGCCGGTCAAGTGAAAATGCGTTGCCACAGCGTTGCACCGATACGCGGTGGAAACGCCCACCGCTAAGGGCGGGTGCCCGTGTACGGAACGCCGGCCGAACGGCGCGGTGGACTCGCGGAGCAATTTTACGGAATTCATTTGACTCCCTGCCCACGGCTGCTTTATCATCACTCCACACGGGGCGTCCCACACGGGGCGTCCCACACGGGGCGTCCCACACGGGGCGTCCCACACGGGGCGTCCCACACCAACTGTGAGACGCTCCGATGAAGAAGTTCAGCACGACCCTCAGCCTCTGCTTCCTCTTCGCGAATACACTTTTTGCCGCTGACCCCCCGGTAGCCAAGTACGCCCCTCCAGCACCCGCCCTCGCTGGGAAGGCTGGTGTCATAACACTGAACGCACCGGTAACCACGGCTAGGAACCCTGACAACACAGTCCTAGTCACGTCGGCAGGAACTTACAACTACGACAAGGCGAACTACTACTTCGGTGGAATCACCGTCAAAGTGACCTTCACCGAACCGGGCCAGGCGGCGGTCGATGCGGCGAGTGCTGTCATCACGGATGAAAGCACTTTGCCTGCCGGCATCTGGGCTGCAGCTTCCTTGATCCCTATCAACTTGGCGAACGGTACTACATATACCGTACAGGCCACCCTAACGCTCTATACCAAGGTTCGTGATCCCGTGAACCCCGCGAAGTTCATCAAGGGGCCACCAGTGAACTTCAAGAGCGGTGCTGAAACCGGCACCATCACGGCTCAATCCATAGAGTGAGATGACAGTAATATCGTTCTAGCTCAGACGATAGCTGTGCCAAAAGTAGTTGATGCAGTACAAAATCCTCATCGACTGCCTGTATAACTGTTAGTATTCCAGAATTCTCTGGTCAAACTCCAACGCATACCCGAATGCCAATTTCGGGTATCCCTTCACGCGAGACGGCCATGCGAAACGGAATTCGTAGCGGACTCAGCTTGATCGAGTTAATTCTCGTCGTCGCCGTACTGGCGATCATGATCGGCCTTCTCCTTCCAGCGGTGCAGAAGGTGCGGCTCGCGGCCGTCCGGACGCAGGACACGAACCGCCTTCGGCAGATCAGCCTCTCCATCGTTCAGATCGCGGAAACCCGAGGGGGAGCCGTGCCCAAGTACGACATGGACACCGGTGCGATCCTCGCTGGCGAACAGTCACCTCTCGTCTCGGTCATGTGGCACTTGGGTGGCTCGGCACCCTTTGACCACCCGTCGCTCAGTGCCCCGGAAGGTTACAAAAACCGCTTTTACCAAAGCCCGGCCGATCCGAGTTTCGACCAGAACCCGAACAACTGGGGCCAAGTCAGTTACGCCGCGAATGAACTGGTCTTCCGAGGCGGTTCAAACCTTATCAACTCCTTTACCGACGGATTGAGCAACACGATCTTCTGGACGACGCACTACGCCAAATGCGGGGCTGGCGAGTTCGACATCGCCAGCGTAGAGGCTTCCCGAAGAATCATTTGGAACGGTATGGTTCCACCTTGGGCATCCCCTGTAGGTTGGTCCGTGACGAGTCGCCGGGCCACTTTCGCAGATCGGTCCAGCGGCGACACCTACCCCGGTCCCTCGCCCGCGAATCCGGCGATCACGGTCGGCATCACGCAATATCCCTACGGTCTCTCCCCGCACTACGCCCGGACCATGTTCCAACTCGCTCCGAAGGTAGCGGACTGCAACCCGCATGTGCCGAACTCGTTCTACCCGACCGGCATCCTGGTGGCGCTGGGCGACGGCAGCGTGCGGTTCCTGTCCGGGACGGTGTCCGAATCGACCTTCTGGTCGGCCGTCACGCCGGCCGGTGGGGAGGTTCTCGGCGGCGACTGGTGAGGGTGCGGTGGACAGCGGCGGCGGAATTGGTATGACTCTTGCTCTGAGTACCAGCGTCGTCCGCTTCCGCTCGCCCGCCACTCGCCGGTAGCCACATATGCCAGCCCTCGTCGCGTCCTCGGGTTCGGTCGCGTCTCCGCCGTCCTACGGGTTCGATCCGGAGAACGAGATCGTGGAGCTGCCCATCCTGCTGCCCGAATGGCAGGTGACCGCCCTCGAACTCGCCGCCCAGCAGCGCGGCATGACCATCGGCCAACTCGTCCGCCGGCTGTTCGCCGACCTGTTCCCCCCGGCCCCCCGCGGCGACTGAGCAAACGGCTGCCCCGGTCGGTATACTTCCCGGCGTCTCCCCTCACGGACCCGCCGCCATGCCGACCCCGCCGCCCGCCGGATTCCCCACCGTTCGCCCCCGTCGCCTCCGCTCGTCCCCCCTGCTCCGCCAGCTCGTCCGCGAGACCGAACTCCGCCCGTCGGATTTCGTGCTGCCGCTGTTCGTCCGACCCGGCACCGGCATCCGGAACGAAATCGCGTCCATGCCCGGCAACTACCAACTCAGTCCGGACACCCTGCTCGACGAAATCGGCACCGCCAAAGACCTGGGCATCCGGGCGTTCATGCTGTTCGGTATTCCGGCACGCAAAGACCCGGAGGGCCGGGTCGCGCTGGAATCCGACGGGATCGTCCAGACCGCGTTGCGGGCGGTGCGCAACGCCTTCGGGCACGAGGTCTACCTGCTCGCGGACGAGTGCCTGTGCGAGTACACCGATCACGGTCACTGCGGCGTCCTCCACGAGATTCGGCCGGGCGTCCCCGACGTGGACAACGACGCCACGCTGCCGCTGCTGGTCGAACAGTGCGTCAGCCACGCGCGGGCCGGGGCCGACATGGTCGCGCCGAGTGGCATGATGGATGGCATGGTGGCCGCAATCCGGGCGGGGCTGGACGCCGCCGGGTTCGCCGCGATGCCGATCATGAGCTATTCGGCGAAATACGCCAGCGGCTTCTACGGCCCCTTCCGCGACGCCGCCGAAAGCCCGCCCCAGTTCGGCGACCGCAACACCTACCAGATGGACCCGGCCAACTCCGACGAGGCGATGCGGGAGGTGGCCCTGGATGTCGCCGAGGGAGCCGACATCGTCATGGTCAAGCCGGCGCTCTCGTACCTGGACATCATCCGCCGCGTGAAGGACCGCTTCGGGCTGCCGGTCGCGGCGTACAACGTGTCCGGCGAGTTCGCGATGGTGAAAGCCGCCGCCCGCAACGGGTGGATCGACGAACGTCGCGTGACGCTGGAAATCCTCACGAGCATCAAGCGGGCCGGGGCCGGCATCATCCTGACTTACCACGCCAAGGACGCCGCGCGGTGGCTGGCCGGCGGGTGAGGCTGAGTCGCGCGGGGGGGTTCTTGGGAGGGCAAGGCTCCCGCCGAGCCTCCAGCAGGGTTTGATCCGAGCCGGAAGCGTGAGCGACGGTGATTTCTCCGGTGCCACCAGAACATAGCCAGACCGTCGCTCACGCTTCCGGCTCCGACAACTGTTCCCGGTCACGCCGGCGGGGTCGGGCGGGTGGCGGTCGCACTCCCGGTCAATTTCGGCGGCAGGAACGACGCGATCGACGGCTTGAGTGCCTCGTTCACTCGACCCCCGTCGCCCGCCGAACCGAGTGGGGTGCGGTCGAACGGCGGCACGCGGAGCGGTTCGGGCGGCTGGGGCTTGGTGTCGGCTTCGACCTGCGGCGGTTCCGGAAGGAACGCGATCTCCTCGCCGGGTTCGTCGTGGCGGAGCTGCTTGCCGTGGCGGAGGCGGGCCTTCTCGAATTCGAGGATGATCTTGGCGGCGGCGAGAATGACCTTCGGGTCGTCGTGCGCGAGCAGCTCGCGCAGGGCCAGGATGGTGTCGAACGTGGTGTCGTCGAGGACGGCGGTGCGGCGGACCTTCGCCGAGGTGCTGGAGAGGCGGTTGACGGGCGCGACCATGATGCGGCTCCTCGCGGGTGCGGTGCGGGAGAAGTCTACGCACGACGTGTTCAAATGTCAATAGTCCACGCAAGGCCATCGTCGCCGCGAGCGGAGCCGTCGTCACTTCTTCTCGGCCGTCAGCGGGAACGGGTAGTGGCAGGATGGGCCGAACTGGGCCGGTTCGCCGATGTGGTCTCAGGGGCGACGGCCCGGCGATCCGCACGGAGGCCCACCGCGCGATTCCAGAGGGTGGGCCTCGGCGCGACCCGCCGTCGGCCGTAGGTCGCGGTCGAGTTCCCCGCCGGGGAACGAGGCCCGACAGCCGGCCACCTGTCCGACGAAGATGTCGGGCCTCCCCGACCTTCTGTCGGCTCGACCACGACCGACACAAACGACGGTGCGCACCCGTCACTTCTTCTCGGCCGTCAGCGGGAACGGGTAGCGGTAGTAATTCTCCAGCGTCAGCACGGCCATGGCGGTGGTGCCGATCCGCCCGCAACTGCCGCCGATGAACGAGGTGTCCTTGTCCCACCCGCCGGCGTCCGGCTTGCCCGCCGCGACTTGCGCTTTCAGCAGCACCGCCGTCATCTTCTCGTTCCAGGCCGTCCACGCCTTGGCGTCGGCCAGCGGCAGCGCGGCGGTGGCGTAGAAGGTGAAGTAGGTGTCGAACGGGACGGCGGTCGCCTTGGTCACGAACTCGCCGCCCCGCGCGACCGTCGGCGTCTCGGCCGTCCAGCCGTCGAACACGACGCGGGCGGTGATGCCGACGGCCGTCAGCGTCGGCGTGCCCGCGCTCGACCGATACCCGAACGACCCCTTCTCGGCGTCCATCGTGGTGTCGAGGAACTGCGAGGCTTTCGCCAGGATTTTCGCGTCCACCGTCAGGCCGGCCGCCTTCCCCGCGCGGATGGCCTGGGCCTGCCAGCCGGTGATGCAGGTGTCGCCGTTCGTCTTGGTGACATACCCCCAACTGCCGTCGGTGCCCTGCCCCGCGAGGATGTAATCCAGCGCCGCCTGGGCCGGCTTCACGAGGGCCGAGTCGCCGGTCATGCCGGCCGCCTCGCACAGGGCGACGGTGGCGATGGCGTGCGCGTACAGGGTGCCGGCGGAGCGGAAGCTGCCGTCCGGCTTCTGCATCTTCGCCAGCGCCGCCACCCCCGCCGCCACGGTCTTGGCGTGCGGGTTCTTCGGGTCGGCTTTCGCCGTGTGCCCCGCCCCCAGGAACGCCATCACCGCCATCCCGGTGGCCGCCGCGCGGTCGGTCTTCATGGTGCCGTCGAAGGTCCAGCCGCCGTCCTTGTCCTGCTTGCTCGCCAGCCAGACCAACCCGGCCGCCACCGCCGCTTCGGTCTTGTCGCTGCCGCCGAACGCCTTCACCCGTTTCTCCCGCTCCGCCCCGGTGCGGCCGTCGAACGGGCCGAGTTTGGCCGGCTCCTTCGGCACGGGGGCGTTTGGCCGGGCCTGTGGGGCTTTCTTCTCGGCCTTCTCGACTTCGAGGTACGGCACCTTCCGCTTCTCGACTTTCACCGTCAAACCGGTCTGCGCGGCCAGGTTGTCCAGCACCTTCGTCGCGTCGGTGTCCTCGCGGAAGGTGTCGATCCCGCGCGTCGGATCCTTGACCATGGACGACCGCACGTGATTCCGCCACTCGACCGACTTCGGTGCCCCCGCGATGTCGCCGGCGACGACGACCCGGCCGACGTGCGCCTCGACGTGCCGTAGCAACTCGGCGACCGAACCGCTCCCGCCGCCGGCTCCCGCCGTGTCTGCGCCCCGGTGTTCGGCGTACACGGCGATCTGGTTCGCCTTCAGCCCGTCCAGAGGTTTGGCCGCGTACTGGCCGGACACGACGTACACCTCCTCCGTCTCCTCCCGGAGACTGACCCGCACCGGCAGGTCGAGTTCCTTCTGGAGGAGTTTGGCGAGGGCCTCCGCCACCTTCACCGGGTCGGCCCCAACTTTCACCACGAAGTCGCCGGTGACGCGACTGCCGAGCAGGCTGGACGGGTCTTGGATGCGATGGCGGGGGAAGCCGGTGGTCATCGCCAGCAGCCGTCCCAGGTCCACCCCTTCGTCCGCCTTCACCGGCATGGAGTATCCGCCGAAGCCGTCCACGGTCCAGCCGTCCCTCCAGCCGAACACGCTGAACCAGTCGTCGAACGGGATGTTGCCGGCGCGGTTCGGGAACAGGGTCTTGAAGTACGTCGCGCGCACGTCCGGGTACGGCGGGGCGACGCGGCGGACGAGTTCGCCGTCGCGCAGGCCGTACGCCTTGCGGAACTCCTTTTTCCACGCCGGTTCGTCGGCCATCGGCTTGGGCGGAACCGCCTTCGGCGGCGGCGGCTCCTCGGCGGCGGTGCGCGGTAGCACGCCGGGGGCGGCCGCGAGCATCAACAGGCAGGACGCGACCAGGGCCGCGCCGAGTTTCAGCTTCTTCAGGAAGAGCATCTTCGTCACCTCCAGGGCGAGGGCGGCGGCCGTCGGGCTGGCCGCTGCAGCAAGTGAAACGCAGGCGTGCGGGGCGTGTGCCGACCCCGCGCGGGCGAGCAGCGCGGCGACCGCGACGGCCGCGAACCCCTTGGCTCGCAGCCGCTTCTCCAACAGCCGGTGCGCGGTGGCCAGGCGGCTGGACACGGTCCCCTCGGCCACGCCCAGCCGCGCCGCCGCGTCCTTCCGCCGCACCCCTTCCAGCTCGCACAGCACCACGGCGGCGCGGTACTTCTCCGGCAGCTCGGCCAGCTCCGCGTCCAGCGCCGCCAGCAGTTCGGCGTCGCGCTCCGCCGGTTCGACGACCCGCGCGCGGGCCTCCTTCGTTCGCCGTTTGGCGGCCATGGCGCGGGCCTTCAGCGCGGTGTGGAAGGCGACCCCGTACAGCCAGTCGCCGACGCACCGGCGGTCGGCCAGCGCGTCGGCCCTGCGGAGCAGCACGAGGAACGTGGCCTGGACGGCGTCGTCGGCGTCGGCGGCCGAGCCGAGGACGCGGCGGCAGGTGCCGAACACCATGCCGGCGTGGCGGCGGACCAGCTCGGCGAACGCCGCGTCGTCCCGGCGGGCGAGCAGGTCGCCGTCGGCGTCGGGCAGCGCGGCCAGCCCCTGGGCGAGTCGGGGGAGTATTGCGGCGGTCATCGGCGGCCTCACTTCTTGCGGTACTTGTCGAAGAAGGCGTTCACCTCGTCGAACCGCTTCTTCCAGTCGTCCTTGTCGAACTTGGCCTCGGCGGTCGGCACTTTCGCGTCCTTGCCGGCCAGCACGTCGGCGACCAGCGGGAGGAGGTCGGCGACGGTGCCCTTGTAGCACTTCACCATCTGCGGTTCGGCCCGCATGAACAGCCACCCCTTCGCGTCCTGGCTGTAGTCCGCCGTGTAGCAGTCGCCGTCCACGAACACGTAGGCGCAGCCGACCTCGCGTCCGTCGTTGCCCGCCTCGATGGAGAACATCACCGCCTCCTTGCCGACCGCCAGCTTGTCCAGGAACGGCTTGGCCGCCTTCGGGTCCGGGTGGAACAAGTGGCGTTCGGGCGGCACCGGCGCGCCCCGGTCGCCCTTTTTCAGGTGCATCTCGACGGCGAACACGACGACCCCCTTGTCGGCGTCGGCCTTCTCCACCTTCAGGATGCGGACGTGGTCCGATTCCGCGCACATCTTCGGCAGCGTCATCGGCGGGAAGTGGATGTACGCGGCGGCCGGGGCGCACGCGGTCAGCAGGACGAACAGGCCGGCGGTTCGGTGGCACATGACGGTTTCTCGCGGGCGTCTATCGGATGTTCCCGGAGGAAGACGGATCCGTCGCCGAAATCCCTCCCGTTTTCTCCGAGGCTTTGCCCCGCTCGCTGCGGGCGACGAACACCGCCGTGGTCATGTCGGCGACCACGTTCACCGTCGTCCGGCACATGTCCAGGATGCGGTCCACGCCGATGATGAGGGCGATGGCGTCCGGCGGCACGTTCACCACCAGCAGCACCTGCCCGATCAGCGGCAGCGACCCGCCCGGCACCCCGGCCATGCCGGTCGCCGTCAGGATGCACAGCAGCAGCACGACGAGCTGCTGGTCGATGCCCAGCGGCACCTGGAACGCCTGCGCCAGGAACAGCACCGTGACGGCCTCGAACAGGGCCGTGCCGTTGTGGTTCATCGACGCGCTCAGCGGCAGCACGAAGTGGGCGATCGGCTTCGGCACCGCCAGTTCCTCCTCCGCGTTCCGCAGCGCCGTCGGCAGGGTGGCGCTGCTGCTGCTGGTGCTGAACGCCGTCACCATCGTCGCCTTGATCTTGCGGAAGAAGTCGAGCGGGTTCATGCCGCCGAGGAAGTAGACCAGCAGTGGCAAGACGACGAGCAGGTGGACCGCCAGCCCGCCCAGCACCGTCAGGACATAAGCCCCCAGCGCGACCAGCAGTTGGTAGCCGAACTCGGCGGTGGTGGCGAAGATGAGCGCGAACACGCCGACCGGCGCGACCCGCATGGCCAGCCGGATGACGAACTCGGCCACCTGGTTGACGCCTTCCAGCAGTTGAACAATGGGTGCGGCGCGGGTCGGGTCGATGCGGCCGAGCGCCACGCCCACCAGGATCGCCGTGAAGATGATGCCGAGCATGTCCTTTTCGACGACCGCCTTCAGCGGGTTGGCCGGCACCACGTTCACGAACGTGTACACGTCGAACTTGGCCGCCTTCGCGGACTGGTCCTTGGCGTCCTTGGCGTACCGCTCCTTCAACTGCTCGCGCTTCTCCGCGTCGAGGGCGTCGCCGGGCCGCACGGCGTTCACCAGCCCCAGCCCGATGGTCGCCGCGAACGCGGTGGTGACGAGGAAGTAGCCGACGGTTTTCACCCCGACGCGGCCGAGGTTGCCGCCGCCGCCGAGTTTGGTCACGCCCACAGCCAGGGACGCGAACACCAGCGGGATGACGGGCAGGAAGAGTAAGTTCATGAACAGCTTGCCGAGCGGCTTGGCTACCTCATCGACGGCGTTTGTCAGCCACTTGGGCGGCGGCCCCGGAGGGTCGGTCGGGATGAACGCGGCGTTCAGCACGCACCCGGCGGTCGCGCCGAGGATCAGGCCGAGGAGGATGGCGTTGTGCGGGGTCTTGGCTGCGGAGGACATGGCACCGCCAAAGCATGGGGGACGGAACGGTTGGGGTGGTTGTATCACCGGGCACCGCCGCCGACCGCGCGACCGGCTATCAATGCGTCGGCAGGCTTCCGCCGACATCCACCGAGGACGCACACATGAACGGGCGAGTCGCGCTGGTCACGGGCAGCGGCAAGAAGCGAGTCGGGGCGGCCGTCGCCGAACTCCTGGCGGTGAAGGGGTATTCCGTCGCCGTCCACTACCGCACGTCGGCGGCGGAGGCGGGCGAGACGGTCGCGGCGCTGCGGGCGCGCGGCGTCGAGGCGGAGGCGTTCGGCGCGGACCTGGCGGACGAAACCGCCGTCGCCGGCCTGGTGAAAGCCGTGCTGGCCCGCTTCGGCCGCATCGACGTGCTGGTCAACTGCGCCGCCGTCTGGCAGCGGAAGAAGTTGGAGGACGTGACCGCCGCCGACGTGCGGCTCCACTTCGACACCAACGCGCTGGGTACGTTTCTGATGTGCCAGAAAGTCGGGTTGCACATGGTCACGCAGCCGACGGGCGGGGTGATCGTGAACGTCGGCGACTGGGCCGAGGTGCGACCGTACCGCGACTACGCGGCGTACTTCCCCAGCAAGGGCGCGGTGTCGGCGATGACGCGGACGTTCGCCGTAGAGCTGGCCCACCGCAACCCGAACGTGCGGGTGAACGCGGTGCTGCCGGGGCCGGTGATGCTGCCGCCGGACATGCCCGAAGCCGAGAAGGCCGAGGCCGTGAGCGCGACTCTGGTGAAGCGAGAGGGGTCGCCGACGAACATCGCCGCGGCGGTGCTGGCGTTCGTGGACAACGACTTTCTCACGGGGGTGTTGCTGCCGGTGGACGGCGGCCGCACGGTGTACGCCGGGGAGTGAGGCCACCCGGTCCGAGCCGGAAGCGTGAGCGACGGTTCTACCCGAACACCGTCGCTCACGCTTCCGGCTCGGAAAGCGAATCAAATCGCACGTCGTGAAACCCTTTCGCCCGTCCGGAAGTATCTCCAGGCACCACCGCCCGGAGGCTGCACCGATGACCCGCTGGCTCCTCGCCCCGCTGCTGGCGGCCGCGCTCGCGAGCGCGGCCGCCGCCGACCCGCTCCGCGCGATCCCGAACACCGCCACCCTCGCCGTGTCCGTCGAGAACCCGCGCAAGCTGGTCGAAGCCGTCACCTCACTCGACCTGTACGGCAAGTACGAGGGGCTGCCGCAGGTCAAGAAACTGCTCCAGTCGCCGGCCGCGCGGCGGGCCTTCCAACTGCTCGCGCACGTCGAGAAGTCCCTCGGCACGAAGTGGCCCGCGCTGCTGGAAAACATCGCCGGCGGTGGGATTGCTCTCGGCGCGGTGCCGACCGCCGATCCCGCCCCCGTCGTGCTGGCGATGGAAGGGACGAACGAGAAGGGCGTGGCCGACGGGTTCGCGCTGCTGCTGGAACTGATCGAAGCCGAACTGACCCGCCAGTCGGGCGCTGACACCCCGGTGTCACTGCCGCGCGGCACGCACGCCGGCGCGACGACCGCGAGCCTTGGCGAAGTGCGGATCGCCAGGGCCGGGAAGACGATCCTGCTGGCATCGACCGAAGCACTGCTGCACGCGGCCATCGACCGCGCCGCCGCGAAGACCGACGGCGACTCCGTGCGGACGGTGAAGGGCTTCCGAGACGCGCAGTCTCTGCTCGCGCCGAAGCCGCTGGCCGCGCTCTGGTTCAACTTGCTGCCGGTGAAGGAAACCAAGGCCGGGAAGGACTTCTTCGAGGCGACTCGGAAGGACTTCCTCCAGACGATGGTGATCGGCAGTTCGGTGGACGCGGTGCGGCGGTCGGACTTCGTGGCCGTCGGCCTTCACGAGACTGGAAAGGGGTTCAAGCTGTCGGTGCGGTTGCCCGCGAAGCGCGACGGCCTGCCGAAGGAATTCGGCCTGCACGTCCCGACGACCGGCGACACGCCCGGCACGCTGCCGCTGCTGGAACCGCCGGGCGTCCTGTACAGCCAGAGCCTGTACCTCGACCTCGCCGCGATGTGGAAGGACCGCAAGGCGAACTTCAATGAGCAAATTCTGGCGGACATCGAGAAGGGCGTGAAGGACGTGTCGAAGCTGCTGCCCGGCACGAGTATCGAATCGCTGTTCGCCCTGTCCGGTCCGCACCACCGGTTCGTCGCCGTCGAGCGCGGGCACGACCAGTACGCGGTGAAGCCCGGCACGCCGCTGCCCGAACTGGCGCTGGTGTCCACCACGAGGCATCCGGACTTCGCGGCCGGCGCGGGTACCACCCTCCGCGCCGCCGGCCTGGTGGCGAGCCTGCAATTCAAGCTGAAGATGAGCGAGGAGACGGTGAACGGCGTCAAGATCGTGTCGTACCGCTTCCCCGAAAAGGGCGACTACCCCGGCGACGACGACAACTACCGGTTCAACTTCGTGCCCTGCTTCGCCGCGACCGAGACCGAGTTCCTCGTGGCCACCAGCCCGCGCCTGCTAAAGGACTTGCTCGTCGAGTTGAAGAAGCCGGCGAGAACTTACGACAATTCTGCCGCCGTATGGCGGGGCAAGGTGTATGGCAGCGGGGCCGCGACCGCCATCCGCAACCGCCCCGACCCCGTCATCACGAACGCCGTGCTGAGTCGCGGCATCGGACTGAAGCAGGCGAAGGCCGAGGTGCGCGAGCTGGCCGCCTTCCTGGAATCATTCGGCACGCTCGGCTTCTCGATGGACCACGGCAAGGATGCGTTCAAGTTCGACGTGGAGTGGACGCGAAAGTGAATCCGAGCCGGAAGCGTGAGCGACGGTCTTCGGATACCCCGTCGCCACGCTTCCGCCTCAACCAGAGCAACGAAGTCCGAAAACCCGTCGCTCACGCTTCCGGCTCGGAACCGAGGAGACCACCGCCATGAACCCGTGGGCCGAATACGCGCCGACCGCCGCCAACCCGTGGGACCGCCGCAAGGCCGGGCACCTGCTCCGCCGCGCCGGGTTCGGGGCCACCGCCGGCGAACTGGACCGGGCCGTCGCCGACGGGCCGAAGGTGACCATCGACCGCCTGCTCAAGGGCGGCAACGCGGACGCCGACTTCGACGCCACGTCGCAGTTCATGGCCGGCGTGGCCAGCCTGCCGGCGGCGTCGCCCGGCACTCGGATTGCCGCGTGGTGGCTGTACCGCATCCTGCACACCCCGCACCCGCTCCGCGAGAAGCTGACGCTGTTCTGGCACAACCACTTCGCCACCAGCATCGCCAAAGTGCAGAACGCGCGGTTCATGAAGGCGCAATACGAACTTCTGTATACTCATGCCCTCGGCGACTTCGGCAAGATGCTGCACGCGATCACGTTCGACCCGGCCATGCTGATCTGGCTGGACGCCAAGGACAGCAAGAAGGGCAAGCCGAACGAGAACTACGCCCGCGAGCTGATGGAACTGTTCTCGCTCGGCATCGGCCACTACACCGAGGCCGACATCCGCGAGGCGGCGCGGGCGTTCACCGGCCACGACGTGAAGGGCAACGCGCACGTCTTCGACCCGAAGCAGCACGACGACGGCGAGAAGAAAGTCCTCGGCAGGACCGGCAAGTTCGAGGCCGCGGACATCGTCGCCGTCTGCCTGGAACAGGCCGCGTGTCCGAAGTTCCTCGCCAAGAAGCTGTACCGCTTCTTCGTCTCGGAGACCGTCGAGCCGGCCGCCGCGCTGATTGACCCGCTGGCGGAACAGTACCGCAAGTCGGCGTTCGACACCGGCAAGCTGGTGGAGACGATCCTGCGATCCGAACACTTCTTCTCGAAGGCGGCGTACCGCCAGCGGGTGAAAGACCCGGTGTCGTTCGCCGTCGGCATCGTCCGCGGCCTCGAAGGCAGCGTCGGCCCGCTGCGGCTCGCCGAGGCGCTGGAACTGCTCGGCCAGATGCTGTTCGCCCCGCCGTCGGTGAAGGGGTGGGACGGCGGCCCCGTCTGGCTGAACGCCCAGACGCTGCTGTTCCGCCAGAACTTGGCGCTCGCGCTGACCGGCACCGCCGACAGCGGCTTCGGCACGGGCTGCGACCCCGTGGCGCTGCTGGAGACGCACGAGAAATCGACCGACGCCGAGGTGGTGGACTTCCTGCTCGACGTGTTCCTGCAAGGGGACGCGCCCGCCGCTGCACGGCAGAAGCTGCTGGCGTACTGCGGCGACGCGCGGAAGGCGAAACGCCCCGTGTACTGGTCCGAGGCGGACGCGGCGCACCACCGGTTGCGCACCGTCGCCCACCTGACGCTGACGCTGCCCGAATTCCAACTGGATTAAGTCACTGACTGATTCAGAAGCCCGCAGATGACGCAGATTGCAGAACAGATGAAGGCAGGACCAGAAATTGATTTATTCCGATCCTGCCTTCATCCGCGGTCTTTTCTGCGTCATCTGTGGGCCTCTTCCTCTTCAAGGAACCCTGCCATGACCACGCGCCGCCAGTTCCTCCAGTCGTCCGCCCTGGTCGGGTTCGGGGCCACCGTGCCGACGTTCCTCGGCCGCACCGCCGTCGCCGCGCCGGACGCCGCCAAGCCCGGCGCGAAGGACACCGTCCTCGTCGTCGTGCAACTCACCGGCGGGACCGACGGGCTGAACACCGTCATCCCGTTCGCCGATCCGGACTACGCCAAGTGCCGGCCGACCATCGGCGTCAAGAAGGCCGACGTGAAGAAGCTGACCGACGACCTCGGCCTGCACCCGGCGATGGGCGACTTCGCCGCACTGTACGAGGGCGAGAAGCTGGCCGTGGTGCAGGGCATCGGCTACCCGAACCCGAGTCAGTCGCACTTCCGCAGCATGGACGTGTGGCACGCCGCCGCCACCGCCGAGAGTCTGACCGAAGGCTGGATCGGCAAGGCGCTGAAGCAGCAGGCGGCCCCGGCCTTCCACCTCGCCGAGTCCGGCACCGACACGGCACCGCTCGCCCTGACGGGTGCCCCGGCCCGCGTGCCCAGCATCACCAGTTTGGAGGACTTCCAACTGAAGACGGCCGCCGCCGACGCGCCCGACAGGGCCAGGCAGAAGCAGCTCATCGAGGCCGTGTCGCAAGGCGGTTCGGGCGAACCGGACCTGCTCGACTTCGTCCGCCGCACCGCCGTCACCAGCTACGCCAGCAGCGACAAGCTCCAGAAGATCGGCAAGGGCTACGTCCCGAAGGCGACCTACCCGAACACGCCGCTGGCGAACCGGCTGAAGCTGGCCGCGCAGCTCATCGACGGCGGCATCGGGGCGCGCATCTTCTACGTGAGCATCGACGGGTTCGACACGCACTCCGGGCAGGGCGGGGCGACCGGCTCGCACGCCAACCTGCTGACGGCCGTGTCCGGGGCCATCTCGGCGTTCTACAAGGACGTGGCCGCGCGGGGCCACGGCGACCGGGTGTGCGTGATGACGTTCAGCGAGTTCGGCCGGCGGGCGAAGGAGAACGGCAGCCACGGCACCGACCACGGGTCGGCCGCGCCGGTGTTCCTGGTCGGCGGCAAGGTGAAGGCCGGCGTCGTCGGCGCGCACCCGAGTTTGACGAAACTGGACGAGGGCAACCTCGTCCACCACACCGACTTCCGCCGGGTGTACGCCTCGGTCCTGACCGACTGGCTGGGCCTGGACGCCACGAAGGTACTGGGCAAGGGGTTCGACAAGCTGCCGCTGTTCGGGTGAGGCTTCTGACTTGTTAGTCCGCCGCGCCAGCAAGGGGCGTCGGGTTGAGGGAGTTGTCCCCAGAAGCGGCTGGCCCCTTGCTGGCGCGGCGGGCTAACATGCCGAACCGACTCAATGCGGCCTCGCCGCGGCCCGTGTCCTACCCTAGTGGGTATGACACTCGCCATCGCCACCAGTCGCGGGCGGCCGCTGCCGCTCGGCGCGATCCGCGCCACCACCTCGGTCAACTTCGCCGTCATGTCCCGGCACGCGGCCGCCGTGGCGCTGGTCATCCTGCCGGAGTCCGGCCACGGCGAACCGCTGGCGGAAGTGCCGCTGTCGCCCAAGCTGAACCGCACCGGCGACCACTGGCACGTCCGCGTCGAGGGGCTGCCGGAGGTGTTCTGCTACGGCTGGCGGGTGTCCGGGCCGAGCGGCCGGCGGCACCGCTTCGACCCGACGCGGCTGATCGTGGACCCGTGCGCCACCAGCCTGTCGGACGGCTGGCAGTGGGCCGGCACGTGCGAGGTGGACCCGGAGCGGACGTCGCGGCGGAGCCTGTTCGCCCGCAACCCGTACTACGACTGGGGCGACGACACCCCCCTGCACACGAAGCCCGAAGACAGCGTCATCTACGAACTGCACGTCCGCGGGTTCACCCGGCACGGCAGCGCGGCGGTCGCGCACCCCGGCACCTACCTGGGCCTGACGGAGAAGATCGACTACCTCAAATGGCTGGGCGTGACGGCCGTGGAGCTGCTGCCGATCTTCGAGTTCGACGAGTGCGACTGCCCGTTCGCGAACCCGACGACCGGGGACCGGAACGTCAACTTCTGGGGGTACAACCCGATCGGCTTCGCGGCCCCGAAGGCGGCGTTCGCCGCGACCGGCAAGCGGCACGGGCAGGCGGACGAGTTCAAGGACATGGTGAAGGCGTTCCACGCGGCCGGCATCGAGGTGTACCTGGACGTGGTGTTCAACCACACCGGCGAAGGCGACGACCGCGGCCGCACGTACCACTTCCGCGGGCTGGACAACGAGCTGTATTACCTGATGACGGAGGGCGGACACTACCTGAACTTCAGCGGCGTCGGCAACACGGTGAACTGCAACCACCCGGTCGTCCGCGAGCTGATCCTGGACTGCCTGCGGTACTGGGTGACGGACATGCACGTGGACGGCTTCCGGTTCGACCTGGCGTCGGTGCTGGGCCGCGACCGGCGGGGCAACCTGATGGCCGACCCGCCGGCGGTGGAGATGATCGCCGACGACAGCATCCTGTCGGCGGCCAAGCTGATCGCCGAGCCGTGGGACGCCGGCGGCGCGTACCAGGTGGGCCAGTTCCCGTTCGGCAACCGCTGGCACGAGTGGAACGACAAGTTCCGGGACGACGTGCGGCGGTTCTGGCGGGGCGACCCCGGCGTGGCGGCGCTGCTGGCCAGCCGCCTGTCCGGCAGCCCGGACATCTACGGCCCGTCCGCCCGCGGCCCCCGGCACACGGTCAACTTCCTGACCGCGCACGACGGCTTCACCCTGTACGACCTGGTCAGCTACAACAACAAGCACAACGAGGCGAACGGCGAGAACAACCGCGACGGCAGCGATAACAACTGCTCGTGGAACAGCGGCGCGGAGGGGGAGACCGACGACCCGGCCGTCCTCGCCCTCCGGCTGCGGCGGGCGAAGTCGCTGGTGGCCACGCTGTTCCTGTCGCAGGGCATCCCGATGATCCTCGGCGGGGACGAACTGCTCCGCACCCAGCGGGGGAACAACAACGCCTGGTGCCAGGACAACGACATCAGTTGGGTGGACTGGACCCTGCGGGACACGCACGCCGGCTTCCTGCGGTTCACCCGCGAGCTGATCCGCCTGCGGCGGGATCACCCGGTGTTCCGCCGGACGGAGTACTTCCAGGGAGAAGTGACGGCCCACGCCACCGACATCCGCTGGCACGGGCGGACGCCGAACGAACCCGACTTCGGCCCGCCGTCGCGGTTCCTGGCGTTCAGCCTGGACGGGCGGTACCACGGGCGGGACGAGGCCGACGCGCGGACGCCGGACACCGACTTCTACGTGGCCATGAACGGCGGACCGGACGCGGTGACGGCGACGGTCCCGCTCGCCCCGACGGGCCGCCGCTGGCGGCAGTTGATGGACACGTCCGCCGCCTCGCCCGCCGACTTCCTCGCCGACGGCACCGGCCCCGTCGTCCCGCCGGGCGTGGCACTCGCGGTGCCGGGGTATGCCTTGCTGGCGCTGATTTCGGAGGCGTAAAGGTTTCGACCGGCGGACGGCCGGTGTTGCCGGAAGTTTGCACCGCCGGTGGTCGGTTCCCTCATCGTCGAACCGGCCGACACCCCGTCTCGCCGGTATTCTCACACTTCCCCGGTTTCGGCGGCCACGCGAGCTAGGCTTCCCCTGTTCCGACGGCGTGACCCTCCCCGCGCCGGGGCTGACCCGCGGGTGACCCCGATGAATATCTGCCCGATCTGCCTGTTCGTGAATTCCCCATCGGCGGCCGCCTGCGCGCGGTGCGGCAAGCACCGGTTCTCGGAGCGGCCGGCCGGCGTGTCCACGATGACCGCCGACGACCCCGTCGCCGCCGACCCGCTGCCGCCCCTGTCCGACCCGTGTACGGCCACGACCGCCGACGCGGCGGTGCAGGCCGGCCACGTCACCCGCCGGTCCAGCCGGCTGGCGGCGGCCGCCGTCACGCGGGAAGTCGCCGCCCCGCCGCCGACCGTCCTCGTTTGCCAAGACCCGGCCGAGGCGATGACGAACGCCGCACCCGGAGCCATCGAGGAGTCGCGGCCGCCCAGCTCCCGGCTGGCCGTCCGCATCGGACTGGAAGTGGTCCGGGGCGAAAAGCTCGGCAAGTACCTGCCGATCCTGGAAGGGCGGAACGTGGTCGGCCGGGCGGTGGCCGAGCCGGTGGACATCGACCTGACCGGCCAGGAGCCGATCGAGCGGGTGTGGGTGTCGCGGAAGCACGCCGTCATTCACTGCGACGGCCGCGGGCTGGTGCTGGAAGACCTGAACAGCCTGAACGGCACGTTCGTCAACCGCATCCGCTTGACCGCCGGCTCGCAGCGGGGCCTTCAACTGGGCGACGTGGTGCAGTTCGGCACGGTGCAACTTCGGGTGTCCGACCCGCCGGGGTGAGCGCGGTCCGCACGAGTCGAGTGGAAGGTGCGCCGGGCGGTGATGGTCTTCACGCCGGAGGCGTGGTGGACTGTAGGCAGGGGTGAAACCCCTGGTCCGCGATTCCCCTTGAAATCGCTGCACCCCGGCGGGGTGCCGGACTCGGGAGTTCCGGCACCCCGCCGGGGTGCGGTCTCGCTCCGAAGCCCACCAGGGGTTTCACCCCTGGCTACAGTCCGTCACCGCTCCGCGGTGAAGAACCGTAGCCCGAGCGCGGACACGGCGCGGGGCACACCACCCCGAATTGCGGCTCACTTCACCTTCGGCAACTCCTTCTTGACGTACTCGACCCGCTGCTTCAGCCGCTCCTTCTCGTTCCTGATCTCGTTCAGGAATCCGGCGGGGGCGTTCTTGTCCACCGCCTTCAGCGCCTCGGCGGCCGGCTTCGCCCACTCGTCCACCCGCCTGTTCAGGTCGTCCAGCTTCATGTGCTTGTCGAACATCTCGGTCATCTTGGCGACGACCAGCTTCTTGCCGTCCGGGTGGTCGAGCAGCGCCCGCGCGGCCGTACCGCCCCAGCCGTGCCAGAGGGCGTCGCCGGGGTTGCCGAACATCTGGTCCATGCCGTGCGGGATGAACACCGCCTTGCCGCCGTTGGGCGGGAAGTAGACGCGGAAGTTGTTGCGGTTCCGCATGTACCCGTCCCAGTCGCACGCCAGCAGTTGCAGGGCGGCGTTCGCGGCGAACAGGTCCACGTCCACCAGCTTGCTCACCGCCTCGTACCGCTTCTTGGCGTCCGGCTCCTGACACGCCTTGGCCAGCGCCTTGAGGTCCGCCTTCTTGCCGGTCGCGTCGCCGCTGTCTAGCTTCAAGTCGGCGTCGATGTCCTGGAGGAACCCGCCGTCGTACAGGTTGCCGCCCGGCGCGGCGGCGAAGTGGCGGCGGATGAACGAGTTGTTATACCCCTCCTTCAGCACGTACAGGCCGACCTTGCGGCCGTTCAATTCCACGACCGCGTGCGCGGCGCGGGCAGTCGGCAGGTTCATCTTGCGGGCCAACTCGGAGCAGAGGATTTCGTTCATGTACGAGCCGTCCTGCACCGAGTTGTTCAGGTGGAATTTGTCCAGCCCGTTGAACGTCTGGTTCTTGACGTTCTTATCGACGTTGAGCGTGAGTGCCGGCTTGTCGTCCCACCCGCGGCTCGACCCGGCCGCCCCCTTGATGTGGACGGCCACGTCCTTGTACTCCTTGTCGCCGATCTTGATCGAACACTTGACGTACTTGCGGGGGTCCGCCCGCAGCGACTTCACCGCCGCCTCGTCGGCCGTGACCTTCACCACCCACACGGTGCCCGGTTTGAACACGTCGTCCGACGGGTGCGGCTTCGGCGGCTGGGCGAACGCCGAGCCGCCGGCGAGGGCGAGGAGCGCGGCGAAAAGGCGGGGCATAGAGGAGGCACCGTGCGAGGGCGAAAGGACGGAGTCCCATTTTAGACCACGTGGCGGCTTGCGGTACAGACGAGTGACCGGTCATCCCGCCAACTTCACGCGAACTTCATCCGGGATGTCCAGGGCCTCGATGTGCCCGCCGGACGCCGACCGGCAGTACACCGCGACGACCCGCCCGGTGGCGACCGGCGTTTCCCCCTTGGAAAAGTCGAAGCGGTACGTCACCGACCGCTTGCCGACCTTCTCGACCGTCACGGCGACGGTCAGCACGTCCTCGAACCGCGCCGGCGAGACGAAGTCGCACGCCACCGAGACGCGGGGGAAGCCGTACCGCACGCCGTCCGCCGGCCACGTCACCGACAACCCGCGCGCGTGCAGGAAGTCGGTCTCGGCCACTTCCATGAACCGGAAGAAGTTCGAGAAGTGCATGATGCCGGCCATGTCGGTGTCGCCGAACTCGACCCGGCGGGTGGTGGTGAAGGCGGGCATGGCGAAATCTCCGAGCCGGAAGCGTGAGCGACGGTCTTCTCTTCGTCCTTCTGGTGGCACCGGCTTCCAAGCCGGTGAGGTTTTAGACCCTCGGCTTGGAAGCCGGTGCCACCAGACCAGAAGGATCGTCGCTGACGCTTCCGGTTCCGTTTAGCACTTGCAACGTGTTTTCGGCCATGTGCCGGGCGGTCAGGCGGGCGGTGACGCCGTCGTACCCCTTGCGGCCCAGTTCGGCGCACCGGGCCGGGTCGCGGAGCAGCTCCAGCAGCGCCTCGGCGAGTTGCCGGTTGTCGTTCGGCTCGACGAGCAGCCCGCCGCCGGTGACGCCGATCAGTTCCGGGAAGGAGCCGTGGGCAGGTTGCACCACGGGCACCCCGTTCGCCCACGCCTCGAGAATCGACAACCCCTTCGGCTCGCGGTACACCGTCGGCACGCTCAGCACGTCGATGCTTTGCAGGAACCGCACCTTCGACGGCAGGTCCGGGCAGCGGACGTGTTCCGCGTCCGCTGACAAGCCGCTGTCACTCAGCCGCCGTTCCTGCTCGCGCAGGTAGTGCAGGCTCTTCTCGCCGAGCCAGCCGGCGTAGCGGAACTTCACCGCCGGCGCGCCGGGCGTCTGCCGCAGGCGAATGAACGCATCGACGACGTTGTGGAACCCCTTCTCCGGGGCGATCCGCGAGAAATACCCCAGCGTCGGCGGCCGGTCGGCAGGTCGCGGTTGCGGGCCGGCGTGCCCCTTCAGACTGATGCCGGGGAGGACGACGGAAATCTTCGCCCGGTCGAGGCCCAGGTACGCGGCCATGTGGTCGGCGTAGTCGTGGCTGGTGGCGATGTACCCCGTTGTATGGCGGTCGTTCGTCCGGATGAGGCCGACGCACTTGGCGCGGTCGCCGGCCGGCAGTTCGTCGAGGAAGATGTCGTCGCCTTGCAGGGTCGTCCACACCGGCACGCCGAGGGCGTCCCGCAGCGCCGGCACCACGCCGGAGAGCAGCGCGTTCGTCATCAGGATGGCGTCGGGGCGGATTTCGCCGCGCAGCCAGTCCACCAGCTTCGCCACCTCCTTCCGCTGCTTGCCGTGCCGCCCGCGGAGCATGGAGATGGTCAGGTCGCCGAGCTTCGAGTAGTCCGTCTTGCCGGCGAACCGCCCGACCCAGCGGAGAAATCCGCGGCCGTTGAACAGCGAATCCACGAACCGGGGCGTGTGGCGGAACAGCCACGACTTCTGTTGCAGGAAGACGTTCACCCCGCCGAGGAACACCCGCCGGCCGCTCCGGTCGGGTTCGTCCACGGTGATCGGCGTGTACGTCGGGACCAGCAGCGCGTCGTGACCGAGGGCGATGAGGGCGGCGGCGAGGGTGTTGTCCCGCATGCAACTGCCGCAGAACATGCCCGCCGCGCCGGCCGTGATGCTGACGATCCGCATGGGGGCAACGTCCGAGTGTCCGAAGGAATAGCCGTCCAATTGCGGGGCATTTCAGATTGTAGTCACGGCCTGCCGCTCAGTGCCCGGCCGAGGCCCGGCACCGGACGTGAACGCGCGGGCACGGCTCAACGCACCGGGGCGGGGACGGCGCGGCCGCGGCGGGCGAGGATCGCGTCGGCGTGCGCGCCCATCGGCACGCAGTCGAATGTGCCCGTCAGCATGTCGAACAGCTCGCCGACGAGTTTCAACTTGTCCGCGTGCGGCCGCTTCATCGCCGGGAAGAAGGCGAGGCGATCCGTGTCGTCGCAGCCCATGAAGTCGAGCGGGTGCAGCAGCAGCGACAGCTCCGTGCCCGTCGCGCGGCACATCGTCAGCGCGAACCGCCAGTAAAGCTTCGCCAGGAACCGGCTGTGGCACCCCAGGTACAGCAGGTAGCTGACGTGGATCGGCACCCTGAACACCGGCATCGTCGTCACCGGGATTTCCAGCAGCGGGCCGCTCGGCGTCTTCCAGTGGAACGGCGTCAGCGGGCCGAAGCCGTCGGCGAACGTGCCGAACAGCTTCTTCCGCTTCTCGCGCTCGTCGGCGGACAATCCCTTCGCCGTCCACAGGTAGTACGCGCGGGCGAGCGGGCCGAGGAAGGTCGGGAAGGTGCTGGCGTCCAGCCGGTAGCCGCGACGGGCGAGGACGTTCAGCAGCGTCGGCGAGTGGCTGAAGCCGGGGCCGCGGAACACGTCCGGCCGCGCGCCGGTGGCGCGCTCGATGGCGTCTTCGGTCTTCGCCAGTTCCGCGTCGATCTCGGCTTCCGAGTACAGATGCAGCCACGGCTCGTGGTGGTACGAGTGGTTGCCGACCTCGTGCCCGGCGGCGGTGATTTGTCGCAACACCGGGTGGTGGTTCGGCTCGTCCGCGTCCTTGCCGACGAGGAACCAGGTGATCTTCAGCTTGCGGTCGTCGAGGAAGTTCAGCACGCGCGGGACGACGAGATCCAGGTACGACGGATACTCGTCCCAGCCGGCCTCGCCGTGAGTCTTCAGGTACGACCACAGGTTGTCCAGGTCGAGCGACAGGCTGCACAGCGGGCGGGGCATGGACGGCACTCGGCGAAGTTCTTGGCGAGCGGGGGGCGTCAGCCCCCTGTTGTGTTCAGGAAACAGGGGGCTGACGACCCCCGCTCGCCAGCATCATCGCTCGCACCACCATAGAATATCCCCGTTCAGGCGCAGCGGAATTCATTCCCCCGGAGTCCTGCCATGTCCGACCCGATTTCCCGACGCGACTTCGCGGCCGCCGGCGTGGGGGCGGCGCTGGCCGTCGCCGCGCCCGCCGCCGAGGCCGCCGACGAACCGAAGCCGGCCGGTCCGGTCGAGGCCGAGTTCACCCGCACCTACGACGCGCCGAAGTTCAAACCCGGCTGGAAGAAGCCGCAGATCAACCGCGTGCTGGTCCAGGACTTCGTCATGTACGGGCACGGCGACCTGCCGATGGTGAAGAAGTTGCTGGAGATCGAGCCGCTGCTGCTGAACGCGGCCATCGACTGGGGCGGCGGCGACTTCGAGACGGCCCTCGGCGGGGCGTCGCACATCGGCTCGCGCGAGGTCGTCGAGTTCCTGCTGGAGAAGGGCGCGCGGGCCGACCTGTTCACGTTCACCATGCTCGGCCAACTGAACATCGTGCGGGCGTTCCTGACGGTGCAGCCGAAGTTGATCGACGCCAAGGGGCCGCACGGCATCGGCCTGCACATGCACGCCCGGATGGGTGGCAAGTTGGCCGAACCCGTGCTGGAGTACCTGCAAGAGGTCAAGAAGGTGGACTTCCCCGCGCCGAAGAAGTGATGTCTGCCGCGCCGGCGGCGCGGTACTGTATCGCCATGAACTCGCTCGATCGCCACCTCTCGACCGTCGGCGGGGAGCCGTTCCCGCCGACCGCCGTTCCGCTGCCGGACTTGCCCGGTTACGCGGTCGAGTCGCTCGTCGGCCGCGGCGGCATGGGCAAAGTCTACCGCGCCCGGCACCTCGGCCTCGGCCGCGTGGTGGCCGTCAAGGTTCTCGCCCTCGACCCGGACGAACGGACCTTGGCCCGGTTTGCCGACGAAGCCCGCGCCGTCGCCAAGCTCCAGCACCCGCACATCGCCCAGGTGTTCGACACCGGCACCGCCGACGGCCGGCCATTCTTCGCCCAGGAGTTCCTCGACGGCGGGTCGCTGGCGCAGAAGTTCGCCGGCGCGCCGCAAGACCCGCGTTACGCCGCCGAAGTGGTCGAAATCATTGCCCGCGCCATTCAGCACAGCCACGACCACGGCATCCTCCACCGCGATCTGAAACCGGGTAATATCCTGCTGGCCGCCGACGGCACGCCGAAGGTGACGGACTTCGGCTTGGCCAAGGAAATCCCCGGCACCGGTGACACGCCCGTCGAGTCCGGCGGCGGGCTGACCCGCACCGGCGAAATCCTCGGCACGCCGGCGTACATGCCGCCGGAACAGGCGTCCGGCGTGTTCGCCGGCATCGGTCCGGCCGCCGACGTGTACTCGCTCGGCGCGATACTGTACGAGGCCGTCACCGGTCGACCGCCGTTCCAGGCCCCGGACGCCTTGCAAACGCTGTTCATGGTCCTCGGTATGGACCCGGTGCCGCCGCGCACGCTCCAGCCGAAGCTGCCGAAGGACTTGGAAACCATCTGCCTGAAGTGCCTGGAGAAGTCGCCGCGCCGCCGCTATCCGTCGGCCGCCGCGCTCGCCGACGACTTGCACCGCTTCCGCACCGGCGAGCCGATCCTGGCACGGCCGGTCGGGTTCGTCGAGCGCGTCGGCAAATGGGCGCGGCGGAAGAAGGCGGCGGCGGCGCTGGTGGCGGTGTCGCTGCTGTTCGTCGTCGCGGTCATCGGCGGGGCGATCTGGCTGGCGATCAGCAACGCGCGGCTGGCCGAAGCCAAGCGGGAAGCGGACGACGCGAACGCCGATTTGCTCGCGGCGAAGACGGAATCGGACAAGGCGTTCGGGCTGGCGACCGACACCCTCGACCGCATCGTCCTTCAGACGACGTTGAAGCTGGAAGGCATTCCGAAGGCCGAGGGGGTGCTGCTGGAAACGCTGGCCGAGGCGTCGGAGTTGAACCGCCAACTCGTCGCCGTGCGACCCGGCGATACCGGGGCCGTCCACCGCTACGCCCGCGCGCTGAACCAGCAAGTCGCTTACGAGGGGAACTACGGCCGCGACGACGCGGCGAAGAAGACCCGCGCCGCGCTGGAATCGTTTCTGGCGGGCGAGTTGGCCAAGACCCCGGCCGATCCGGTGCTACGCGGGATCGAGGTGCGGTTGGCCTACAGCGCGTGCCTCGCCGCGCGCGCGACCGGCGCGAAGGCGGGTGCCGACGCCACCCACGCCCGGATGGTCGCGCTCGCGGACGCCTTCGCCGCCGACTTCCCCGCCCACACCGACACGCGGAACCTCGCGGTCCAGAAGTGGTGGACGGTGGCCGACGCCTTCCGCCGCGCCGGTGACACGAAGAGTCATGCGGAGGCGCTGGAATCGGCCGTCGTCGTGGCGCGGACGTACCCCGCGACCGGCGACGAGCGGCGCGGGCGAGACATCTTCCTCGTCGGCAGCCTGATGCAGTTGGGGACGATCCGGCAAGCGCGGAAGGAGCTGCCCGCCGCGACCGCCGCGTTCGAGGAAGTCGTCCGCGAGTGCGAGCCGCGAATGGACACGGAGGACGGCCGCGCGAAGGTCGCGGAGGCGCGGTTGAGACTGGCCGGAATCCTGTTCGACCAGGGGAAGTTGCGGCCGGCGCTCGCCCTCTTCACCGCCGCCGAACCTGTCGCCCGTCAACTCGTGACCGACTTCCCCCTGAACGCCAGCCACAAGCTCACGCTCGCGGAATGCCTGTTCTCCCTGGGAAATTTCGAGTTCTACTCCGACGCGACGGCCGGCCTCGAACGGATCGACGGAGCGATCCGCGTGCTGGACGCGCTAATCGCCCAGCAGCCGAACGTGCCGACGTACAAAGACATCCGGAGTAGCTACGACTCCCAACGGAAGCAACTCGCGGCGACCCTGGAGAAGAAGTGATGCCCGACCCGAACGCCTCCCGCATCGACGCCATCCCGACGCAGTGGAGCCTGATCCGCGACGCGCACGCCGGCGGCGCGCCGCAATCCGCCGCCGTCGCCCGGCAGGCGCTCGTGCTGCGGTACGCCAAGTCCGTCCGCCGGTACGTCGGCGGCATCGTCAAGCAGGCCGACGACGCCGACGAACTGGCGCAGGATGTCATCGTGCGGTTGATGAAGGGCGACTTCGGCGGCGCGGACCCGACGCGCGGGCGGTTCCGCGACCTGCTGAAGACGGCCGTGCGGAACATGGTCCACAACCACTGGGCGAAGTCGAATCGCCGCAAGACGGCCGACGCCGAACTCGACCTGGTGGCCGGCACCGACGACCCCGACCCGGCGTGGGAGAGCGAGTTCCAGTTGAACATCCTGGACCACGCCTGGGCCGCGCTGAAGGCGTTCGAGAAGGCGACGCCGACGAACCCGGCGTACACGATCATGAAGCTGCGGACGGAGTTCCCCGACGCCACGAGCGAGGAGCTGGCGGACAAGCTGGGCGCGAAACTCGGCAAGCCGGTGCGGGCGGACGCCTGCCGGCAGATGCTCCGCCGCGCGCGGCTGAAGTTCGCCGAGGCGCTGGTGGCCGAGGTGCGGATGGGGCTGGCTGACTCGTCGCCCGGCCGCGTCGCGGAGGAACTGGCGCACCTGGGGTTGCTGGCGTACGTCAAGGACTTTCTGCCCGACGATTGGACGACCAGCGGGAAACTGGCGGAAGGAAGTTAGCGGGCGTAGGGGAGTCTTGGGCGAACTCACCCTCAAACTGCACGGCGACAAGAAGCAACGGTGTACCCATGCCCGTAGATCGGGAACTTTGGCAATCCGAAATCTCCGCTCACCACGTGCCCAACTGGCCCTGTCCCGGGTGCGGTGCCGCTTCGCTCACTCTTGCGAAAGACAGCTTTCATACGGTTTTTGACGGCAGCACAACCCGAGAAATCGGCAACGACTACTTCGATAACGAAATGATTACCGGCCGCTTCGTCTGCCTTTTAAAGTGTTCAAAAGTAGGATGCCAAGAAGCGTGTGCGGTTTCGGGAGACCACAACGTAACGGAGGGCGGGGAACGCGGCGAACACTATTACGCCACGGGACGGCCGAGATCGATCACTCCGCCACCGCCGATGCTCCCAATCCCGAAGAGGTGCCCGAAATCAATCGAAGGTGAAGTGTGTGCAGCGTTCGCGCTGTATTGGCTGGATCACGCCTCATCGCTGAACCGGATCCGCAATGCCATCGGACTGATGTTAACCGAGATGGGTATAAAGCGGCACAGTCTGAAGTCCGGCGGCGGGCGGATTCGATTGACGCTCGACGCGCGTATTCAGGTGCTGCGGAGCAAAAAGCCTGCCGTGTCGGAGCTGTGCGATCGGCTTCTCGCGGTAAAGCACCTCGGCAACGCTGGGAGCCATCCGGGCAATGTCCATATCGACGACGTGTTCGATGGCTTCGACATTTTGGAACAGGTACTCGCCGAGACGTACACCAATCACACCAGTGTCTTGGCGAAGATGGTCAAGCAGATCAACCAGCGGAAGGGACCGCGTAAACAAGGTAGCCCCCCGTTTGACGAAACCAATCGGGTGGGATCGTTCGGTTCCGGCACCATCACCGAATCGACGTTCTAGTCGGCCGTCACCCCGGCCGGCGGCGAGGTGCTGGGCGGCGACTGGTAAATTGGCCGTCAGCAGCCGGCGAACACGAGATCGGTGAACGGCTTCGGCACGAAAACCAGGACCGCCAGACCGAGCGATCCCCCGACGACCGCCCATTTCCGACCCCTCTAGCGAAGTTCGGCCGAGCAAAGGGCCGCCCCCGCGAACAGGACCCAGCCGCACCCCAGGTGTGGGCCTGGTGGGTATTCGGTGCCGTCATCCGTGTGGGTCAGCAAGAGAGTCAATCCCACGCCGAGCGCGGCGGTGAACGCCACAAGCCCGACCGCGAACACCCCCACGGGAAGCGCGCGCCGCCACGCGAATGCCGTGGCGATCAGGACCAGCGGCACAGTGAAAACATGAATGACGGAGGGGAGAACACGGCACGGGAACGAGAACAGCACCGTCAGCCCGGCGAGGTCGTCCCAGGTTCGCGGCCACCAATACCCCGCCACGCCGACACCGCACCGCCGACCAGCACCAGCGCCTCGGCGACGAACCGGGCGGTCACTTGCGGGAGCGGCGCGGCGGGGAGGGCTTCCGCTTCGACAGGGCCAAGGTGAACACCTTCTTGGCCTGCTCCGACAAGCCGTTGGCGAGAACCACGGTCGGCGTCACCGTGACCGGCGGCAGCGCCTTCGCGGGCACCGGGGGAAGGCCGATCGGGGTCCGGCGGGTCGTGGGTTCGGACGGGTGGGTCATGGGAAATTCCTCCAGTGATCAAAGGTAATATACCCCTGGGGCGTCACCGCGCGAAGTGTTGGCTGAAGATTTTCCCCAACTCCCACGCCTCCGTCAGCAGGGCGCTGCCGACCAGTTGGATCGCCGGTTCGCCCACCTGGGCGTCCGGGCCGGCCGGCATGTCGGTGTCGTACTCCACCGCCGCGTCGATGCTGAGGACGCCGAAAATCGCCCCGACCAGCGGCGCGTCGAGCGTGGCGAGGACGTGCGGGGACACTTTCCCCGGCGGTTCGCCGGCGGTGGGCGGATAGGGGTCGGCCGTCTCCGGGTCGTACACCGGCACGCTGTACACCCAGGTGCGATCCGGGCGGACCCGCTGCTCCAGGTCCGGCGGCAGGTCGAACAGTTCGCGGCGGTTGGGCAACTGGCCGAGCGCCGTCAGGTTGCAGATCGCCGGGCGGCGGCGGACGTAAACATACCCGACCAGCCCCTGGTCGTAGCTGAAGTCGAGGTCGAAGTCCGGGTCGGTCGGGGGCATGTTCGCCGACCGATAGGTCAGCCGGAGACGTTCGCCGTCGGGCACGAACAAGGTCGCTCGGATTGCCAGCCGCTTCGCGTTCGCCACCCCCAGCGCCGCCTCGACCCGCCGCACCAGCCGATCCAGCCGCGGCTCGATCTGCGTCCGCATGGGGAGGTCGAACCAGAGCTGGTTCAACACGTCCGCCGCGTTCCGCTGGCCCGTGTCGAACATGGCGTGGACGGCGGCCGAGTCGAGCCGGTCGAAGTCGAGGAGCGTGTGCCGCCAGCCGGTCCCCGCCTCGTTGCGATCCGGGTCGCCCTCGTCCCGCACGCACGAGCAGACGGTCAGCCGCTCCACCGTCCGCTCCGCCAGCATCGTTTCCAGGATGGTGCGGGTGCCGCCCTGGAGAAGCCCGAACAGCGATCCGAACACCCCGCGGGCGGACGGCGCGGGCGGGGCCGCGGCGCGGGCCGTCGGGGCGTCCTCCAGCCGCAGCCCGATGTTCACCCACGGGCGGAGCACGAACGGCCGGTACAACCGCTGGGGGCGGAGTTGCTCGGTGCGGGCGCGGCCGGCGAACACGAAGCCGGGGAAGTTGCAGACGATGCCGCCGTCGGCGTAGTAGTCGGTCGTCTCCGGGTCGTCGGGCTTCACCCCCGGCAGCGTGATCGGGACCGGGCGGAAGAACAGGGGAAACCCGCCGGACGCCCGCACCGCCCGCGCCACCGGCACGTCGAAGTAGCGCGGGTCGGTGGAGTCGAACAGGCGGAGGTCCGGCGACAACAGGGCGGTGGCCGTCAGCGTCAGCGCGGGGAAGAAGGCCCGCCCCTGTTCCATCCACCGCCACAGGTCGCCGAACGTGATCGGCCGGGCGAGGTCGCCCGTCTCGATCCGCCATTTCCGCCGAAGCCCTTCCCGAACCAGGGCGTCGATCCGCTCCTCGAACACGTCGCCGGGGAACAGTCCGCCGGGGCCGGCGGCGGTGCGCCACAGTCCCACCCCCGCGCCCGCTCGTCGGCACCACCGCCACGGTGCCGTCACCGCGGCCCACAGGCGGGACTGGGGAACGTCCCCGCCAGTCACCGTGTTCAGCCGTGCCATCCGCCGGCCGACGGCGGCTCGATCTAGCGAGCGGCCGCTCGACTGGCTCCCCAGGAGTTCCAGAATCCCGCTCACGTCGTCCACCTTCTCGTCCGCCCACGCGGCGAAGTGGTCGCGGATTTCCGCCGGCTCCAGACCGGCCCAGTACAGCGCCGCGACGATCGCTCCGGCGGACGTTCCCGACAAGGCCACGATGGTGTACCCGTCATCGACGACCGCCTGGAGTTGCCCCAACAGGGTCAACCCGTACACGGCCCCGCCCTGGATCGAGACCGACGCGAGCTTGTCGAACTGGCCGGGCGTGTCGTCCGGCGGGGGGAATTCGGTCACGGCACTCTCCGCAGGAAGGGATTTCCGTCACACGCCCCGCGCGAGCGGATCCCAGATGAACTTGTGCATCTGGAGCTGCATCCGCACGTTCAGGCCGCTGGCCAGCACCCACTCGGCCAGCTCCCGCAACCCGACCCGCCCGAACACCGCCCCCACCAGCACCGCGAACCGCTCGGTCAGCCGGTGTTCGCGGACCCGCGCCTCGGCCCACTCCCAGTCGCCCCGGCTGGCGATCACGAACTTGATCTCGTCCAACCCCGGCTTCAGCAGGGCCAGGTTCTCCCACCGGTTGCGGGCCGATTCGCCGCTGTCAGGGCACTTCAAATCCATGATGACCCGCACGCGGGGGTCGATGCCGGCGATGTCGTGCGCACCGGCCGTCTCGATCAGCACCGTCTTCCCGGCGTCGCACAACTCGGTCATCAGCGGCAGCACTTCGGGCTGTTCGAGCGGCTCGCCGCCGGTCAGTTCCACAAGCGGGCAGTCGAGGGCGAGAACCTGGGAAAGCACCGCCGCGCGGGTCATCCGGGTGCCCTGGGTGAAGGCGTGCGGGGTGTCGCACCAACTGCACCGCAGGCTGCACGTCGTGGTGCGGACGAACGCGCACGGCAATCCGGCGAAGGTGGATTCGCCCTGGAGGCTTCGGTAAATCTCGTGGATTAGCAGCTCCCCGGCGGGCACGGCGGACAGCAATGCGAGGCGGTGGGCGGCAGCCTGGGGAACGCTCATCGGCCGGGGGACTCTTGGGGCTTGGCGGGGTTGTCCGAAGTACCGGTGCGGTTTGTACGGATTCTCTCAAGCGGTCGGAATTACAACGGCGGCACCGGTCGGGGGCAAGGGCGACCGGGCGGACCCGGCGCGAAACGCCGGGATTTCTAGGCGATTCGACTTTTCCCGGCGGTTCGTCACGGCTCGGCACGGCGGCTGCTTTATCCCTCTCATCCGCCAGACACCCGCCGACCGAACCCGATACCGGAGCCGATACCATGGTCGCCACCCTCGCCGCCCGCAAGGACTGCCGCCTGACCCTGAAGACGCCGTACACCGCCCGCCGCGTGACCACCGTGGCCCCGGTCGCCGGCGGCCCGCTGACTCCCGAGAAGGACGTGAAGGCCATGCTCCGGGACATCGCCCTGGTGCTGCACCTGACGCAGAAGGTAAAGGCCGAGATGCTGGCCGACCGCGCCGCCGAGGTCGCCACCGTCGGCTGAGCTTCCGGCGGGTTCCGCCTCCCCAGTCCGCCTCCGGTTTGTTATCGTAGGGGTGGCGGTGCGGAGCGGACGGTCGTGGAGCCGTTCGACGAACCGCCCCCGCCACCACCGGCCGGCACGAGGGCGGCATGCGGATCGGGATCGTCAGCGACACCCACGACCGGAGCGAGGCCATCGCCGACGCCGTCCGCCTGCTGGCCGAGCAGCAGGTGGAGTTGATCCTCCATTGCGGGGACATCGAGTCGCTGGACACGATCCAACTGTTCAAGCCCGTTCCTACCTACTTCGTGTTCGGCAACTGGGACCGCGACCGCGTCCGCATGACCGCCGCCATCCGCGGCATCGGCGGGCACGCCAACGACAGCTTCGGGGCCATCGAGCTGGCCGGCAAGCGGATCGCCTGGGTCCACAGCCACGAGCGGCACCAGCTCTACCAGCTCGAACACGCCGACTACTTCGACTACGTGTTCTACGGCCACACCCACGTCCGCGAGCAGCACCGCACCGGCCGCACCCTGGTGGCCAACCCCGGCGCGCTGTTCCGCGCCAACCCGAAGACGTGCGTGGTGCTGGACGTGGACACCGGCGAGTTGCGGCCGATCATCATCCCGTCGGGGAAGCCCGGCGAATCGACCATCGCCATGCCCGGCCTGCCCGACGGCCCGGACTCGCTCGGCCCGCTGCCCGGTCTCCCAGACCTGCCGAAGTAACTTCCGAGCCGGAAGCGTGTGCGACGGT